>JAISUD010000015.1 GCA_031272265.1 Endomicrobium sp. | reverse complement strand
GCCACATGGGTCTGCTTTTTTTGGGTGGTCTGGTGGTTCGTCGAGTGGGACTGCCTCGCGTGTTGGTTGTTGTGATAGCTTGCGCTGTTCTTCCTCTTGACGTCTGCGCTGTTCTTCCTGTTGCGTTTGTTTAGAGGTTAATGTCTTTTGCACCTCGTCTAATTTTGCTGTTAATTCGTCGACTGCATCGTCCGTCTTTTCATTGAGTTCTTTGTTTATATTGGTTATCCTTTCGTTTGTTTTTTTTATAGCTTCTGCGTTCGCATTATTTGTCTGTTCTCCTTTTCTTATTTCGTCTCTTAATCCCCCGCGTGGGTGTCGGTTACTCTTTGTTCTGTTGCTTTTATATTGTCCTCTAGTCTAGTAGCTTGCTGCTGTAGTGCAGATATGTCGTTTGCGTGTGCCTCTTGCAAATTGGTTACGTTTTGTTTTAGCTCTTCTATATCTTTTTCTGCTTTATCAGCTTTCCGTTTTGGTTGTTCTACTCTGTTTAATAATGAGGTTATACTTCCTTGCGTTCCATCTCGGGTTTTTTCTAGTTGTTTTTTCCTTCTTCTATTTTGTTTTTTAATTCAAGGTTATTTTTTACAACTACTCCAATCGCTATTATTGCTATTACTCCAATTCCTATTCCTACTGCTGCCTATACTCTGTTACAAAAAATTTCGCTTTCATACCTTTCTATTTGTTGTTTATCATGTTCTCTTCCTTTTTTTATTGTTTCAATGGCAGTTTTTAGTTCGTTTATTTCTTTTGCATTTTGGTTTGTAGTTATTGCTGGCTGCTGTATACATCCGATTAGTTGAAATAAAATTAGTATTATTGCGATTCTTCTCATTTATCTTAATTATGGTTGGTTCGGCATAAGTATAATTTGTCGTTTTTCCTTTTTATCAGTAGTTATTCCCTGTTCCTGACTGCAACACTTGCATAAGTTGTATATGGCTATTGCTGATAGAAATAGTACGATGGTGGTGGCTACTATTTTTTCTGTTGTTCCCATTTTTGTTGGTATTTATGTTTGTGCTGGTGGTGATGTTTGTACTGGTGGTGATGTTTGTACTGGTTCAGGTGTTTTTGTTGATGTTGGGCATCTGTTGTTAATAATAGTAGTATGTGGTTGTTCCCCTCCTGTTGATTGTCCGGTGATAATAATAATAGGCTTTCCTTCTTCTCCTGTTTGGTGTCTGTCGATAATAACAGTATCAGGTTTTCCAGTGCAGCCGATTAGTTGAAACACGATTAATACTATTGCAGCTTTTTTCATTTTTATTTTCTAAAATGCTTATTTCTAAAATGTTTACAATTTACAGAATTCTACTTTTCATCTGTTTGTGTTTCTGCTTCTATTCTTGGTTGTTTTATTTGGTTTATTTCCTTTCTTATTTGTTCCATTGTTTCCCTTATTTCTATTATTTCTTGGTGTATTACTTCTTCTCCTTTTGATAGAGTTTCTGTTTCTCTTTTTGTGTCTTCATTCTTTTCTTCCATTGTTGTTGTTAGATCGCTCTGTCGTTCTTGGAGTTCTCTAATGTCTGTTTTCATTTGGTCTATGTCTTCTCTTGTTCTTTCTGATTCTTTTTGTTCTGATGATTCTATTTCGGTTACTTTTTCTCTTATTTATTTTATTTCTTCTTTAAATTCCTCTTTTATTCTTGATGTTTCTTGTGTTAGTTCTTGTAGGTTATTTTGTAATCCTCCAATTTTGCTTTCTGTTTTTTCGTTGCATATTTTCATTTCTTCTCTTATTGATTCAGGTTTTTCTCTTGCTTCATTGAGTGCCTCCTGAAGTGTTTCTTCTACTTCATCGGCTTTGTGGTATAAGTTTTCTATCTGTTTTTTTATTTCTGAATATATCTTGTTGATCTTGTTGGGATTCGCTAATGCCTGTTTTTGTTTGGTCTATTTTGTTTGTTAATTTGCAGTTATTTATTGCAAGTATTGTAATTACTATTATTCCTGTTAGCGTTATTATTCCCATCCCCATTCTGTTCCAAAAAATTTCGCTTTTATAATTTCTCTCTATTCTTTCTATTCCGGCTTTTAGTTTGTTTATTTCGTTTCCGTTCTGGTTTGTGGTTATTTCTGGTTGTTTAGCGCAGCCGATTAATGTGGAATAATATTAATACTATTGCAATTTTTCTCATTTTCACCTTTCTTAGAACACTTACACTTTCACAGAATTTTGTAAATTGTTAGTCATTGTCATTTTCCTTGTTCTTTCTAACAATATTTTACTCCTTCTCTTTGCATGTTGTCAATTACATCTAAATAAAATAGATCCTTTAAACTATTCTTTTTGATCATTGATAACTTCAGATCTTATTCTTGATAACTTGTTGATTAAAAACTCCACTTCCCTCCGTGATTTAAAAAAGAAAAGTTATCAAGCTTAATAAATCATATCAAAAAATATTAAAAAAAGCCATCTTAAATTAATGGCTTCTGATATAACATCAATAGCTTTAAAGTTTACAATTTACATTTTTCGTCATCATTCTTTTGCTTGTATTAGATAACACTCAAAGGTATCAAGTCATTTATAAGCGCATATATTACAATCCGTGCGCATACACTTAATTCCGACGAGACAAGACTTATTAATAAATAGCAACGCAGTTTGTTTTTCATCGTTTGCCGCCTTGTTGTTTGTCAGGCTTTGTTTATAACTTTTTATCTGCCGCCAATTACATTTTCTAATTTTAACAACGATTTTTCTTTAACACGCATTTGTTAAAGACTTTCAAAATTCGTATTTTTTCAATATAACAAAGTTAAAAAGACCTCAAGGAAAACTCCCCTAAGGTCTTTTTAATTTAAAACTGATTGATTATAGTCTAAATCTTTTTTATGTTTGTTGCTTTAGGTCCCTTGTCCGAGTTTACAACTTCAAATTCAACGCTGTCGCCTTCCGCTAACGATTTAAAACCTTCAGATTGAATAGCTGAATAATGCGCGAAAACATCGCCTGATCCGTCGTCGTTAGAAATAAATCCATAACCTTTCTGATCGTTAAACCACTTTACTTTACCTTGTGCCATTGCTTACAACTCCTTATTTTCCTATCCGCTCCGCGGACAACTAAACTTCAATCACCTCTTGTGATTGTGGTAGTATTATAGTAAAATAGCTATTCAGTGTCAAGTGTTATTTAACAATCAAAGAGCCGTAGTAAAACAGCAGGAAAATATGAAAGATAAAATATCAAAAATATTCGCTAAATACAAAACAGACGGTGTTCTTTTTACAAATACTGAAGAGATTTTCTATCTTAGTGGCGCGGGATTCGGCGGATTTTGGCTTTTAGTTTTAAAAGATAAAACATATGCTATATGCCAGAAAATGATTGAAAACCAGATAAAAGAATATTTCGGCAAGCAAGACGCGCATATCCATATTAATATTATACAGGCGGAGTCGTCCTTTCATAAAACGCTTATTGAGATTTTAAAACAAAATAAAACAGACGCTTTGTTAATAGATCCAAAACATACAAACGCACTGGACTTTATTTTAATAAACGAAAATCTAAAATCTGAAAGAACCAACGTTATAAAAAAAATAGGCGTTTTAGACGACTTACGACTTATAAAAGACACAAATGAAATTAAAAATTTAAAGAAAGCCTGTCAAATTACTTCCGAAATATGCAGTACAATTAAGCACGAGGTGAAACCGGGTCTAAGCGAACTTGACGTACATTACAGGATACTTGAATTATTTGCCAAAAACAAAGTGATGCAGAGCTTTACACCTATAATCGCTTCAGGCGACAATTCTGCCAACCCTCATCATATTAGTTCAAAACGCAAAATAGCCGAAAACGATATAATAATCATAGACATAGGCTGCACATACAACGGCTATTGTTCTGACTTAACGCGCACCTATTTCTTAGGAAAATCTGAAAACAGTAACTATAAAAAAGTCTGGGATATTGTAAAAAACTCTCAAAACGCCGTTTTAAAAGAAATAAAAGCAGGACTGCCTATATCGTGGGCAGATAAAACAGCAAGAAATATTATAGAAACAGCCGGATACAAAGAGAATTTTATTCACACTACTGGACACGGAGTAGGCATAGAAATTCACGAAACGCCTACTTTATCATCAACAGCTGGAGGTGTTTTTTTAACGCATATGGTGGTCACGGTGGAGCCTGGCATATACATCAAGGGTGAATTTGGCGTAAGAATTGAAGACACAGTACTAATAAAAGAAAACGACTGCAAAGTCTTGACTTCAGCAGAGTACTGATTCGGAGATAAAAATGTTATCAACGTTATCAACGTCGGACTTTAGAAACGGACTTAATATTTTAGTGGACGGAGAACCTTATCAGATTGCATGGTTTCAAAATCATAAACCTGGCAAAGGCGGCGCCGTTATGCGCGTAAAACTCAGGCATCTTAAAAAAGGCTGTATTATTGAACGTACATTCAAGTCGGGCGAAAAATTTGAAACATTAAATATTACAAAACGCAAAAAGCAATTTTTATATAAGGACGGTAAAAACTTCAATTTTATGGATATGGACACTTACGAACAAATAACAGTTCCAAAAGAAATTTTAGGAGAAACAATAAACTTTCTCAAAGAAAATCTAGAAATTGAGGCAATATATCTGGAAAACGAACTTATAAACATAGAGCTGCCTATAATCATGGAAATGACAATAGCGCAGGCAGAACCGGGAATCAAGGGCGATTCCGTTTCCAATATGACGAAAACAGCCAAACTTGAGACCGGCGCGAATATCCGCGTGCCTCTCTTTATTAAAGAAGGCGATAAAATAAAAGTTGACACAAGAACTGGGGAATACGTGGAAAGAGCATAAATAATTCTGGAATCGGACAGATTATCCGATTTTAAATGCTGTCCGCAAAAGCAACAATAACGAGGCTAAAATGGATCTGCAGGAAATTAAAGAATTTTTAAAATCAACAAAAAATACGGACATTGAGGAAATGCGCTATCAAAACGACAAATACTATATATACTTTAAAAAAAGTGACGCGACTATGACAGCAACAGATAAAGCAAGTGAGACAGTCATTATAGACAAAGATAAAGAAGAGAAAAAGGAAGACAAAAAAGAAGAAGAGAAATTACCGCCCACTTATATTAAGTCACCAATGGTAGGTACTTTTATCAGCGTTCAAAACAATGACAAGTATCCATTTGTTAAAGAAGGAGATAATATAACTGTCGGGCAAAAAATAGGACAAATAGAAGCTATGAAAATCATTAAAGATGTGCATTCTAACGCTAAAGGCAAAATATTAAAAGTTTTAGTCTCAAACGGTCAAGCGGTAGAGTACGGACAAGAATTGTTCTTAGTAGATAACGCGGACGGCGACGCAGATAACAACAGTTAATATAAATACAATGCAGGGCTGCGCCATGTGCGCGGCTCTAATATTTTACTGGAATTTCAAATCGTGCTTAAAAATAGGAGATAAGATGTTTGAAAAAATCCTGATTGCAAATAGAGGAGAAATAGCCTGCAGAATCATAAGAGCGTGCAGAGAGCTGGCTATCAAAACCGTAGCTATACATTCAGAAGTTGACAGAGAAAGCATGCACGTAAAACTTGCTGACAAAGCTATATGTGTCGGCAGCACAAGCGCTTCTGAAAGCTATCTAAATATACCAAGTATTATAGCGGCTGCAGAAATTTCAGGTGCAGACGCAATTCATCCCGGATACGGATTCCTAGCTGAAAACACCTATTTTGCGGAAGTCTGCGAAACTTGCGGGCTCAAATTCATAGGCCCTTCAACAAAAGCAATAGAACAAATGGGCGACAAAATTACCGCTATAAAACTGATGAAAGATTCAGGTATTCCCATACTTTCCGGTTCGGAAAATCCCATTAATGTCAATGACCCTGAAATTTTCAGTATGGCAAAAAAAATAGGATATCCCGTCATTATCAAAGCAACTGCGGGCGGCGGTGGGAAAGGCATGAGAATAGTCATCTCCGAAGAAACTCTGCAAAATTCTATAATCACGGCTCAAACAGAAGCAAAAGCTGCTTTTGGAAATCCCGAAGTGTACATGGAAAAATATATAGAAGAACCCCATCACATAGAATTTCAAATAGTTGCGGATAAGTACGGAAAAAGCATTTATCTTCCGGAAAGAGACTGCTCCATACAAAGACGACATCAGAAACTCGTTGAAGAAAGTCCCTCTCCTATAATCAGTGAAGCTTTGAGGAAGAAAATGGGCAAAGCGGCAAAAAATGCCGCAGCGGCCATAAAATACTCCACTGTGGGAACGATAGAGTTTCTAGTGGATAAGAAAGGCAATTTTTACTTTATGGAGATGAACACCAGAATTCAAGTAGAGCATCCTGTTACTGAAATGCTTACAGACATAGATCTGGTAAAAGAGCAAATAAAACTCGCAGCAGGAGAAAAACTCTCTATTGACTCTGAGAAAATCAAAATTCAAGGTCACGCCATAGAGTGCAGAATAAATGCCGAGGATCCCGACAGAGACTTCATTCCTTCACCGGGAAAAATCGGCAAATTATTTTTGCCGGGGGGTCCCGGAATAAGACTGGACACGCATGTTTATTCAGGTTATACAATACCGCCTTTTTACGACAGTTTAATCGCAAAGATTATCGCTTTTGGGAAAGACAGAAAAGAAGCCATTATAAAAATGCAAAGAGCTTTAGGAGAAGTTGAAATAGAGGGTATTAAAAATACTTCTTCCCTCCACAGTAAAATTATGGCGAATGAAAAATTTCAAAGCGGCGGCGTTAGCACTAATTTTCTTTCTAAACATATTTTTGGAAAATAACGTTAAGATAGGCGACGCGACAAAAATATATTAACCAGACTGTCCGAAATAAAAAATAAAATTTTTCGGCACAAATTGACTAAGCATATTCATAACGCCGCTAACATAAACTGCACCTCCAATAACAATAAGAAACAATTTCTCTGCTATAGTTGTGTCTTGCTTTAGGCGTTTTATCTTTTCTGCAAAAAAGAACGGTATTTTTTCACGATGACTATTAAGCTCTTAAAAATTTAACTGCGGAGTCAATAGTCTCAGTCCCGATTACTTCCATTGCACCTTTATACGATAAATTCTTTAAATTGCCTTTCGGTATTATCGCTTTTTTAAAACCAAGTTTTTCCGCTTCACATATCCGTTCCATAGCAAAAGACACAGAACGAACTTCACCGGAAAGACCGACTTCCCCAAAAACTATTATATCTCTGGGACAAATAAAACCTACACTTGCAGACATTATGGCGCAAGCGACTGACAAATCCGCGGAAGTTTCTTTAATCTTTACCCCGCCTGCTATATTCACAAAAACGTCCTGCATTCCAAAAGGCATATTCAGTTTCTTTTCCAAAACTGCTATAAGAATCGTAACACGGTTTGCGTCATAACCTGATACCATTCTGCGCGGCAAGCCGAAAGCAGTTCTTGAAGTTAAAGCCTGCACTTCCAAAAGAAAAGGTCTTGTTCCTTCCATTGAGACGGTTATGGCATTTCCAGCGGAGTTTAAAGCACGTTCTCCTAAAAAAACAAGAGACGGATTTGAAATTTCGGACAGTCCCCAAGAGTTCATCTCAAAAATTCCAATCTCGCTTGTAGGTCCAAATCTGTTTTTGAAAGCCCTCAAGATTCTATATTTATGCGCCCGCTCATTTTCAAAATACAATACAGTATCAACAATATGCTCTAAAACCCTAGGACCTGCCAAATCGCCTTCTTTTGTAATATGTCCTAAAAGAAACACAGCAATATCTTTTGATTTGGCGATTCTTAAAAACTCCGCTGCCGTTTCACGAACCTGCACAACCGTGCCGGGAGCGCTTGAAATCTCAGGATGATAAGTCGTTTGGATTGAATCCACAACTAAAAAGTTGGGCTGTATTTTATCTACAGCGGTTATAATATTTTGAAGATTTGTTTCAGAAAATAGAAAAATATTATCTTTTTCTATTTTAAGGCGTTCAGCGCGCGATTTAACCTGAGAAAGAGACTCTTCGCCCGATACGTAAAGAATTTTGTTTTTGCTGCCCAAAGCATTTGATATATGCAGCATAAGTGTAGACTTGCCAATTCCCGGGGCTCCTCCTAAAAGTATTAAAGAACCGGGAACAATTCCCCCACCTATTACATTGTCAAATTCCTTTATTGCGGTCCTGTACCTTGAAAAATCTTTAATTGAAATCTCTTTTAACTTTAAAACTTCAGACGAAAAACCGGCAAGCTGTTTAGAAACAAAATGCGTCTTCCCGGCAGGTTCTGAAAACTTTTCTTCCGTAAAACTGTTCCATGCTCCGCAAGACGGGCATCTGCCGAGCCATTGAGCACAATCGTATCCGCACTGTCGACATAAAAACTTAATTCTCTGTTTTTTCATTCGTAATAACTCTCAAACGCCGAACACTCACTTTATCTCATTCAATAATTTTAATCTCTATACATTCGCTTCGGCTTTTATCCGCTGCCCTTTCTGCAAGTCTGAGGCAGATCTCCTGCGCCGTTTTTATCAATCCCTATATTTATATCACCATATTTATGTTCATTATCTCATTAGCACTGGTGCGCAAATAAGCCCCACGCTGTACATCAACAACGCCATATAAATTTTACTCAACAGAATGTTGATAAACTAATAAACGAATAGAATCAAAATCCTCACTTTTTCCTACACAGAATATTCAATAATAATATTCTCCCTAGGAATCTTCTTAAATATGTTTACCAACAAAGATATAAAACCTTCTATACCTGCCACAACAATTGCCAGTAAAATTTTAGGGTAATAATATCCCATAAAATATGACGTCAGATAATATATACCGTCTGCTAGTAAAATAGATCACGACAAAATCAAAATAGATGATAGTATAAAAGTTATTAACAATCCTATATTAAAAGATAACAATAATAAAAATCTGTTGAAAATTGCAAGAAAAGAAAGCACATAAACAAATAAATACTGCAAGAAATGTAACCTTTATTAACAACCAAGTATATAACTTGCATTTATTTAAATTGTTAATACGATCCAAAATCCTTTCAAAAGACGCATAAATTTTAGTTGAACTATCTTCATGCTCCATAATATAAATACAAAAATCCTCAGCGGTTACATTTTGAATGATTTTTGACAACAATTCTTTTACATCTAGTCCTTTCAGTCTTTTCCCTTCCTCTTCAATCCATTTCTGTAAGCGCTCAGAATTTATTACTTTCAGTACTTCTTTTAAAATATCTACCCTTTCTTCTTCAATTTACTTTTTTACTTCTGAAATATCCAGTCTTTCTTCAATCCACTCTTTTACAACTTTCTGAGCTTTTTTATTCATATCATTTAGGTGAGATTGACACTTAAAATAAATAACAACGGAATTATAGAAAGTACAATAAAAACTAGTAAAAATTTTAAATATCTTAATATAAATTCAAAATAATTTCTCTTAGGCAAAAGCGCCAAAACTAGTCATTGCCTCTCTCATTTAAATCACAATATTATTTCAAAATCGGGGCGACTGGATTTGAACCAGCGACCTCTCCCACCCCAAGGGAGTGCGCTAGCCACCTGCGCTACACCCCGACAAGAAATAAAATCAACACCATAATAACAATCTAACAACATCAATGGCGCGTTAATATCCTCATATTTACACTTTTAAAAGCTTTAAAACATGTTTAAGCTCATGTTTTATATCTCTTAAAAATTTAGAATCCGGCATATGTTCCAAATCTAAACCTAAATTTGTCTGTAAGTCTACTAGTTTTTTACGCTTACCGCCTGTCAGATATTTTTTAACGCCTTTAATCGTATATTTTTTATTATATAGCAAATCCTTAATCTTAAAAACTAACTCTACTTCTTGTGCGCTATACCTTCTTTGACCTGAACTTTTTCTAACAGGACGCAGCAGATTAAACTCGCTTTCCCAATACCTTAAAGTATACTTTGGAACAAACGTTATCTGAGAGACTTCACCTATGGTAAAATACTCCTTATCAGGCAGCGGCGGAACTTCAAGCATTTGCTATCTCTTAATATCAGTTAAAAAATTCTTAGATTGTCTAAATCTTACTCTTTTCATAGGAGCGATAAAAAGTTTCTCGCCTGTTTTAGGATTTCTTCCTTTTTTTATTTTTGTCTCAAATACATTGAAACTCCCAAAACCGGTTATAACAACTTTACCGCCATTCTTCAAGGAATTTGTTATCTCCTCAAAAACTTTATTTACTGCCTTATGCGCCTCTTTCTTTGAGCTCAAAACTTTTGACAATGCTGCTACTATATCATTTTTTGTCATTAATCCACCTATAATTACACTTTTAGAATTTTAGAGCTGAAAATATAAAACAACGCGAGCGTATATTTTTTGAATCCAATTTAAAATACGTGTTTGTGTACTATCAGTGGCCGGCAGTTTCAAGCAGATCTTCCCGTCCTACATAAAAGCGTCCAATTTATCTGTCATATACAAATTCAACGTGACCACTCTTGAACTATTATCTATACATACATTTACCAAAGAAAAACCGTCTTCCCCAAAAAAAAGAGTGAGATGATTTGATCCCATAAACTTTTATAAATATAAAACGCAAATTTCAGCGCGATTTTTTCTTCTTAAATATTTCAAACCTATTCTCACAGCCTTCCTTCAATCTCTTGATATTTGTTCTGTGCGCATAAACAATCAAAAGAGCTATAATGAAGGTAAAGATCACACACTTTAATTCAGTATATCCTAAGAAATAAGACACTAAAGGAAAAATTAAAGCCGCGCATATTGAACCTAAAGAGACATAGCCTGAAGACACAAACACTAAAACAAAAATCAGATATATTATCAGGGATCCTATAGGAGGCATGAAAGCTAAAAGCGCTCCTCCTCCTACAGCAATGCCTTTGCCACCTTTAAATTTCAAAAATACCGTAAATATATGTCCTATAATCATACCGGTGGCAACAATTAAAATATAAAAAGAACGCTCATCTATAAACTTTGCAAAATATACAGGAACAAAACCTTTTAGAGTGTCGGCTATAAACGTTAAAATCGCCGGGCCTTTCCCTAATGCTCTGAAAATATTTGTAGCTCCTGAATTGCCCGAACCAAATTCGCGTATGTCAATTTTACCAACTACCTTTGCAATAATATATGCAAAGGGAATTGAACCGCACAAGTACGCAAGAATAACATATAAGATTTTTATCAACATTTTAATTTATCCCTACCTTTTTATAATACCTTTTGAATTTTAAGATTATAGGAGTGCCGCAAAAGCCGAATTTATCTCTTAAAGAGTTTTCAAGGAATCTTTTATAAGAGAAATGTACAAGCGCTATATCATTCACTGAAAAAATAAACACAGGCGGTTCTGAAGCCACCTGAGAGCACTCTTTAAGTTTTAGAGTTTTACCTTTACTTACATAAGGTTTTCTTCCTGCAACATCTTTTATGACGCCATTGAGTTCGTCTTGTTTCAGTCTCCTTGAATATTGTTCAAAAACCGCTTCTGCTTTTTTAAACACTTTATTTAATCTCTGCCCTGTTTTCGCGGATATAAAAATAATATCCGCCCAACTCATAAATTTTACTCTTTTTCTTATTTGCCCCGTGAAACGCTTCGCGGTTTCTTCTTTTCCTTCCATTATATCCCATTTATTAATAGCTATAACGACCGGCTTCTTTTTTTCAAGCAAAAGTCTTGCGATTTTAATATCATTGTCTCCTATACCCTGCGAAGCGTCCGCAAACAAAACAGCAACATCGGCATCTTCAATAGCATAACTCGTATTCAAAGACGACAAATATTCCATATCGTCTTTAGTCTTACCACCTCCGCGGAGTCCGGCAGTATCTATTAAAATATAATCTCTATCTTCAACTTGGACATGTACCGCCACCGAGTCCCTTGTCGTACCGGGAATATCGTGAACAATACTTCTCTCTTCCTTAGCAACAGTATTAATAAAAGAGGATTTTCCTGCATTCGGTCTTCCGACAATAATAATTTTCAATATTTCTCCTGTCTCTTTCGTTTCTCTATCACATTCTATATTTTCCCAGATTTCATTTAACAAGTCATGTATGCATCTGCCGTGGTTTGCAGAGACGAAAATTATATTCTTAAAGCCGAGTTCATAAAATTCATATCCTTTTACTTCTTCCGCCTGGCCATCTATTTTATTTACAACAAGAATTATTTTTTTTTGACTAAGCCTAAGTCTGCGGGCAATTTGAAAATCCACCGGATGAACGCCCGCCTTGCCGTCCACAACAAACAATACTATATTTGCCTCTTCAATAGCAATATCTATCTGGCGAGACATATTCTTTGAAAGTGACGAAACATCTGCGCTCCAGCCTGCAGTATCGGTAATAATAAACTTCTTATCCTTCCAAAGAACTTCATAATCGTTCCTATCCCTTGTAGTGCCGGACATTTCGTGAACAATATTTTTTCTTTTACCTATAAACCTGTTGAAAAGAGTAGATTTACCTACATTAGGCCTGCCTACTATAACAACTTTTGGCAACATAAATAACCTTTTTCAAAAATTTTTAATCTATAAATTTTTATAAAACGTACAATAAAAAAAAAGAGAAGTGATCATATACTTCATCCTAATTCTTTTTGATAATTTTTTTAATCGCTTTTCCATAGACAACTATTTTTTTATCCGCATTATAATCTTTCGTATCTTTTATATTACAAACTAGCAGATTGAATATCTTATTTTTATGAAGCCTAAACTTCATTTCTTTATGATGGTGGCGTTCGCCGTTTCTCATTTCAATTTCGCCGCAATTTTTCCCGTCAATTTTAAACAAAACTTTTTGATTTGGAATTGACCCTTTAACGCTTCCAGAATTTGTAACCACAAATTTATTTAAAAATACTTTTATAACTTCGTCATGCCAAAACACGTGAAATTTACCATTTTGTTTTACTGTCAAATAACTAACCTGCGTACCTTCAAAAATAGCCTTTCTTAAAAATGTTTCAAATCTATACTTGTCTTGCAATTTTTCTCTCAGTTTCACCATAAAAACCGCTATTTTATTTTTACAATCAATCTTGCTTTGTTAATACTGTGTTCTATCACTTGGAATTGCATTTATGCAATCTAAAATAATTTGACCTATGCCATTCATAGTTTTAAAACTACTATCAGTTTCAAATCTGCTGCCACTGTATAAAAATATTTGCCAATAACTTTGCCCACTTTTTATAGAATGTGCATCACCATTAAAATCAACTACATCTTTCTTTGCTTTTAAATCATTCCTGTAATCACCTTTTAAACCTATCAAACGCGCGAATTCTTTTGCGTCGTCATTACCCTGCTTTCTGACATTTTCTTGCTTTTTCAGTCGTCATCGCCCGTTTTTTATATATCATTCATACTCCCAAAATTAATATTTCATGTGATCTTTTAATATTGCTGTTCGTCCCACTTTTTATTCTATTTTTCCCTATCCTTTTTTCGCCCTGTCCTAACGTATACTGCCATTGTACCTTAACGATTTCATAATCCCTATACATCTCTCTAATGTCGCTACAATCATTATAAGATAAAATAAAACCGCCCTTATGACTTTTCAATAACTCACATAATAAATCATGATTAAAACCTTTATGGTGCACGGGAAAATTTCTCTGCGGATAAATACCTTTAAACATTTTGCTGTCACCTTCTAAAAAATACGGCGGGTCGCAATATAGAAAATCGTTCTTATGCTTTGGTATAGTATTTTCAAACGTATCACAAAAGACAGCTAGATTCTTAGGAGCAAAATTTTTAACCTTGTCAAGCGTAGTCTTATATTTTTTCTCATCTTGATAAATAGAAGACATCCAACCAAGAAAACCAGGCCCGTAAGACAAATTATAATTAAAAAAATAGAAGCTTGCCAAATCCAAACTATTTAAAACGACTTCTTTATTCCAATATTTTTTTAACGTTTCTTTTATTCTTAAATAGTTCTCTTTTGTAGGACTAAGTTTACTCAATTTTTTATATAATTTCCGCGGTTTATGTATCTGTACCTGCCAATAATTAATCAAAATATCAAAAACATCATAGCCTATAACTTCCATTTCCAGCTCTTTGCTGCAAGCGATTTCAATAGAACCTCCGCCAAAAAATGGGGAAACAAGTTTTTTAATATTATCAGGTATTAATTCAACTACCAGACCTACTGCAAGACTTTT
The DNA here is from genome assembly GCA_031272265.1 of Endomicrobium sp. GTDB lineage: Bacteria > Elusimicrobiota > Endomicrobiia > Endomicrobiales > Endomicrobiaceae > Endomicrobiellum. The sequence goes on along the minus strand of JAISUD010000015.1, from coordinate 29,930 downwards.
GCCTCCCGGATACCTCAAAGGGGAACCTAAATATCTTCTATATTTAATTTTACCGCTGGAATTTTTCAGCGAATTCAAAAAAATATTCTTTCTAAAAGAACATGCATTAAATTCTTTCTCAGCTAACCTGCCCGTCATATATTCAAACCCCATAACTTTAAGCTTTATCTATACATTGTTGTCGGGAAACTGAATCAGCGATGATTGTCAAAAAATACATATTTAATTTTAGTACAAATCTCGTTGATATATAATATCCCAATTTATTAATAATACAAAAATATAAAATCTACAAAACCATTAAATCATTATGAAACAAATTAAATATTTATATTTAGTTGCATAAAAATCGCTATAAATGAGTAAAGCACCGTAAACCAGTCGTTCTTAAAACCGACTAGCTTTTAACTTAAATAATGTGAAGTTTTCACACTAAAACCGCTTTTATAATATAAATACATATATTATAAAATAAATAACTCTTGAACAATGAAAAATGAAATATGATAGAATCAAAATCATTCTGTAAAAGGAGGTGTTATGGAAATAAAAAAATCAGAAGGAACAAATAAAAGCGAAAGGAAACTAGCGCGATTAGGAAAAAATATCTTTCTCAAGTTGTGGAGTTATCCGAATGTATATTATGAAAAAGGAAAAGAATTAACTGATTTACTAGTTGTCTGCGACAATCATATTTTAATATTTTCAGACAAAAAAATAAAATTTGACGATTCAAAAGTAATACCTTTGAAATGCATAAAACTTTCAGACAAAGGACCAAAACTTGATATTCCAAAAGATTTAAGTCTAGCTTGGGAAAGATGGCATAAAAAAGCAATTTTAAAATCTATAAAGCAATTAAGAGGAGCCGAATATAGAATTAGAAACTTCCCAAACGAGATTTTTTTAGATCCAAAGTGCACTCAAAAGCTGCCTATATCTATTCCCTCTAGTAAAAATATGAAAATTCACCTGATTTGTATAGCTAACGGGGCAACAGAAGCTTGCAAGAAATTTTTCGGAGGTAAATGCACAAGCAGTCTGCAATTTTCAACAGATCTTTATGAATATGAATCTATGATGGGGGAATCATTGTTTTTTACCACCGATTATGATAAAAGCAAAACATTCGCCCATGTATTTGACAACTTTTCCTTCACTTTTATTTCAAGAGAATTAGATACATTGAGAGATTTCGTTGACTATCTTGAAGAAAAGGAAGTATTTATTAGAAAATTTAAATCAACTTTAATTTATACAGGCGAGGAAGATTTATTATATAATTATGTCAAAAATTTTGACAAAGAGAGGAATAGGCACACTTTTTTAAATATGGACGAATACGAGAAGTTTAAAAATTCTGATACGCTTATGTTTGCAGAAGAAGATTGGGAAGAATTTAAAAAAAGTCCTGAATATCTGGCAAAAAAACAAGCTAATAAAATTAGTTATATATGGGATAAATTAATACGAGGAACAGCAAAAAACATACTAAATGGAACTGCAATTTTAGAGCCCGATCTTAGCACGCACGAAGGTGCGATTAGATATATGGCTTTAGAAAACAGAACAGCGAGGAGAGTTTTGTCCAAAGGAATAGAAGACGCAATTAATTCATATCCATACCCAACAATAACCCCCCCCACGATAACTGATAATTTAAAGATTTATGAAACGCTTGGACTAATAGATAATAACAATGAACAAATTTACTTTTTTTTACAGTTGCAAAAACAATCAGCTGAGCCATATGAAGTCTATAGATACAAAATTAAATTTTGTTTAGAAAAGTATGGAATGTGTTTAAAATCAAAATTTGTTTCTGAAAAACCTGAAATGAATATAAAAAGAGTAATAGGCATTGCACTGGAGCCGTTGTTAAACATTCAAACTACATATATAATTTCAGCATTGCTTATAGATTGTTCACAATGGACTGATAAACAACAAATAGAGTGTGAACGTATTAGAAAAGACTTAAAGATTTGGAGAACTCCCTTAGAACAAATCAATAAAGCTGTCTTTAAAGAATATCCTGATATATCGTAAAACTTGTCTGATCAAAAAAGCGGGCGATGGGACTTGAACCCACGACCTTCTCGTTGGCAACGAGACGTTCTACCACTGAACTACACCCGCGAAAGTTCATCAGTCACACTAAAATGCATCTATGTATATTAACGCTGGTGAATTGGCGCCCTCTGAAATATGTCTATTATATATAATGCTGAGGGCGGGAATTGAACCCGCATCCGGTTAAGGACACGCCCCTCAAACGTGCGCGTATGCCAGTTCCGCCACCCCAGCAAATCAACATCACGTCATACTTTAACTGTTTGCAGATTCCGCTGAAACTCTTACAGGAACATCTGATATGCTTCTAACAACTGAGTCTTCATTTATATTCGCAGAGAATCTTGCAAGGAGTAAAGATGTACAGAAAAATACGCAGAGCATAAAAATAGTCACTTTATTTATAAAAGCCATTCCAGAAGGAGCATTAAAAATTTGATCCGAGCCACCACCGCTTACAAAAATACCCCGTCCGCTCACAATTCCACCTTTTCCCGCTTGAAGAATAACTATAATAATCAAGCCAACGCATACCACATAATGAAAAAATTTTAAAGCAAAAAATAACACACTCATAGTTTTAAAGTTATAAAAAAGAAACACCAAATTTATTATTTTACAATAAGGATTTTAGTTTAATAAACTAAGTATTACTAATGTTTCATCGCCGATAAAGTTTCGTCTATCTGTCAGGTATAGCAGCAATTCCCGGAAGCTCTTTGCCTTCAAGGAATTCCAAAGAAGCACCGCCGCCCGTAGAAATATGGCTTATTCTTTTATCTACTCCTGCTTTCTTAACCGCCGCTACAGAATCTCCTCCACCGACCACAGATATTGCCCCTTTGTCAGTTGCTTCCGCCACAAGTTTTGCGATTTCAACCGTTCCTTTAGAAAATTCATTTATCTCAAATATTCCAAGCGGCCCATTCCAGAGTATAGTTTTTGCAGACTTAATTATTTCCGAGAACTTATTTATTGACTTTATTCCTATGTCAACTCCCATAAATCCTTCAGATATCGCTTCGTCAACAGTAACTTTCACAATTGCCTCACACGGAACTTGCTTACTCTCAAAATCCACTTTATTTGTAACTATATGATCAAGGGGAAGCAAAAAATCAACTCTTCTATCTTTAGCTTTCTTAAAAAGCTCAACGGATAAATCAAGCTTATCGTTTTCAACTAAAGAAGATCCGATATTAATCCCACGCGATTTCAAGAAAGTATAAGCCATTGCTCCGCCGACTATAATTGCATCAACTTTATTCAAAAGATTTTCTATAACGCTTATCTTATCCGATACTTTCGCTCCGCCAAGAATCGCCAAAAAAGGTTTTCTTGCATCTTCAAGTGCCTCTCCTAAAAATTTTAACTCTTTCTCAACAAGAAATCCTACTCCCGCGCCTTTAACATATTTTACAATACCTGCCGTTGAAGCATGAGACCTGTGCAGCGTACCAAAAGCGTCTTGAATAAAAATTTCACCCATTGAAGCAAGCTCTTTCGCAAACGCTTCCATTGCATTTTTATCTTTTTCACCTGATATAGATCTACCTTCTTCTTCAGGATGAAATCTGAGATTCTCTAATAAAAGCACTTCGCCCGGCCTTAAATCAGCTGCTGCTTTTCGGGATTGTACACTTACACAATCGCCACCTATAAACTTAACTGGTTTATCCAAAAGCTCACTTAAACGAGTTGAAACAGGTTTCAAACTCATTTCAGAAACAATTTTTCCTTTTGGTCTTCCTAGATGAGCCATAAGAATTATCGCGGCATTTTCATTTAAAAGATATTTCAAAGTTGGAAGAGTTGAGACTATTCTTTTATCGTTTGTTATTTTAAGATTTGCATCAAGAGGAACATTATAGTCAACGCGAACTAAGACTTTCTTCTCTTTCACATCAATATCGCTAAGTGTCTTTTTCATTTTTTACCTCATCAAAAGTTAAAACTGAAAAAACCGCACTGCAAAAAACTTTCCACATGGGTGCTTTTACAGTTTACTCTCTCAATAAAACTGGGATTTATCGCTTTAATACCGCAAACATTTATTTATCAACAGTTATCAATATTATTTGGTTCTAAATTATTCATTTATTTTTTTCATATAAGCAATCAAATCTAAAACTTTATTAGAATAACCCCACTCATTATCATACCACGAAACAACTTTAACGAATTTATTCGTCAAAGCTATCCCTGCTTTCGCGTCAAATATAGAAGTACGCGCGTCACCTACAAAATCTGAGGATACAACTTCATCTTCAGTGTAACCTAAAATACCTTTGAGATCATTCTCGGAAGCCGACTTCATAGCACTCTTAATTTCGTCGTAAGAGGCAGATTTTGCCAAATTAACCGTCAAATCAACGACTGAAACATCAAGAGTAGGAATACGAAACGCCATGCCTGTTAACTTTCCGTTTAACTGAGGAATTACCTTTCCCACAGCTTTGGCCGCCCCGGTAGAAGATGGAATAATATTGCCGGCCGCCGCTCTTCCGCCTCGCCAATCCTTAACAGACGGCCCGTCAACTGTCTTTTGGGTAGCCGTAGTAGCGTGAACCGTAGTCATTAAGCCATCAACAATGCCAAAATTATCGTTTAGAACTTTAGCAATAGGAGCTAAACAATTTGTCGTACACGAAGCGTTAGATACAAACTGCGTGCCTTTTTTATATAAATCTAAATTTACTCCGCAGACAAACATAGGAGTATCATCTTTAGAAGGAGCAGACATAACAATATACTTCGCGCCTGCGTCAATATGCGCTTGAGCTTTTTCCTTAGAAAGGAATAATCCGGTAGATTCCACAACATATTCAGCATCTACATTGCACCATTTCAAATCTGCAGGATTTTTCTCCGCGGTTACACGAATAGTATTTCCGTTGACGACTAAATTGCCGTTCCTAACCTCAACAGTTCCTTTAAAAGCGCCGTGAACTGAATCATATTTTAACATATAAGCCATATATTCAACACTGATTAAATCGTTGACGGCAACTATCTGAATGTCATTTCTTCCTTGCGCGGCGCGACACACTAAACGTCCTATACGCCCAAAACCATTTATACCTACTTTGACTGCCATAACTTCCTCCTTAAGACTTTATTTTAAAATTCAGCATCGCAAAATTTTCAATTTCTATCGCTAATTCACACTTATACTCGTTGACAGTTAACAATACACTGTTAAAATACTAGTTATTTTTTATTTTGTCAACTTAATTATCAATAAATAAATAATTATATTATTATATTATTTTCAATTCCAAACTTGTTTTCCACAATGGTTACAATTGTTACGGTTAATACTACCAACTACGGCATTTAATATTGAACATATTTTCGGGATATAGTAAAATAGATGTTGTGATATTTCACTACTCCTATAAATAACAAATACATATAAATTAACATATAAAAGAGGCATAAAATGAACGTTGCAAAAAAAATTATCTCTCAACATCTATTAAGCGGAAAAATGGAAATAGGACATGAAATCGGACTCAGAATAGACCAGACTTTAACGCAAGACGCCACAGGCACTATGGCGTATTTACAATTTGAAGCTATGGGCGTTCCAAAAGTAAAAACAAAACTTTCGGTAAGTTACGTGGACCACAACACTTTACAATCAGGATTTGAAAACGCTGATGATCATAAATTTTTACAAACTATAGCAGCAAAGTACGGAATAATTTTTTCGCCTGCTGGCAACGGTATATGCCATCAGGTGCACCTTGAAAGATTCGGCGTTCCCGGAATGACTTTGACAGGTTCAGACTCTCACACACCAACAGGTGGAGGAATAGGCATGCTTGCTTTCGGAGCCGGTGGACTTGATGTCGCCTGCGCTATGGCGGGCCAGCCTTTTTACATAATTATGCCTAAAATAGTTAAAGTAAATCTTAAAGGCAAATTGGGAGACTGGGTAAGCGCAAAAGACATAATTCTTGAACTTTTAAGACTTCAAAGCGTTAAAGGCGGCAGAGGAAAAATATACGAATTCTCAGGCGAAGGGGTTAAAACTTTATCTGTGCCGGAAAGAGCAACAATTACAAATATGGGAACTGAGCTTGGCGCAACTACAAGTATTTTCCCGTCCGATGACATAACAAGAAATTTCCTAGAAAAACAAGACAGAAAAGCAAGTTGGGTAAGAATTGAACCTGACGAAAATGCGACTTACGATGAAGAAATTGAAATAAATTTAAATACTTTAGAGCCGCTGATTGCTGCCCCGCACATGCCTGATAAGGTAAAAAAAGTCAAAGATCTAAAAGGTATAAAAGTAGATCAGGTAGGTATTGGTTCGTGTACAAATTCGTCGCTTGCAGATATGCTTTTGACGGCAGAAACTTTAAAAGGCAAAAAAATAAATAAAAATGTAAGTTTTGTCATCTCACCCGGTTCAAGACAAGTCCTCGCCACGCTTGCTAATTCAGACGCATTATTTCACATTATAGAAAGCGGTGCCAGAATCCTTGAAAGCGCGTGCGGTCCGTGCATAGGAATGGGACAAGCTCCTAAAAGCGGTGCAGTGTCTCTTAGAACTTTTAACAGAAATTTTGAAGGCAGAAGCGGAACAAAAAACGCCCAAATATATCTATGTTCTCCGGAAGTCGCTCTTGCCGCAGCTTTAACGGGAGAGATCACTGATCCGACGAACTATTTTAATAAAAAACCGTTAATAGAAATGCCGGAAAAGTTTTTAATTGATGACGCACATTTCCAACTGCCGCCAGTAGACGGCTCAAATGTAGAAGTTATAAAAGGACCTAATATTAAATCGCTAAACGAATTTGTACCGTTAGACAATAGTTTAAACGGAAAGATAGTCTTAAAAGTGGGCGATAATATATCAACTGACCACATACTTCCGGCGGGAGCAAAAATTCTGCCATTGAGATCCAATCTTCCTGCAATATCGGAATACGTTTTCGCGGCAGTTGATAAAGAGTTCGCTTCAAGAGCAAAATCAACGTCAAACGGGATTATAATAGGCGGCGAAAACTATGGACAAGGTTCTTCAAGAGAACATGCCGCACTTGCTCCGCGATATTTAGGTATAAGAATAGTTCTAGTAAAATCTTTTGCAAGGATACATCTTGCAAATCTTATAAATTTCGGCATACTGCCATTAACATTTGACGACTTGTCAGATTACAACAAAATTGAACTCGGCAACGAAATTGAATTTGAAGACATTAAAAATATCATCAGAGAAAACAAAACTGTTTACGCAAAAGCCAAGAACAGTAAAATAAAAGTAAATTACAATTTAACACAAAGACAAAAAGATATTATCTTCGCCGGCGGACTTCTAAATTGGATTAAAAAAACAGCTAACTAAAATACAATTCTTATGCAAGTTAGTTTCCCAGTTTAACTTTAATATAATTGTAAAGTTCCCGAGAAAATGTATCTTGAAAATACTTTAATTGAAAATTAATCTGCATTTTTGAAATGTATTCAAAAGATAAGGAATCAAAACATGGAAAACGGTGAAATAAAACAGACGGTATTACTAAAAGCCATATTGGCAAAGGAAGCCTCGAGGGTGCTTTCTTTGATGGATGCAAACCAGAAAAATAATATACTATCTGCAATGTCTGAGGCCTTGCAGCAAAATACAAAAGAAATACTTTCTTATAATGAGACAGACATTAAAGCCGCAAAAGAAGCAAGAATAACTCTGTCTCTTATAGATAGACTGACCCTGACAAAAGAACGCGTTGAGAGTATGATAAAAGGCATAAAAGACGTTATTTCTTTGTGCGATCCTGTGGGAACAGTAATTGAAGAAACTAATCCAACTGCTGATCTTAATGTTAAAAAAATAAGAGTACCACTAGGTGTTATAGCAATGATTTACGAAGCGCGTCCTAACGTCACTGTTGACGCTGCCACCTTATGTTTGAAAGCCGGGAACGCAGTTATCTTAAAAGGTGGTTCGGAAGCCATAAACTCAAATAAAATCCTTGTGAAAATAATACGAGAAGCTGGAGTAAAAGCGGGTATGCCTGCCGGGGCAATACAATTTATAGACACCACAGATAGAGCAGCCGTACAAGAAATTTTGAAGCTTGACAATTTTATTGATATGCTAATACCAAGAGGCAGCGAAGAACTTGTTAAATTCATAAAAAATCATTCTTTGATACCTGTTCTATCGCATGGCAAAGGTTTATGTCATACATATGTAGATAAAGACGCCGATATTGATATGGCTGTAAAAATTTCTGTAAATGCAAAATGCCAAAGGCCCGCCGTATGCAATGCAATGGAAACATTGCTAATTCATAAAGACATAGCTTACGCAATTTTGCCTAAACTCCATAAGCTCTACACCGAAGCTAACGTTGAATTGCGAGGGTGTAATATCTCAAAAAACATAATAAACTCAATGAAATCTGCAAGCGAAGAAGACTGGAATACAGAATACCACGATCTTAAACTCTCAATTAAAATAGTAAATTCTTTAGAAGAAGCAATATCTCATATAAATAAGTACGGTTCAATGCACTCCGAGTCTATCATCACAAATAACGAAGAAACTGCAAATAAATTTGCTGCAGAAGTAGATGCCGCTGCTGTTTTTATAAACGCTTCTACCAGACTCCATGACGGCAGCATTTTTGGCTTAGGCTGCGAAATAGGCATTTCAACGCAAAAACTTCATGCGCGGGGCGCCATGGGAATTAAAGAGCTTACCACTACTAAATATATAGCAAAAGGCAACGGCACAATAAGAAATTAACTTAACAAATATTTTGTCGTCACCCATAATAAAAGATTATATGAAACTCGGAATTATCGGTCTTCCCAACGTAGGGAAATCAACATTGTTTAATGCTATAACAAAAGCTTGCGCTCAGGTAGCAAACTACCCTTTTTGTACTATCAGTCCAAATCTAGGAGTGGTTATCGTGCCAGATAAACGCTTAGATTTTCTTGAAGAGCTTTATAAACCTAAGCGAAAACTTCACGCGGCAGTAGAATTTGTAGATATCGCAGGACTTGTAAAAGGCGCTTCGCGTGGGGAAGGGCTAGGCAACCAATTTTTGGATCATATAAGAAAAACCGTCGCTACAGTTCACGTAATAAGATGTTTTGAAGATAAAAACATTAGTCACGTTATGGGAGATATTGATCCTTTAAGAGATATAGACATTATAGAAACCGAGCTTATTTTAGCTGACATAGAGTCTATTTCAAAAAAACTTGAAAGGCTTGAAAAAGCTGCTAAGTTTAACGATAAACAAATACTTGAGGAAAAACACCTTGCGATAAAGATAAAAAATTACCTTGATAGAGGAAATCCCGCAAGAACCCTTGAACTTGACTTCCACGAAAAAACAATTCTAAAAGATTTTTTTTTAATAACTGCAAAACCCGTTTTATATGTTTGCAATATCTCAGAAAAAGATTTACCCGCGACGGAAAACAAATACACGGAAATCGTAAAAGAAAATTCCAAAAAGAATCACTCTCAAGCAATAACTATATGTTCAAAAATTGAAGCAGAGCTTTCCGAGCTTTCTGAAAACGACCAAAAAACTCTTTTAAAAGACCTAGGATTAAAAGAGTCCGCTCTTAGTCGCTTAATAAAATCAGGATACGACTTACTCGGCCTTGCGACATTTTTCACCGCAGGAGAGGATGAAGTAAAAGCGTGGACTATAAAAAAAGGAGTATTAGCTCCACAGGCGGCTGGTGTGATACATTCTGATTTTGAGAGGGGTTTTATAAGGGCTGAAGTTATGAATTTTGACGATTTATTCCGACTAGGCAGTCCAAAAGCCGTAAAAGATGCCGGACTGCTAAAAAGTGAAGGAAAAGAATATTTAGTTAAAGATGGAGATATAATAGAGTTTCGTTTTAACGTATAAATTTACAATAACGCAATTTTTAATTTTGATTATGTTAAATTATGCCGAGTATTTTACAATTAACTTTTTTGAATATCAACAGTTTTTTAGATTATCGTTTAGTTTAACTCGATGCTTTAAAGCAGACTGTCTATTTTAATAATCTCTTCTACTTTAAGTAAGTACGAATACGAATAAATTAAGCGGCAGTTTTAATTTAGAGTATTTTAGATGACATGTTTACAACACGTATAATTGAATTGATTAACAGAACTAAAATTTGTAGAATACATTAAAATATCAAAGAAAGCGACTTGCGATTATATAAAGTTTGATTTGCCACCTTTAACAAAAATTAGGATACTTACGCGATTGAAAATAAAAAAGGATTTTTCAGCTAAATTTAAAATAAATTAAAGAGGAATTAAAAAATGAAGAGACTTTTCGCAGTATTAACTACAATTACTTTTATAACCCTAAACACTTTTGCAGCACCGGAAGTCGTAGATGAAGTTTTGGCTACAGTAAACGGTGAGCCTATTTTTGCCTCGCAATTCAACAAGTATTTTAACCAGAGCATGAATTTATATAAAAAATATGTACCTGCTGAACAAATCTCAGAACAACAAATTAAAGCACTTAAGAATTCTTTTTTAGCTGAAAGAACTAAAGAGTTTCTTTTGATAAAAGAAGCAAAAAAACAAAAAATACAAATTTCAAAAAAGAAAATTCAAGATGAAATTAATAATATCAAAAAATCATTTAAAAATGAAGCTGAATTTAATTCACTTCTTCTTAAAGACTTAAATATGACACTTGCAGATTTTGAAAAAATGTTTGAAGAAAGATATATAATTGGCGAACTTTTACAAAAAGTAGTATTCTCAAACGTAAGAATGCCTACGGAACTCGAGTTAAAAAGTTTCTACGATAAAATCATTACAAAAACAAAAAATAAAAATACAGCTCCTATAAGCATTACAGATACTTTAAACCCATTAACTCCATTCAATAATATTCCAGACGAAGACACTTTTACTACACTTTGCGCCGATATAATTAAGAAAAAGTTTGGCAATCGCGTAAGAATAAAACATATTCTTATTAGTTGTCCTAAAAATGCAACCGCTTCTGATATAAAAGCGGCACGAGAAAAAGTTGAGACTGTTAAAATAGAACTTCAGAAAAAGACTTTTGCAGATGTTGCAAAACAGTATTCCGATGACCCTTCTGATAAGTCAAATAGCGACTCAGGATTAATAACGGTAGAAGAAATTGATAAAATTTTCCCGGGTTTGCATAAAATCATTTTTGACACTAACGTCGGCAATTATAATAAAGAACCCGTAAAAACAGAAAAAGGATACCATTTCATAAAAGTTGAAGAAAGACGCGCAAGCACAGAAATAACACTTAACAATCCTAAAGTCAAAAGCGATATATCTGAAATGTCACAAACTCTATTACAATTGAAAGCTTTGAAAGAATATATTGACAATTTAAGTGCAAAAGCAAACATTAAAATAAATAAGACTTGGTAAAAAGGTGACGGAGAACGTAGTAAGATTTTAGATAACGTATAACTTTATGATTAAACCGCGTTTAGCGATTACTTTGGGCGACCCTGCAGGTATAGGCTGGGAAGTAGTGCGGAGGGCTATAAGTTTTTCTGCTGTAAAAAGAGTGTGCAGTCCCATTATATTCGGCGACAGCGTTTTTTCTGATTATTTTAAAAATACTGAATTTATTTCGTCTTCTAATATGGGCAGCTCTTTAAAAATAGGATATCCGTCAAAAAAAGCTGGCGCGGTGGCAGTCGCTGCGATTTATAAAGCCGTAAACCATTGTAAAGATGGAAAAACTTCAGCTCTCGTTACAGCTCCAGTTTCAAAAGAATCATTAAAAATGGCAGGAATAAAATACCCAGGGCATACAGAATTGCTTGCCGCTCTTACAAAAAGCCCAAAAATTGCAATGATGATGGTTTGCGGAAATATACACAGCGTCATGGTCACAAGACATATTCCTGTTGCAAAAATATCTAAAAATATAAAAATAAAAGATATAGTCGAAACGGTGAATTTAAGCGTAAATTTTCTAAAAAAAACAGGAAATGAAAACATAAAAGTTGCTTTGTGCGGTCTAAATCCGCATGCCGGTGACAACTCAATTTTAGGTCTTGAAGAAAAAAAGTTTATATTCCCAGCGTATAAAATATTAAAAAAATCGGGAATTAACATAACAAAACCTATAGCGGTGGATTCCGCTTGGTTGAAAACAAAAAACGGACAATACGATTTGATATGCTCAATGTATCATGATCAGGTGATGATAGCTTTAAAATGCATTGACGCCGCAAAAATAGTAAACGTTACAATAGGCCTTCCTTTTCTAAGAACATCCCCGGGACATGGAACAGCTTTCGATATCGCAGGCAAAAATAAAGCAGATGCGAGTGCAATGAAAGAAGCAATATTATATGCGGCGCGCAATACAAACATTTGATAGAAAAAAACTATCTCTATTAATCTAAAATATCTCCGTTCGTTTAAAATAATTTCTATATCCCAGCAATTTTAAAAAATAAATACGTCTAACGTATATTTAATTTACTATTTATTATTTTTGCTGTAATAATAAAATAGTCGCTTACAAATAACATTTATTCAAAATTTTTTAAATTTCTACAAACCTAGTAATACAATAAACGATTATAATACCGGAAATAATAAAAGTTTCTTTTTTAAAGCATTCAAAAAATGAAATTATACATAAAAGCGCCGGCAAAAATTAATTTTTTTCTAGAAATTGAAAATAAAAGAATTGACGGATACCATAACTTAAAGAGCGTTATGCAAACTGTAAGTTTATATGACGAACTTTTTTTTGAACTTACGGAAAGTAAAATTCTACTTGAATGTAAAAATAAGCATTTATTACCCCCCACTAAAGAAAATATTGTTTATAAAGCGGCGCAAACGCTTAAAAAGCGTCATTACGCAGAAAAAGGTGTAAAAATACGATTAAAAAAAGAAATTCCTATAAAAGCTGGACTGGGAGGTGGTTCTTCAGACGCCGCTTCAACGCTTAAAGCCTTAGTTAAATTGTGGAATATAAAAATGTCAAAAGAGGAGCTGGAGCAAATTGCCGCAAAACTCGGTGCCGATGTCCCTTTTTTTCTAACAGGCGCAACAGCTTTATGCGAAGGAATAGGAGAAATTGTCACTCCGCTGAAAGGCATTGGAAAATTAAATATAGTCCTTGTAAATCCAGACTTTGGAATTAATACTAAAGATATATATAAAAAAATCAAATTTCCATTGACAAATCAAGTTAAAGTTAATAAAATCATCTCTGTTATCAGAAGTGGATCTCTTAATAAAAAAGAAGTTTTCAGCAATTGTTTTAACAGATTTGAGGAATTTGTTTTCCCGGGTTATCCTGAAATAGCAAAAATCAAAAAAGTTCTAAATGGATTAGGTTGCGCAAGTCTTATGTCAGGCTCCGGTTCAACAGTTTTTGGCGTATACGACAGCGAAATTGAAACTGAAAAACTCAGATCCGAGCTTAGTAAATACAATTGGAGAACGTGGTTCGTTAACACAGTAAATACACCCTTTGATTCCGGGATTGTGTAACGGTAGCACAAGGGATTTTGGATCCCTTTGTCTAGGTTCGAATCCTAGTCCCGGAGTAAATTGCTTCTTCAAACTAATTGAAACTAGCCTTCGTAGTCACCCAAACGTACCGTACCACATGTTATCATAATTCTTTTATCCCATTTATTACCGCAATTTCTTTTTGGCAATTCATCTTCTTTGTATTTCCGTCAGCTGCGGCATATCCGCGCAAACTAAAACGTCCTTTTAATTCACCTTTTTCGTTCTGGACGCGGAGAAAAAAGATGATAGTCATCTTATCAACTTCCTCAAAGGAAAACTCAATACAAGAATTAAAATAGCAAGGTTTAATATCAGAGAAATAAATTCTCTCTCAATCATCCTTTTTCTCCTTTTTCTTTTCTTCTTTTTGTTCTTTCTCCTAAATTCCTTTCTCAATGCGTGTTCATATACCTTACCTATACTTAGCTTTTGTGTGCTCTTTTGTTTTTCACTCTTTCAGCCAAAACTCTAATAGTAATTTTATAACAGTCGTTAAAAAAACTGCCGCTACAAAAATTAAAAATCCCAAAAAATTCTCCATTTTTCCCTATTTTTTCAAATTTTAGCGACGATAACAACAATATCCTCTTCTTTCCATTTTTACTCCTCATTAACGTTTTTTTTCAACTGCTCCCATAATACTCGCTTCCTTCGTAACTATAACGTTATCTGCAATGATATTTCTCTAGTTTGACATTTTAATATAGGCACTTTTAAGGAATTTCTTTTTCATCTTTCTTTTTCTTCTCTTTTTGCTTGTCGGTTCGTTCATCGGAACGGCTCAACAGTTCCTTCTCTAATGCATTGGGTTTTTCTCTCTCTCTTCCGCCTAGCTCTCTCCAGTTTGGATTGCAAACTTTGAACTCTTCCCAATCTTTTCTATCTTATCGCCATTTGCGTATATGTGTTAAAAGCCACCAGACAAAATTACCGGTAACAACAGCCACCACTAAAATCAAAAATAAAACCAAAAATCTTGTAAAAGTTTCCACTTTCTTCTCCCCTTTTTTAAATTTTGCCGACGATATACAAAACGTCATTAAATTAATCTCATCGTTCAAAAAATCCACATAAAAATCAGTAGCTTTTTCTAGGAAACTATACCCCCCCTCCCCCTCAAAAAAAACGTCGTTTTAAAAACAAAGAAGAAACCGATTAATGCGAATTTTACAATTATAGCGCCGATAAACAACTCAGATATTTTTCATTTTTTTTGCTTCAATTTTTTCGTCTTTTTCCTCTCTCTTCCTCCACTTTTTTCGTCATTTCCTCCTAAGTTTTATAATGCACGCGTTTGAGTCTATACTTGCTTCGTTGCAAACATGCATACGCCATCTCACAACATCAAGTCTGTCTTGCTGCAAGTGTTTCCACCAGTCTATCAGCACAAGGATAACCCACGCAATTAACATCAGTGGAAACAAAACGACACTAAAAAATCCACAATCACATTCTCAAACACTTTTTTTTGCCCCTTTTTCTAATAACACCTCAAAAACCCACTAGCAAAAAATGCAACCAAACCAAAGCAAAAAAATCATATTTTTCCCGTCTTTTTAGTCTCCAAATATACTGAACAATCATAACAACAGCAAACCGCCAATATCACTCCTAATAAAGAGTGAGTTTCAAAAACTAAACCTAAGTCCAGTAGTAGCAAAAAAATAAAAACTAAACACCCTATAAAATCTTTTACTCTTTTTTTTCTTTTTAAAATTTTTACAATTACACCGAACACAATATAATAAGACATTATCCAACGGTTACAATAACAAAATTTGCAAAAAAGCCCCCGCACTACCCGTTCCCTACATACAACAACCTTCTATGCGTTCTATAAACTCATTAGAAACATAAGTGTTAAACGCTCCAATGCAATTTTGTCCTTAAAGTTTCAAAATAAGATTTACTACAATTTTTTATAAGTTTAAGCTGTTTTTTATATAAAGAAAATTTCACTTTTGTTCCGTTAGGAAGAGCATAATCATCCTGACCATCTATTGATATCATAATTTTTCCGTTGTTATCTTTATTTTTTGTAACGAACGAAATATTGCTTTTATCGGACAATATCATTGGTCTCTGCGTTAATGTATGAGGAGAAATAGGAGTAAGAATCAACACTGGAAGATTCGGATACACTATGGGTCCTGAAGCGGCGAGAGAATACGCAGTTGAACCCGTAGGCGTCGCAACAATCATCCCGTCGCATTTATATTCAGCCGTAAAGTTTTCACCTATATTGACGTCTACCGTAATAAGTTTCCCGCCTGATAGAGAACGCAGCACACAGTCATTTGCAGCTATCAGTTTCATTTTTCTGTTTTTGAATTCAAACTCTGCGCAAAGCAGAATCCTCTTTTCAATTATAAAACCTGAAGAAAAAATATTCTTTAAAATCACAAATATTTCATTTGTATCCGTATCCGTTAAAAATCCAAGAGAGCCAAGATTTACACCCTTTACAGGAACTGACAAAGGCGAAAACGTTCTTATAACTTTAAGCATTGTCCCGTCACCGCCTATTGATAAAACAAAGTCAACTTTTCTAGCTTTAAGAGACAGAGAATCGCTCACAAACACTCTACATTTATTCTGTTTAAGCCAAAAAGCGATTTCAAGTGCAAGTTTTTTCGCGTCTGTTTTTGAATTATTATAAATAACCCCGATGTTGTATTTCATAACCTTTTCCGTTTACCGCATTTGCCATATAAAAAATGACAACAGTGACAACTCGGTAAAAAACATTTATTTAAACATTTTCCTTTTGGTGTCATAGTAAAAAGAAATTCTTTTTTCAAAGTCAATTTCAGCTTTATCAATATAAAGCTTTCTTACGCAAACGTCAATGGACATAAGATTACCGCTGAAATAAAAATCAAAAACTTTTGTTTCTGTATCTTCAACTATATCAATATCAAAATTTAATAAGTCAGACAATATCTTTTCTTTATTAAAACCTACAACCTTCACGTCAGCGTTTTTTATTCCAGAAAAAGACATAAACTGCTTAAATGAATTAATATAATATTTATCATAATATTTATTCTTATTATAAATAATAAATGCATTTGCAGAATTATTTTTCATCTTTAAAGTAATTATATTGTTATTTTGATACACATCAAAAAATATCTTATTTTTATTATACACTGCATAAAAAAACAAAATATATAAAACTTAATATTAAAACAATTCCCGGAAAAATAAATTTTTTCTTATTCCCGAATATGGAAAATAAAAAAAGGAAAAATAACAGAAGATGCGCAATTGTTGGTTTCGCCACTAACATAGAAGCAAATCTAAAATTCCCTAAAAACAATGTTATTGATAAAACAATTTTAAGAAGCAATGAAACAATGAGAGAACACAGTAGTGCAGCATATTGAGATACAAAAGTTAAAATATAAAAAATAATTCCAAGATAAAGAATAATTCCGGTAAGAGGCACAACTATTACATTTGCAAGAAAAGATATTAATGAAATTTTGCCGAAATAGTACATACAAAGTGGTATTAAGGCAAGCTGAGCTGAAGCTGTAACTGATAATATCCCGCAGAAAAAACGCAGTATTTCGTTTTTCACATTTTTAAATAACGCTAAAATATCTCTATGAAAATAGACGATTCCCAGTGTCGCGCCGTAAGACATTTGAAAAGACGCCGTAAAGAGTTGTTGCGGTTCAAATATAAGTATAATCAAAGCGGATAAAGCGAGAGAATTGTATATTAAAGGCTCTCTTCCTAAACATAAAGAGAAAATCATGCACGAAAACATTATTGCTGACCTCAGCGCTGGAGGATCAGCACCTGTTGCAATAACATATAAAAACATGAAAGGAATACTCAGTAGCAAAGCTTTTCTCAAAGAAAACCCTAAAAGCTTCAAAAACAAAAGAATCACAGCGCTTATAAAGCCTACGTGAAGTCCGCTTACAACCAAAATATGCATTATCCCAGAATTTGAAAAACAGTCTTTAATATCCTGCGAAAGCGCACTTTTGTCACCTATAACTAAAGATTTTAAAATACTGGAATAAGGCAGCTTAAAGCAAGCGTCAATTTTTTCTAGAATATCATTCCGGAATGCAAGAGCAAATTTTTTGACAGCATTGGGACTTGACTTTACATATTCAAATGAGGATATGTTTAAAATAGCGTATATTTCGTTTCTCGCAAGATATTTTTGATAGTCAAATACAAGAGGAAAACTGACTGAAAAAGGAGATTTTAGTTCTCCTTCAATATTTATTATATCTCCGTATGATACAGAATAGGCTATCGGTGAGTTTACTATAATTTTTTCATTTACTGCATTTCCATTCACAGCACTGGTTTTTAGTATAAATCTTTTGACATTTTTGACTGCCTGCGGCGCAGAAATAACTCTACCCTCAGCAGAAACAACACTACTATTATCAACTAATTTTAATTTATAAAGGGAGCTTCGTTTCTCACAGGAAAAATACCCGGAAACGTCTAATAAAATCAAAGTAAAAACATAAACTGTAAAAACTGCTACAATTGGTCTCTTAAATAGTAATCTCACCGTAGAGCAATTCATAAGCATTTTTTATTATATCAAAATTGATATAATCGTATAATGAGAGAAAAAAATATTTCAAAAATCGGCGAGTTTGGACTGATAGAGATAATAAAAAATCAATTTACGAACGCAAGCAGTGATAAAAACATCATTGCAAATATAGGTGACGACAGTTTTTGTTTCAAATCAGGTAAAAACAGCATCTGCATAACAAAAGACATGTTAGTTGAGGAAGTTCATTTCAAAAAAGAATGGATAACCCCTCAGAATCTAGGCAAGAAATCAATTGAAGTAAACGTATGCGATATAGCCGCGATGGGAAATATAAAACCCAAATACGCATTTATAGGTTTGGGCTTTCCAGCGAAAACGCCAGAAACATTTGTCAGAAATTTATATAAAGGTTTTAAAAAAATCTGCGATAAATATAAAATGACGATAGCGGGAGGCGATATTGTAAGATCTGATAAAATCATAATCTCTGTTACGGTTATTGGTATAGGGAAAGAAAAAATAGTCAAAAGAAACGGCGCGAACATAGGAGATTTAATCGGCGTAACAAATACTTTTGGAGACGCCGGAGCAGGAATCGCTCTTTTATATAAGCACGGAATAAACTACAAATATAATAAAGCCGAGCGTTATTTGATTTCAAAACAAAATAACCCTAAAGCAAGACTCAAAGAGGTGTGGAAAATATCAAAACATCTAACTTCTTTAACGGACGCTTCCGACGGATTGTACATTTCCGTTAATCTGCTTACAAAAGATTCAGGGAAAGGTGCAGAAATTCATATGGACAAGATTCCAATTTCGCCAAATTTAAAAAAAGTTTTTAAGGAAAATAAAAAACAGTTAGATTTTGCACTGTTTGGAGCAGAAGATTACGAGCTCGTCTTTACAGTTCCCCGTTTAAAAGCAGATCTTCTAAAAAAATTAATCCCTGAGATCT
Source organism: Endomicrobium sp. (assembly GCA_031272265.1). Classification (GTDB taxonomy): domain Bacteria; phylum Elusimicrobiota; class Endomicrobiia; order Endomicrobiales; family Endomicrobiaceae; genus Endomicrobiellum. The sequence continues at coordinate 10,817 of JAISUD010000015.1, read as the reverse complement.
CATATATAGGTGCAGTTAACTCTTCAAATAAAGTAAAATATTTTTATAATGGCAAGGAACAAGAAATCAAATACTGCGGATATAAGCATTTTTAACAAAAATATTTTCATTACCAAAACTCCACAAGAAACAAGGAATTTAGGAAAAAAGTTTGCTTCTGTATTAAAGAGCGGCGATATTGTCTTCTTAAAAGGCGATTTGGGAAGCGGAAAAACAACTTTTACGCAAGGAATCGTGAAAGCTTTTGGCAACAAAAGTTTTGCTAGAAGTTCAAGTTTTATGCTTGTAAACGAATATGACGCAAACGACTTAAAACTCTTCCACATAGATTTATACAGACTTAAGCCTTTAAACGTCTGGGATATAGGAATAGAAGAATATCTTTACAGTAAAAATATCTCAGTCGTTGAATGGGCAGACAGACTTATAGGAGTTGAAGATGACAATAACTGGAACGTTGAAATTGAAAATATAAATTTAAAAAGGAAGATAAAAATAGAGAATAAAAAATGAAAACTTTAGCTATAGAAACTTCTGGAAAAACATTCAGTTTAGCTATAAACGAAAATGGAAGGGACACTGCTTCACTCTATTATGATTGCGGACAAATACATTCTGAATTGATTATTTCGGCTATAGAGAGATTATTAAAAGACAGCGGAAACAATTTACAAAATATAGACCAGTTCGCAGTATCCGTAGGTCCCGGAAGCTTCACCGGCATAAGAATCGGTATGACCGCGGTAAAAACATTTGCGCAAGCGCTAAACAAACCTGTCGTTGCCATTGATGCTTTGTCAATCTTGGAAAAATCTTTTATAAAAAAAGCTAAGGAAGTAAAACTAATCCCCGTTATAGACGCTTTAAGAGGTGAAGTTTACGTTAAAAACGGTAAAAAAATTGTTATAAAAAATACAGATTTATTTATAAAAGAGCTAAAAAAATATAAAAATAATTTACTTCTTATAGGCAATGCTGTAATATCTTATAGAGAAAAATTCCGCAAAGGACTAGGTGCATACAGCGTTTCTCTGCCTTATACTACGCATATGCCTAAAGCAAACGTTTTAGCAGAAGTAGCTTATCACTCTTTAAAAAGCACAGATTATTCAAAAATAAGCCCCCTCTATATACGCCGTTCGTGGGCAGAAGAAAATATTAACAGACGTTAAATTCGGTCATTAATAATAACGCACTTTTCATTTTAATTCTCTTTAATTTTCTATCATACAACCGTGTCAGGAGACGTGATATTTTTAATCTTCAAAGCGCTGAGATACTACGGAACTAAACGCAAATACAGCGTTAACGCGTTAAACTTTCTTTTGCAATCGTTTTTCAACATCGGCTCTTTTTATTTTATAATAACTCAAAACATTTAAAATCTCGCCGTCGCACGTTAATGACTCAACATTATTAAAATTATTGCTATGTATAATCGGCTCTATAACTTTTTTTTGCTGCGGATTTAATTCATTAAAACTGTTCCACCATATATCAGTTATTCCGCTATTCTTAAAAAACATCCTATAAATAATCATCGTTTCCGGCATATAAAGCAATTTATTAAACTCGCTTTCATTAGAGCCAAAAGCTTCGTAAAAAAACGATTTTCCTCTGCCTATTTTACCCTTCGTAGAATTTAAAACAGCTTGTACCGTCCTGATAAATTTTTTCTTCCAATAAGTGCCGACATAATCCCTGTTGTCAAAAAATTCGGCGCCGCTAATAGGATGATACTTCATAGGGAAAGAATATATGCTTACCCCTAACTCCTCGCTCAATTCAACATTAAGCTTTAAACGTTCATAAAGTTCAATTGGTTTATCTTTTTCATAATTATACAGTATATAACTTGATAAATTTTTATGCCCGTGCTTGACAGCAGTTCTAACAGCTTTTTCATATGCTTTACGCGTACTTTCTCCCCAGCTATCAAACGCTATTCTTAGAGGACGAATAGAAATCTCAAAAAGCTTTTCCATATTTTCGTCATTAACTAACCTAGCGTCAATGCCCTGATTAAAATCAACATAACGCATTAGGGACGTTTTTCTATAAAGCTTCTCAAACAAGTCTTTAAAATATTCATATGTGGCAAAAATAGACTCTTTTTTAGCAGTGTACGAGTCTAAAAGAAAATTTGCTTTAAGCAAATTGTAAACGTCCTGCCTCTCATTTGAGTCACAGTAATTAAGTAAATTATGATACTGTCTTACAATACTTCTAATATATCCTCTCTCATTATACCCTTTACGTAAATTGTCAATTGCAATCTCAAATAAATTCGGCGGATTAAATTTATTGTCTCTAGCAAATCCGGCCATTTTGATTTCTTCAACAATTTTTTCAAATTTACTAGAAGCCAAAACATTATTATCCAGAAGCAAAAGAGTTTTTTTTAAGCCAAATCGTTTATCAGTATTTTCAATATTCGCAAGTAACGCGCTATTTTTCAGACTCCCGGAGCGTTTAAGTTGTTTATCAGTGCCATTTTTTTGTCTAGAAATTGATATATAGCTTTTATATCTTGGTTCTAATTTCGGCACTGCACAAAATTTACACCTATTTGTACAACCACGCGTCGTATAAGCAAAATAAGAATTTGCAGCAGGGTACTCATAGTCAATCTCTTCTAAAATAGAATAATCCAATGGAAGAGTATCTATTATTATGCTATTATCATCAAGCATTCCCGGTTTGTCCAGCAGGCCTGACATAGGTTTAATCCCAGTTTTTTCCTTCAACTCATTATTGAGAACAGTTGCAATAATTCCACCTACTTTAACCTCCGTTTCGTATTTACAAAGCCTCTTCACGAAATTTATAGTATTAACAGTAATGTTCCAATAGAAAGTAAATAGAGTAGATACACAAACTCTATCCCACTTTCTATTTTCAGGCTTAAAATATTCCTTACTTTTAAAATAATGCCTGTAATAATTGAACAACCCTCTTACAATTAAGTTTTCAGAGACAATAGGTATTTCAGCAAGTAGATAATCGTCGCCATTCTTTATGTACTCACATAATTGCAGTTTATATTTTTCCCAAAAAATCTTATCGTCATTTAAATATAATTGTTTTAACAGCGCCTGATATATATCCTCTAATACTAATTCAGAAAGCTCTCCTTTAAAAAAAACTACTTTGTCACCTATCATTTTGTGATATGTAGACAACTTCATCAGTCCAATAGGTGGATATTTATTTTTATGATTAGGCTCAACAAGTAAAACATTCCTGCTCATTTCCCAAATTTTTCCCACATTTTATTAACCATATTATTTGTCATACCGACAGGTGCAGCGCCCTGTAAGCATCTGCGAACTTCTGTCTCATTTAACGCTCACTTTTTCCTTCATCTACCGCTTGAGCTTTCAAATTGAGCTTTCAAAAGAATCTTCACTAAATACTTTACGTAAACACCACCACAAAACACATTGACGGAACTATTTCAAACTCAAAAAATGTTCATTAATCATTATATTCTTTATCGTCATATGATGCAACATTCATAGCAAAGTCTATCTCCATTGCACCATAAAAACCGCTCTCAACGCTGCATAATGCAACATTTAGAAAAGCGTTATTTTTCAGACTTTTGGACGGACTTAATTGTTTATATTATTTTTCGTTATCACGGTGCAATACCGTCAACTAATGCGGTAAGAATCATGAACCCCAGTGAATAAACAGTCACCGGATATACAGTACCCCCCCCCCTCAAAAAACCGGTGGAAAAGTAAATATGATAATCCTGTAAATAATTTTTCTTATACGTCAGAGGAATAAAGAATATTATAATATATCTCTATATCTCCACAAAAAATCCCTTCCCTCAATTTCTAAAAGAAAAGTTCCAAAAGAAAAAAACTACCATTTCTTTATTTGAAAAGAAAACTTAAAGAAGTTATAGTTATTTAGGTGTTGAAAATGGTCATAACTTGCTTTTTAACATTAATATTTAGAATTTTGAAGTTGTCAAAACTTTCAAAGACAAAAAACGTAACTGATTTTAAAGTTGTTGTCGTTATTTACCGTTAATAAGCTTCGCCGTTAGCGACAAATGAGTCAGCGATGAGGCGTAAAAAGACAAAACTACAACGAAATAAACATATAACAAATATACACAAAAGACAATCATTATGATAAATATAAGTGTAAAAGGAAAAAGTGAATAAAAAAGATTGTAGCTTCTTTTTTCTCTTGTTCCTTATTAGGCGTCAGGGCGATTGGAGCTACCGTTTTTAATTTTCGTTATCGTCTTTTTCTATTTTCACCTTATCACACTTCATTATTTTCATTATTTTTTCGGAGGAGTTTAATATACCTCCTTCAATTCTTTTATTCAGCAGATGATAAAGACAATATATACAGTTTCTGCTTTGGCCTGCTAAAAAATTTTGTTGTCATTTAATCTGATAACCGTTTTTTACGGTATACTCAGATTTCTTATGGAATTTGCAACTATCGCAATAATCAACTTGTCTGCCGGTTATTCTGGCAATATTAAACAGATAGTCTGATATTCTCTCCAGTTTTAGGTTATTCGTCAGCTTAGTTACATCTAATAAATTCTAACAAGAACTGAGAGATTCTCATCATGAGATTCTTTTAATTCAGCAAGACAATCTATTCCATTCTTACGCATAAACAGGCATATATTGTTCCCTTTTAGACATATTGTTTTTACTATCTCTACTGCTACAAAAAATATCTAATCTCACTAATGCGTTTGTAAAATCTACCATTGTTTTATTATCAGCTCTACTATCTACCATAATATTCATTATAACGTTAATATTATACTTAAATGTTTAAACAGATTTTTCGGCAGTCACAACAAAACAATCTCTAAGTTGCCTTTATCCCACCTAATTTCTTACTATCTTCCATTTTCACCAATTTAACAACTAATTAAGGAAAATCATACCCCCTCCGGCTTCGTTTTTTTAAGATTTTTGCCCATTTTAAATCTTTTAAATCTTTGCTTATGAATACGCTTATATCAGAATAAATCTTATCGCTATACGAAATATTATTTTACCCGCTCCCAAAATCTCTGCAATTTTCAAAGCCTGCGCAAAATTTCCCTTATAGTCTTTTATCAAAGTTTTATCATAATTTCCGGAAAAATTGCTCCAATCTAAAACGTCAAAATTATTTTTTCTTAAAAGCCAAGCCGTTTTCTCTGTTATACGCGGCTTCTGCGAAGCGTTTTTAACATCAATCAACACATCAGCTGCATTTATTTGCGAAACTGAATTGGCACATTAAAAATTCCCCTATATTGCGCTTATTAGACTTAATCCTTCTATTCGCATATTTTACAGGCATTTCACAAAACATAAGTGCCGGTTTCAAATACTTAAATCCTAGAAGCGACAATACAAAAGACATTTTTGAAACATTTGTATCAAAAAAATTATAGTTTATAATAACATTTATTATTTTATAAGACATTAGATGCAAAATATGCTCTAACGCTTCAAAGCAATTTAAAGATTCTAAATTTCTATCTTCAAAATTATTTTTTGAAAGAATCAATCTAAGTTTTTTATCATGCCCCATTATGATATTAAACGCTTCAAAACTTATATTAATATAAAAATCAGTCACAGTGACATTTCCTATGATTTTTCGTAAATCAGAATTAAAAACCTTTTACAGCGGTATTTATATCTTTTTTTTGAATTTTCAATGAAATGTAGCTTTAAACTTTTTGATTTTCCCTTTTTCTCAAAAACAACAACATCAGAATTTATAGACAAATTTTTTAAAATGCCGGTCCTTTTATCATACAAAAAGATATACGCATTAAGCCGCTCTTGAAACATTTTTCCGCGTCGTATAATAGAACTGAAAAACTGATATATCCTCTATCTCTAAGCTTTTTTATCACTACGTTATTTTTAACAATATAATTGTACGAATACAAGCACACCGTCGTAAAAATGAGAACAATAAAAATTGACGCTTTAACTATCTTTCTTATTATTTAAAACATACCAATTCCAAGTTTCTACAGTCTGAGAATATAAAAACATGCCGTTATTAATAACATATCCTATTTTACCTGCAAGCACTTTTAAAAAAGTTTTATCCAAATCTTTTCTCGCCGAATCTCGCACTCTTTTTACGTTTTTCCACTTTCTATCATATGAAACAGAATCTGCAACGAAAATTATTTTTTCAAGAACGCTCATATCTTTTCTTCCAAGTGTATGATTTCTAACTGCATTTAAAATATCTCTGTCTTTTATTTCAAATTTTTTTCTTGCAATAATTTCACCTGCGAAAGAATGTAAAATATACGGTGAAAACTTAATTAATTCGTCAAAATACCCCAAAGTTTTATTGTTCTTTTTAAAAAAATTAACAAGCTCTTTATTAGTCATATACTTCGCACAATCGTGCAAAAGTCCTGCAATTTGAGCTTTTAATATGTTTACGTTATATATTGACGCAAGATCTACCGCAAGTATAGCTACATTATAAGAATGTTCTAATCTTTCAGGTTTTAAATGCTTAGCCAAATAGTCAAATATTTGCTTTTCAATGCCTTTATGCATACGTTTTATTATTTTTACTATGTCATACTTTATATCGCCGCCCTTGGACAAAAAGATAAAAAACGCTTTAAAAATCAGCCAAATTCAGCGTTTGCAACGGCATAATGTTTACGTTTTTACGGAGGCCTTAAAACTCTTCCATACCCGCTGACGTCTAACCCCGGCACAACAAATAAAAGATTTTCACCTGTATAACCTATTCTGAATTATATAGTCATAAACTTTTCTGTCAAGCAAGGGAACCACCCTTTTGTAATTTAACTTAATAAATTTCCTTATTTCCTCAGAAGAAATATCTTCCGTCTCTTTATCTATAAAATCACACCTGTCCAGGTACTTAGTCTCGCCATTTATTCTAATATTAGGTCTTTTGGCAACTATAAATTTATAGTGCGTTACAATATAGTCTATATTTTTCCAAGTAGACAGATTCAAAAGAGAATCCGAACCTATAACCATATATATTTCATCTGAAGAGTACAAACTCTGAAAATGATCTAAAGTCTGGTATGAATATACAGATTCCCGCTTTTGAGCTTCATAACAACTAATACTGGTTTTCTGCATATTGCATGTTACAAGTTTTAACATTGAAATCCTGTCTTCAACACTTGCGTATTGTCTTGTCTTATGAGGCGGAGCATAAGCGACGACAAAAATTAACTTTTTTAAATCAAAAAACTTAAGTGCAAGTTCTGCAATTTGAATATGCGATTTATGAACTGGATCAAAAGATCCTCCAAAAACTGCTATCTTACCCACTGCTAATTCCTATTACAACATTTTCAATAGAAACCGAAAAAGTTTCCTCAGATTTAAACTCCATATGTTCCACTTTATAAATTAATTATACATACGTGCAATATTTTAACAAATATGCGAATCATTTACTTTCTCCTACGTAAAACTTCCATATATCTCCACGATTTTTAGAAAACCCTCTTCAAAATTTCTTTTAGTTTTAAAGCAATATACGACATTTTCAGCAAAAAATACGCTAAACAGCAAGTCTCAGCAATTTTTTCAAAGATTCTCCACTCGTTTACTTTGCTAATTTAAAATAAACCACCGGCGTTATCGTCATTTTGAGCTGAAAATAGCAAACACCTCTGTTCCAATTTTGACGAAACTTTTTTCTTTCTCTAAGAAACAGAGGAAGAGGAATGTATAAGGGATTTTTTTTCTTTTTCTTAAAAAGTTATAAATAGACTACAGACAGACAGAGACAGCAAACGCTTACTATTCACATCTTAGCAAAAGTCTAAAAATAAACTAAATATTGACGACAAAAATGTAAATTGCAAACTTTTATGGAAAAGATAAAATCAAGAGAAATTGACATGTTTCGGTGTAGTTAGGTTACTGCTTGTATATTAATACTTATCACATGCGAACATTATCGTCGCATTTATTGTGAATGGTTTGACGATTGCGATGGTTTTAATTTTAATCTATCGCATTATACTTGAGATGTAATAGTCCTTAGTCAGGATAAGAATTTTATAAGTTTACAATAAGTTACTCAAAAGTTATTGTTTCGTTTCCACCTGTCTTTAGAAGGTATTGCTTGTATTCAAAAAATGGTTTTAATATTAGTGCTTGAAGTAAGGTGTTGGCGGCGACTATTTTGTCTTCTCTATTTCCTTCTGTTACTTTTTCAACAGTAAATAATTTTTGAAAAGATTCAATTTGATCGTTATACAAAACAATCCACTTTTCTACAACAGATTCGTCACTTTGTGCATTTATGGTGTCTAGCATATTTCTTAGTTCATTGCTTTCTACTACTTCTTGTACTCCCTTGTATTCGAGTGTTTCTATTATATATAGTCTTGTTTTTAATATTGAGTCTAGTATCTCGTTTAGTACTGGTTTCTTGATTTTTTGTTCTTTGGTTTTGCAAATATCGCAGCAATATATTATTGTTACTAATGCTATTGCAAGTCCGAGTATACTAACACCAACTATAATTTGGGTTTTTGAGAGAGATTCCCAAAAAGATATTCTGTTTACTGGTTCTGTTGTTGTCTCTTCTATTATTTTTCCTGGTTGTTTGATTATAATAGGTTGCTTAGTACATCCTATTAGCTGAAATAATATTAATACCGTTGCGATTCTTTTCATTTCATTTGCATCTTCTTCTGGTTTGTTTTTGACTTCCAATGGGGGGGGTGGTTCGTCTTGCAATTCGTTTAGGTCTTGTTGGTCTTGTTGTTGTTGGACTTTTAATTTTCTTACTTCATGCTTCAATACGGTGTTCTTCGTGTTTCGACTGGGCTTGTTTCATCTTTCATCTCTTCTGCTTTTTTTTCTGCTACTGTTAATCTTACTTGTGAGTTTATTGTGTGTTGCTCTATCTCTTCTATTTTTTTTCTGCCTCTTCTACTTTTTTTCTAAGGTTATTTTGCTTTGTTTCATTTTAGCTGTTTCGTGTATGAATATGCTGAGACCAAATGCAAGGATTGCACACATTCCTACTGCTACTACATTCCAAAAAATTGCTTCTTCATAGTTTTTTCTGCTTCAGCTTTTAGTCTGTTTATTTCAGTCTGATTTGTAACTATTGCTGGTTGCTTCGCACAGCTGATTAGCTGAAACAAGATTAATGCTATCGCTATCTTTCTCATTATTTACTCCTGAGTAAAGCTTCCTTAAACTCATAATAGTATACAATGCGTGTTATGTTAGTCATCAAAAACGGCGCCAACGTCTTGCCGTACTCCCCTGAGGTTCTCAGCTTTCTTTTGGTGCTCAGCAGGCTTGCCTTGGTATCGTTTATAAAACACCACCTGCGACTCTCTATCTTTGCCAATAGTTCTGACATAGGCATCTTCGGATTTGCCTTGCGTTCTCGCTCGACTTCCTTATTTAACTCCGCCTTCGTGTACTTTCTCTGACGGCTGAGGTAAGTCTCACCTGGTGCCGCGCCAAGCATCCTTTTGGGCATGGGCAGTAGGAGGAACCACTTTAATATCGCTTCTAGTTCCACGTTGCCGTTATATATCGGGTGGTTGGTATATGTCTTGAGAATGTTGTCCTCGATATCAGAATCAGAACAATTGCCCCGTATGTACTGGGAGGATTTCTGCACGATCCTGTCTACATCCTGCGCGTCCTGCTGCGCTCTCTCCTCCGCTCTCTTTTTAGCTTGCTCCTTCTTGTCAATGGGTGTCACACTCTTCTTCCCTTTTCGTGTGCAGCAGTAGGCTATGATGATCCCAACGATGGCAAGACTGACAAGAATGACGCCTCCGATGTATGCTCCTATTTTCAGGTAGTTAGTTTTAGGTGCTTGAGGAGTGTCGTGTTGAAGTGTTTCTTGCTCTCGCTTATTCTCAGGATGGGTGATGACGCCTGGTTGCTTCGCACAGCCGATGAGTTGAAATAATATTAATACTAGTGCGATTTTTCTCATTCTTATTCTTATTTAAACGTTTACACTTTACAGAATCTTGTAAAGTGTTAATTTTTTTCATTGTTTGTTTTATTTTTTACTTCTATCTCTGCATAGCCTTTGGCAATCTTTATTCATGATTCATGATAATATTATTTCCATTATTTTTTGTCAATTTTTTGCTTATTGCCGATTATTCTTTATTTCCCCATTTCCCCAAAGTAGATATTGTTCCTTAAACAACTTAAAATCAGTCGCAATTATCGCATTTTCGCCTTTGAAAATGCGATGTTGTGATGTTGTTTGGTATACATACTATAGACTTGATTATATATACACAAGTGGACTCATAGACGACAAGATTGTGATAAAAGTGTAAACTGCAAACTTTTCTATTCCGTTGTTTCTAATGAAAATCTGTTCTTTAGTTCTTTAGCTCTTTAGTTCTTTTAAAACTTTAAAAAATTTGTTAATCTGTTTGAGTCAGAGGTGGCCATCCCTACTTAAAACGAACTAAATCTTGCGAAGCAGGACGAAGTGAATATTAAAGTAGTGGTGCGCCTCTGATTCTAACTCTTTAGAGTAGAAAATTTAGTATATATTTTGTATGAGTAAATTGTGTACTAAAACTCTTTAGATAAGGAGTTTTAGATGGCTTTCTTTGATTTATGAAGTCTTGTTTTGAGAGGACAAGAGAATTAGTTTTTGGACTGGATTAGGAATTGTTGCTGATTCAGTTTACAATTTACAATTTGTGGATTATTTGAAGTGATGTTATATCACTGATATTACTATATAGACAATTATTATTACTTGATATATAATTTTGTCCATTGATGGGTGATGAT
>JAISUD010000016.1 GCA_031272265.1 Endomicrobium sp. | reverse complement strand
TGTCCTGCTTTGCTATCTCCTCCGCTATCTTTTTAGCTTGCACCTGCTCGGGAGTGAGTGCCACACTCTCCTTCCCTTTTCGTGTGCAGCAGTAGACTATGAGTCCCACCGATGCAAGAGTGACGACAAGGATGGTGCCTACAATGTATGCTCCTATTTTCAGGTAGTTAGTTTTAGGTGCTTGAGGAGTGTCGTGTTGAAGTGTTTCTTGCTTCTTCTCAGGACGTGTGGTGACGACTGGTTGCTTCGCGCAGCCTATAAGTTGAAACAGAACTAATACTATTGCTATTTTTCTCATTCTTATTCTTATTTAAACGTTTATACTTTACGGAATTTTGTAAAGTGTTAATTTTTATTGTTTGTTTTATTTTTTACTTCTATCTCTGCATAGCCTTTGGCAACTCTTATCTATTCGTCTTCAATTTTCATTGCTAGTTGTTTTAAGTCGTTAGTTGCTTGTTCTATTGTGTCTGTGCTTTCCTCTATTTTTTCGTTGAATTCTCTGTCAATTCTGTCGTTATTTTCATTTGCTATTCTGTTGCTTTCTACCATGATTTCGTTTGTTAAGGTTATTAGTTCGTCTTTTAGGTTTATTATGTCTATTATCGGCACGTTTGGAGGTGCAGTTCCTCTTATCTTTCTTGGCTTTGTGTTTTCTGCTGACTCTTTACACTCTTCTATTATTTCGCTCTCTAATCTTGGATCCTTTAAATCTTAAATTGTTCCATTTTTATCTAACCAAAAAGTAGTCTATCATTTAATCTATTTATCGCACTGATATTAATGATTAATACCATTGTAATTTTTGTTCCTTTTGACACTTGCACTTACAGATTTAAATCCTACTATCTACTCCACTTTTGGCAATACCCTCTTTACTCTTTCGCTACCCCTATTGTTAGTCATTTCCCTCGCTCTTTCTAGTAATATTTTACTCCTTCTCTTTGCATGTTGTCAATTACGTCTAAATAAAATAGATCCTTTAAACTATTCTTTTTTGATCGTTGTTTGATTATTGATAATAATTTCTCTTTTCCAAAGATAATACGATTATTGCATATACGCAATTTTTATGATATTATCAAAGGAATTATACATATTCAGGCTATATTTTGAAATTTGTGGGTGCTTTACAGGATCTTTCGGTCCTTTTAAAAGGCTGAGAAAAGGAATGAATCCTTTAACCATTTGAACCTGACACGGATAATACCGTCAGGGAATATAAAAGCTTTATCCTTTATAATCCCTTTAGGTATGTCCCCCTAAAGGGATTTTTATTGCTAAGTCTGCTGGGAGGTCAGACAATATGAACAAAGATATTTTAAATATTGCGGGCATGAGACTTGAAAGCAGAATTTTTATAGGAAGCGGAAAATTTCCAAATAACGCGCTTATACCTAAAATAATTGAATCTTCGCAGGCACAGGTGATGACTGTGGCGGTAAGAAGATTTGACTTCGCGAACCCAAAAGAAAACATTTTAAGCTATATATCTAAAAACGTACATATAATGCCAAATACTTCAGGAGCAAGAAACGCTGCAGAAGCAGTAAGAATAGCTCGCATTGCAAAAGCCGCTGTTAAAACTAATTTAATTAAAATAGAAATAATTAACGACAACAAATATCTTTTACCCGACAATTATCAATCCGCCCGCGCTTGCGAAATACTCTCAAAAGAGGATTTTAAAGTATTTGTTTACATGAATGCTGACTTGTACGCTGCAAGAGATATGCAAAACGCGGGAGCGGTGGCAATTATGCCTCTTGGGGCACCTATCGGCACAAACAAAGGACTAAAAACTAGAGAAATGGTAAAAATTTTAATTGAAGAAATTGACGCCCCGATAATAATTGACGCGGGGTTAGGCAAGCCGTCAGACGCCTGCGAATGCATGGAAATAGGATGCAGTGCTATTATGATAAACACCTCAATTTCTTCAAGTCCAAATCCGGTTCTGATAGCTGAAGCATTCAAAGATGCTGTAAACGCCGGGAGAAAAGCATTTCTTGCAAAACTCGGGGCGGTATCAGATAAAGCAAAAGCGTCGTCTCCGTTGACAGGATTTTTACACGACAAATCAGTGTAAAACAAACTGCAAACTAACTATTATTGAGGCGGATATTTTCTTAAAATTTAATAAGGAAACAATAATAAAAAACAGAGTATACACCATGACCTTTTACGATATAAAACAACGATACGACAAATTTAATTTTGAAAAATATATAACAAATATCTCCGACGAGGCAGTTAAAAAATCTATACAAAAAGAAGTTTTAGACGATATGGATTTTTTAAACCTTTTATCGCCGAAAGCTTCAAATTATATTGAAGAAATAGCACAAAAAGCACACGAAATATCAGTAAAACATTTCGGTAAATGCATACTTTTATACGCTCCGTTATATGTCTCAAATTTCTGTATAAACAACTGTGTTTACTGTGGTTTTTCAACAGCAAACAAAATCAAACGAGAAGTTCTTTCTTACGAAGAAATTGAGGAAAACTCTAAAATAGTTTCAGGATATGGAATCCGTCACATTCTTCTTGTTACAGCGGAAAGTAATATAAAGACTCCTATAAACTATTTAAAAAAATGCGTTGAAATATTAAAGAATTATTTTGAAGGAGTAGATATAGAAATCTATCCGCTAGACGAATCCGGATATAAAACACTGGCGGATTCCGGTGCCGACGGGCTTACAATTTATCAGGAAACTTACAACGAAGATCTCTACAAACTTCTCCATAGCAAAGGAGCAAAATCAAATTATAGGTACCGTTTGGAAACATGCGAAAGAGCGGGCAAAGCAAATTACAGAAATTTAAATGTAGGTGCTCTTCTTGGATTAAACGATTTTATAAGCGAACTTTTTTTCGCTGGAATTCACGCGAAATACCTCCAAACAAAATTTCAATCGGCGGAAATTGGTATATCTTTTCCGAGACTTAGACCAACTTCGGGCTCATATCAACCTAAAACAATAATACCCGACAAAAATCTTATCCAGGCAATTTGCGTAGTAAGGCTTTTTATAAACCGCATAAACATAACAATATCCACCAGAGAAAGCAGAGAGTTAAGAAGCAATCTGATACCGTTAGGCATTACAAAAATGTCGGCGGCTTCAAGTACCGAAGTCGGCGGTTATGCCAAAAGAGGACGATCCGAAGGACAGTTTAAAATAAACGATGCTGCCTCAGTTGAGACGGTAAAAGAAATGATATACGAAAAAGGTTATCAGCCAATAATGAAAGACTGGACGGCACTATGAAAAAACAAATACCTAAAGGGCTGTACGCAATAACCGCGGAAAACTTTTCAAATGGCAAAGATAATATCAGAGTAGTAAAAGAAATGCTTGACGCAGGAATAAAAATTCTGCAGTACCGCGACAAATACAAATCAAAACTTGAAAAATTTAAACAATGCGAAACTATACGAAAACTGACATTAGATTACGGATGTTTTTTCATAATAAACGACGATATAGACATAGCCTTAGCTCTGCAAAGCGAGGGCATACACTTAGGACAAGACGACTTGCCTATTACAGAAGCAAGAAAAATAGTTGGAGATAATATAGTTATAGGATTATCTACTCATTCGTCTGAACAAGCACTATCAGCCGTAAAACATGGGGCGGATTACATAGGAGTAGGTCCCATATATAAAACTTTTACAAAGGATAACGGCGTAAACCCCGTAGGGCTTGAATATTTGCATTTTTGCGTGAAAAACATTAAAATACCAAAAGTCGCAATAGGCGGCATTAAGCTCTCAAATCTACTAGAAGTCTGTAAATACAAACCCGACAATATTTGCATGGTAACAGAAATAACATTGTCAAAAAACATAAAACTTACAATAAAAAATGTACAGGAGGTAGTAAATGGTCACTGTTAAAGTTAATGGAGAAAACAAACAACTAGAAGACAAAACAAACATAGCTGATTTTTTGAAAAGCAATAATATTGATCCTATAGGAGTAACAATTGAACATAATTTAGAAATCGTTAATCCTGAAAACATTGCAAAAGTCACGTTAAAAGACGGAGACATATTAGAAATATTAAGATTTGTAGGAGGCGGATAAAATGCAAATAAGTCTTGAAAGATATAAAAGACAATTATTGCTTGAAAATATAGGAAAATGCGGCCAACAAAAACTTTTCAACGCGAAAGTGCTTGTATGCGGGGCGGGGGGATTAGGTGGCCCTGCTCTTACCTATTTGGCAGCAGCAGGAATAGGCAATATAGGCTTATGCGATTTTGACGTTGTAGAGCCGAGCAATTTAAACAGACAAATTCTTTACAACCACGTAGACATAGAAAAACAAAAAGCGTATATTGCTAAAGAAAGACTTGAAAATTTTAATCCTGACGTTAAAGTCAAAGTATACCCGGAAAAACTTACAGAAAAAAATATAAGCGACATCTTTAAAAATTATGACGTTGTAATAGATGCAGTTGATAACTTCCAAAGTAGATATTTAATAAACGCGGCAGCTTATAAAAGTTTTGTTCCTTTAGTATGCGGAGCTGTATGTGAATTTGAAGGAATTTTAACCGTTATAGTGCCAAAAGAAAATACAAGCTGTTTTCAATGCATATACCCTTTGAAGCCCTCCTCAGAATTGACGTCAAAAACGTTTGGAATACTCGGAGCGACAGCGGGAATAATAGGTTCTATGCAGGCTTTAGAATCAATAAAATTTATTTTAGGACTGCATTGTCTTAAAAATAAACTTTTAGTCTTTAACGGTATAGAAAACACTTATAGAATCAAAGACGTATTAAAGAGAAAAGACTGCCCTATTTGCCGACAGGGTTAAACATTTACAGAGCTTGACGACTTTATCAGTTTTAAGCTAAAATCAACCAGTCATAAACGAAAAACGACACAAAGCTTGGGAGGAATATATTAATGGCAAAACTCAAAACAGGCAGACATACGTCTTCTCTTAAAGAAGCAAGAAAGGCAAAAAAAAGAAACAAAAGGAACATGGAAATAAAGACAAAAATAAGAACTTCAATAAAGAAAGTTGAAGCAGCGGTACTTAATAATGACGCGAGAATGTCACAAGAATACTTGCGCGCGGCTTTTTCGGAATGGGATAAAGCGGCAAAAAAAAACATAGTACATCATAAAACTGCTTCAAACCAAAAAGCAAGATTATCCAAACTTGTAGCAAAAGCAATAAACAATAAGATAAAGAAATAGTCTCAAAGAACCTAAAAATATAATATAAACCGGCGTTTTTCTAACACATAAGGCTGTTATTTACAAATAAACAAAACGACTTTCCCCAGAACCGACAGAGCGTCGTTGTTTCCAGTCTTAATTGCAGTATCAGCTTTTAATATTACTTTCAGACTTTCCATTAATATCTTTGTGCTGTGCTTCTCTAGATTTGAAAAGAATATTTCCGTGTAAAAACTATTTACGCCAACTTTCAAAGCAGTTTCAGAAGCAGACATATTTTGTTCCTCAGTCATGCTTTTGGCGTTAAGCATTTTTCTAACAGACGAAGAAATTGCAGAAAGAATTATAACGGGTTCCTCCCCTTCGTTCAAAAGCTTTTCCAAAATAAACATAGATTTTTTCAGATTTTTTGCCTCAAGAGTTGAAGATAAGGCATATACGCTCGCTTCTTTAGTATATCCGCCGATTTTCTCCAAGTCGTCTTGAGTAATGCCTTTTTTGTCTCTACCTACAAATAATGATAATTTCTCTATCTCATTTGAAATACTTAATAAATCAGTATTGCTCTCATCAATAATTCTTGAAATTATGTCGTTTGAAACAGTCTTGCCCCTTAGAGCAATTTCACCCCTTATAAATTCCACTATTTCATTTCTGTAACGTTTCCTACAATCTACACAAACACAGTTTTTTGAATTAATGCATTTATTTATAAACTCTTTCCTTTTTGCCACACTTTCTTTTTTATAATTATCCGAATATAAAAGCACAAGGCATGACGTCTCAACAACGTTTGTTAAATAATCAATAAGCTTATCGGCATCAACCGCTTTAATCTTATTGACATCTCTAACGACAATCATCCTCCTTTTACTTAAAAAAGGAAGAGTTCTAAGAGAATTTAAAACATTCTCCGCATATGATTCTGAAGCGTAAAAAACTTCTTTATTTAAATCGTTTACGTCAAGAAACTTTTCCGTTTTCCTAAGACATATATCTATAAGATAAGATTCCTCGCCCATAAACAAGTAAGCAGGCGATAACTTTTTATAAGTTATTAACTCGTCAAAATCCTGAACTTTTAATAAAGACATGATTTATAATTAAACTACTGCAAATCTAAAATACCGGAACAACAGTAAAAACGCTGCATATTTCTTCATCGGCTGCTCTGAAACTTAAACTTTCGTCAAATCTTCTAGCTTATTTATATTTACTGCCGCTTGCAATTTCTCCGACTTAAAACTATAAACAACATAATATTTTAAGACATATCAGAAACTCAGTTAAAGCATTTCACCATTGATCTTATAATACTTCTTGAAAGTTTCTCCCAGAGTTCTTTTCTAGCTTTTCTTAAATTATCATTGTCACTTACGTGCATCATCGTCATATTTGATCCACTCCATAAAACTACATTTTCTTTATTTCTAAACAAAGCGTCCACCTCTACTAAAAATGCAACCTTCTTACTATCTTCACGACTATGAACAAACGGTTCTGAAAAATATTTTTTAATTATAACAATTAAAATTCCGTCCGCCTCTTCTTCGTTGTATACAAGACAAATACGCCCGTCTTTTAACATTTCTTCTATAATGGCATTTGTGAACTCCGTTTCAAGATTAACCTCATCAGCAATGTTTTTAAAAGGTTTTATACACACCTTTTTAGTACGCTCCGGCAAAGCTTTCACAATAGAACTAGAAGTCGTCAAAATTAAAGAAGTAAAAAGAATCAATGCCCCTATGATTTTCCGCATAAATCCTCGCCTTTCCAAAACAATATTAATTTAATCAACAACTATGGTGACAATCTTATTTTTAACGTACATAAACTTTGATATTTTTTTATCTTTTAAATACGGTACAATTTTTTTATCAGTTTCCGCAATTTTTTTAATTTCGTCTTCGCTGACTTCTACGCGAACGACTATTTTTCCTCTCAATCTTCCATTTATCTGCACAGGAAGTTCAACGTAAGATTGTTCTATAAAGCTTTCTTTGAAATCTGGCCAGAGGCATTCCGATATATATTTTTTATATCCCAGCATTTCCCATACTTCTTCGCAAAAATGAGGTATAAACGGTGCCATTAGAAGCACAACATTCTTATACGCCTCAACGGATACGCCGTCGTCATTTAGATGGTATTTATAAGCATATAAAGCATTCACAAGCTCCATAACAGCAGAAATAGCGGTATTAAACTGAAACTCTTTTTCAATGTCACCGGTAACTCTTTTAATTGTTCTATGCATTATTCTTAAAATGTTAGCTTTATCTTTTTCAGACGCTGGCACCTCGGCTTTTGTATGAACTATGTCATAAAGACGCCAGATTCTATTTATAAATCTCCAGCATCCCTCAAGACCTTCCAGCGACCAGTCAAGTTGCCTTTGCGGCGGAGCAGCAAAAAGAATAAAAAGTCTCACCGTGTCCGCACCGTATTTATTAATTATCTCGTCAGGACTAACAATATTTCCTTTTGATTTAGACATAGCACTGCCACTTAAAGTAACCATACCCTGCGTCAAAAGATTTGTAAACGGCTCGTCGTGTTTTACCATACCCAGATCTCTCATGAATTTATACCAGAACCTTGAATATATCAAATGCATGCACGCATGTTCTATCCCACCGATATATTGATCTACCGGCATCCAATAATTTACTTTCAGACTGTCAAAAGCCGCATTATCGTTATGAGCGTCGCAATATCTTGCATAATACCATGAAGAATCAACAAAAGTATCCATAGTATCAGTTTCTCTTTTAGCGTCACCACCGCATTTATGGCATTTCACACCAACAAAATCTCCACTTAGTTTTAACGGAGATTCTTCCAATCCCGTAAATTCAATATTCTCAGGAAGAACCACCGGTAAGTTTTCCTCAGGCACAGGGATAACACCGCACACTTCACAATAAATCACAGGTATAGGAGTTCCCCAATAACGCTGTCTTGATATAAGCCAGTCTCTAAGTTTGAAATTCGTTATTCTCCTGCCAAATTTTTGTTTTTCAATCCATTCCGAAATTAAGTTGACCGCTTTAATAGATTCTAGTCCATTAAACTCTCCAGAATTCACAATTACGCCCTCGCCTTCATAAGCACGTTCATATACAAATTTTTTTTCATACTTACATTTATTATTTTTTATAACCTCCACAATAGGCATGTTATACTTCTTTGCAAATTCCCAATCTCTTTGATCGTGAGCCGGCACTGCCATAACCGCGCCGCTGCCGTAATCCGTTAAAACGTAATCCGCAACAAAAATCGGAATTTCTTTTTTGGTGGCAGGATTTATCGCGCTAAGTCCTTCAAGTCTTACGCCAGTTTTTTCTTTATTTGAAGATCTTTCTATATCTGACTTTCTTTGACTCGCGTTTACATACTCTAAAACTTCGTCATAATTTGTGATTTTAGATCTCATTTCGCTAATAACTGCATGTTCCGGTGCTACCACCATAAAAGTTACACCAAAAAGCGTATCAGGTCTTGTAGTGAATATTTTTAATCTTTCACAAGTTCCCGTTAATGCAAAATAAATTTCCAGACCGAAAGACTTTCCTATCCAGTTTTTCTGCATTAACAAGACTTGTTCAGCCCATCCGACAAGTTGTTTATGCCCTTCCAAAAGTTCCTCGACATAATCCGTAATTTTTATAAACCACTGCTTTAAGTTTCTACGTCCCGTATGATTTTTACATCTCCAGCACAAACCATTCAAAACTTGCTCATTAGCAAGAACAGTATTACACGACGAGCACCAGTTAACATTCGCATTTTTTCTAAAAACTAAGCCTTTCTTCCACATTTTTATAAAAAACCATTGATTCCATTTATAATAGCTCGGATCGCACGTGGCAATTTCCCTATTCCAGTCATAAGAAATACCTAAGGGTTTAAGCTGTCCTCTCATACGGGTAATATTTTGTCTTGTCCATTGCGCAGGATGAATTTTATTTTTTACGGCAGCGTTCTCCGCAGGAAGTCCAAAAGCGTCCCAACCCATAACATGCAAAACATTTTTTCCTTTCATTTTATGAAAACGCGCAAAAACATCACCTATGACGTAATTTCTGACATGTCCCATATGCAGATTACCTGAAGGATAAGGAAGCATATCAAGACAATAATATTTTTCTTTATCAGGTTGTATCTCACTTTTAAAAATTTTATCTCTTTCCCATTTTTCCTGCCACTTCTTTTCTATTGCTGCGTGGTTATAATCTATCATTATATCGCCTCAATTAAAATACAGACCTCACAAATCCCTATAATCTAATATTTTTCAATTTAATCCTAAATTTTAATACAGCATTTGTCTCAAACACCCTAATTACTTACCCGTCGTATATAGCTTATGTTGAGTATTGTGCTTAAAATGTTTTCGCCTGGCTGCCATATCTACACAATTTTCAATTTAATTCTTTAGTTATTAATTCCCATTTTTCTTTTTAATAAAACCGAAATCACAGTATCTCCAACGCTTTTTTTATCACATTCTCCGGAGTAAGACCATATTTTTTTCTCAAAATTTCTAAATTTCCATGTTCTATAAATTTATCTGGAAGACCTATGCACCGAACGGTAGCCCCTTTATTGCACAAAAAAGCTTTCACCCTTTCGCCAAATCCTCCTATCAAAGCATTTTCCTCAATAGTAACAAACTTTTTCGTCCTAATAAGAATTTCGTCTCTTATAGTATCAAAATCAAGAGGTTTTAAAAATCTCATATCCACAACAGAAGCACTTATATTATCATTTTCAAGCAAGTCCGCAGCTTTTAAACACGTCTTTACGTGATTTCCGATAGCAAGAAAACAAATATCATTTCCATATCTTAAAACTTTAGCTTTCCCTATTTGTAATATAATAAGCGTTTTATCCAACGCAGTGCTGCTGCAGCAGTCTTTTGGATACCTTATAACACACGGCACATTTGAATTCAGTGCCGTTTTAAGCATATGCTGCAATTCATTTTCATTAGACGGCGCCATAATAACAATGTTTGGGATATAATTCAAATAAGATAAATCAAAAGACCCATGGTGCGTTCCTCCGTCTTCTCCAACAAGTCCTGCTCTGTCTAAAACGAAGACAACAGGAAGATTCTGTAAAGCTACATCATGTATAATATTGTCAATTGCTCTTTGCATAAAAGTAGAATATATTGCACATACAGGACGCATATCAGCCACGGCCATTGCCGCAGCAAATGTAACAGCATGCCCTTCGGCAATACCTACATCAAAATACCTGTCGGGGAAACTTTTTGCAAATCTATCAAGACCAGTTCCCTCAGGCATGGCTGCCGTTACAGCAACTATTTTATCGTCAATTTGAGCCAGCTTTATAAGAGTCTCAGAAAAAACTTTTGTGTAAGAGACAGTTCTATTCTCATTTGTTTTGCCTATTCCAATGTCAAACTTTCCTACGCTATGAAATTTTACGGGATTTTCTTCCGCAGGAGTATAGCCTTTTCCCTTCTTTGTAATCACGTGCAGCAATACAGGACCTCTCATATTCTTTAAATTCTCAAGAATTGTAACAAGATTATTTATATCGTGTCCCTGCACAGGACCTATATACGTAAATCCCATCTCTTCAAAAAGCATTCCGGGAAAAAGCATAACTTTTACTCTTTTTACAAATTTGCCAAACGGCGATCCCAACCCGCGGAATCTGCTCACAGTCTTTATGACTTTCTCCTCAAACTTTCTCGCCATGCCCGCGGTTAAAAGTTTTGCAAAATATCCGGCGACAGCACCGACCTTTTTAGAAATGAACATTTCGTTATCATTTAATATAACAAGCATATCCTTTTTTAAATGTCCGGCATTTTGCAAACCTTCAAAAGCGAGTCCGCCTGTCATAGAGCCGTCTCCTATAACAGCGACTACTTTATAATTCTTATTTTTTAGATCTCTTGCAACGGCAAGTCCTAACGCGGCAGAAATTGAAGTGGAAGAATGTCCTGCACCAAAAGTGTCATATCTCGATTCGGATATTTTAGGGAATCCGCTCAATCCACCGTGCGTTCTTATTGTACTGAATCTACTTTTTCTCTCCGTAAGAATTTTATGTGCATAAGACTGGTGACCTACATCCCATATTATCTTATCGCGCGGACAATTAAATACATAATGAATTGAAACAGTTAAATCAACAACGCCTAGACTAGACGCCAAATGTCCACCGTTTTTTAAAACGGTATTTATTATTTCTTCTCTTATTTCTCTTGCAACGTCAAATAGAATTTCTCTATCTAGCTTTTTCAAATCCTGAGGATTATTTATGCCATCTAATATTTTCACTGCCTAATACCTTAATCTAATAAAGTGAAATTTCCGCCTCTGTTTTTTCAAGAATAATCAACATTTTATCAACCGACTCTTTAAGTATTTACCGGCGACAACACTGCCACCGTAATAAAAAATTAATACGTTCTCTTTATAATATAATCTGCCAATTTAATAAATATATCAGATTTATCCCCGAATATCGTCACCGCCTTTTTAGCTTTCTTTACATGCTCCGCCGCTTTTTCTTCAGCTTCTTGTTTGCTGTATAAAGAAAGAGTTGTAAGTTTGTTATTTTCTATATCGCTGCCTTTTTTGCCCAACAGTTTTTTATCGGCATACACATCTAAAATATCGTCCGTTATCTGAAAAGCTATGCCTATGTTTTTCCCATAATTTTCAAAAGTTTTTAAACTCTCTTTATCCGCATTCATTAAAACTGCGCCTATTTTCAAACTTGCAATTATCAAGGTCGCCGTCTTTTGAATTTGAATAAGCCTTAATTTTTCCTTCAGTAAAATTCTATTTTCTTCACGTCTCACTCCAGTTTGATTTGTATCCTCAGCCTGTCCCGCGATCATTCCCTTATATCCCCCATAACTTGCAAGGATCTTTATAGCCGCAGTTATACTTTTTTCGCTACTTTTTGACTTTGTCATAAGATTAAAAGACTCTGTAAGTAATGCGTCGCCGCATAAAATAGCAGAAGCCTCGCCAAATTTCTTATGATTTGTAGGAATCCCCCTACGCAAATCATCATTGTCCATTGCAGGTAGGTCGTCGTGAATTAAAGAATAAGTATGCATATATTCAACAGCGCAAGCAGCAGGAATTATATTCTTCGCTTTCGCCCCAAAAAATTCAGCTGACAAAATAACAAGTACAGGACGCAATCTTTTACCGCTAGCCAAAACGCTATAACGCATGCCTCTAGAAATAGTAGAATTATCCTTAGGCAGAAATTTTTTTAACATCAAATTCACATATTCTATTTTTTGGGATAGATATTTCTTAAATTCAATATTTTTCTTCAAAGCTTTATTCCTTAAAAGATTCTACTTTTCCGGAAGAAGTTATAATTTCAACTTTTTTCTTTGTTTCGTCCAATTTTTCCGAACAAAACTTCACAAGTTCAGTTCCTTCTGAAAATAAAGCTAAGCTTTTATCCAAGTCAAGATTGGCATTTTCCATTTCAGAGACTATAGCCTCGAGTCTTTTCAAAGATTTTTCAAAAGTCAACCGTTTTTTACTCATAGCTTTTCACCTCAGCATTTAAACCGCCAGACGCAAACTTTATTCTAATATTATCGCCGATATTAACGCTTTTTGAATCTTTAATAACTTCATTATTGCTGTCATAACAAACTGAAAAACCTCTTTTTAAAATAAATAAAGGGTATAAAATATCCAATTTATGACAAATATATTTTAATTTTACAGATTTTGATTCAATTACTCTATCAACATTTTTTAAAAGGCGATTATTCAGCTCATTTAAATAAGATATTTTGTTTTCATACATCAAATGCGGCTCAGTCAACGCTTTTGATGACATAAGTCTATAAAATTTTCCAATATAACCGTCTAATATAAAGCTCGTCGCGTCGCTGAGAGATTTCCGTAAAATTTCTATGCGATTCTTTACATCATTCCTATTTCTTAAAACTATTTCGGCTGCCGCAGAAGGCGTGGGAGCTCTCATATCTGCGACAAAATCCGCTATTGTAAAATCTACCTCATGTCCTACGCACGAAACTACGGGTATCTCCGAGTCAAAAATCGCTCTTGCCACAGTCTCCGTATTAAAAGCCCACAAATCTTCTACTGAACCTCCACCTCTGCCTATAAGCAAAACATCCAAATTTCTGTAATGGCAGTTCAAATATTTTATCGCTTCTGGAATTTCTTTTTCAGCTTCCTTTCCTTGAACTTTCACAGGATATATCAAAACTTCTACGTTCGCTCCCAAACTGTCTATTACTTTTAAAATATCAAACAGAGCAGCACCGTTTCGCGAAGTAACAATTCCTATTCTGTTTACAATATTTGGTATAGGTTTCTTTAAACTCTTGTCAAAAATACCTTCTGCTTCTAACTTTTTTTTTAATCTCTCATAGTCTTCATAAAGCTCACCTTTGCCGTATCTTTCCATATGATTTACAACAATTTGATACCCACCGTGTTTAATATAAGAACTAACTTTGCCGTAAACTAAAACCTTCATTCCATCTTTAGGAGTGAAAGATAAGTCTATATTCACGCTTTTAAACATCACCGCTTTTACTTGTGCATTCGCGTCTATAATGTTGAAATACATATGCCCAGAGTTAAGGAGTTTAAAACTAGAAACTTCACCTGTTACCCATACAGCAGAATAAGAATCTTCAAGAATGGACTTTATTTCATTGCTTAGCTGCGTAACGGTATATATAAACGTCTCTTTATTATTGCTACCGCTAAAAATATACTCTATCTCTCCAGACACTTATGCAACATCCTTTTTCGTAAGAATATAAAGCAGAAATTGCAGAGGAGATAACTATACGCCGCAGTTCATTTTGCTGTAGCTTGTGCTCTAATCTCGCGAATTACAGTAATTTTAACTTGCCCCGGATACGCTAAGTCCTGTCTTACCTTCTTAGATATATCATACGCTAAAAGCTGCGTTTGTTTGTCGTCAATATATTCAGATTCTACAAGCACTCTTAGTTCCCTTCCAGCCTGTATTGCATAAGCCGTTGAAACACCTCTAAATCCTTTTGCGATTTTCTCAAGTTCTGTAAGGCGCTTAGTATAGTGTTCCACAGATTCTTCTCTCGCAAACGGTCTTGATGCTGAAATCGCGTCCGCGGCCGCTAAAACAAAAGCTTCGGGACTTGCAGGAGCTTCAAAACCTTCATGATGAGATAAAATTGCATTCACCATTTTATCGGACGCTCCGTATTTCTTAGCTATATCGGCTGAAATTTTATGGTGACTACCTTCAACTTCGCTAGTAACAGCTTTGCCTATATCGTGTAATAACGCCGCCCTTTTACAAAACATCACATCAAGCCCTAACTCGCTCGCTATAGAACCCGCAACCCATACAACTTCTAACGTATGCTGAAGCTGATTTTGTCTATATGAAGTTCTATATTTTAATTTTCCAAGCAGTTTTATAATCTCAGGATTAAGATCGGGAAAGCCAACGTCAATTGCAACTTGCTCCCCGATTTCTTTAAAATGCTGCTCCATTTCATTTTTTACTTTCTCAACAACTTCTTCAATTCTCGCAGGGTGAATCCTACCGTCAGCAATCAATCTTTCTAAAGCAATTTTCGCTATTTGTCTTCTAATGCTGCTGAAAGCCGAAATAACTATTGTTTCAGGAGTATCGTCAACTATCAAATCAACGCCCGTTGCATGTTCAAAAGTTTTTATATTCCTTCCTTCTCTTCCTATAATTCTTCCTTTTACTTCGTCATTTGAAATTTGAACGGTTGAGGTAGTAATATCCGCCGTATGGCCCACCGCTAAGCGCTGTATCGCCAAAGAAAGAATCTCTTTAGCCCTTCTATCAGCATTTTCAAGCGTTTCTTGTTCAAGTCTTTGCAGTGAAACCAAAGCTTCTTGCTTCGCTTCGTTTTCTATATTATTCATAAGACTCTTTTTTGCTTCTTCCTTTGTCATTTCCGAAATTTTTTCAAGAGTTTTCACCTGTTCTTCTTTTATTCTACTAATTTCTAAAAATCTTTTAGTAAGCTGCTGTTCTCTTGCAAAAAAACTTTTTTCTCTTACTGCCAGCTCTCTTTCTTTCCTATCAACTGATTCTGTTCTACGCTCTAGACTTTCCTCGCGCTGATTTAATCTATTTTCAATACTTTGAATGGAATGTCTCTTCTCTTTAATTTCCCCCTCAAACTCTCTTCTCTCCTTATCAACCACTAATTTCGCTTCCAAAAGAGCCTCTTTTGATTTTGTTTCTGCTATCAGTTTCGCCTCTTTTATAATTCTTTCTGAAACCTGTTCTATTGACTTAGCGTTTAATTTTGCATAAACAAGCCGCAAAACATACCCTACAGCCAAAGCTATAAAAGCGGTTATAATAATCGCTGCTATATTTTCCATCTCTCCGCTCCTCAATTTCTTTCAACTTGGATAAGCCTCTTTTCAGTAATAACAACACCGACCGGAACATCGTGCTTTTCAATCGGGACTCTATCTGTAATTTGAAAATCATAAACAAGCCCTACAGTTTTTTCAAACGGCACATTTTTAAGCCATCTATCATAATAACCTTTTCCGTAACCTGTTCTGTATCCATTTATATTAAAAGCAACACCAGGAACAAAAAATAAATCTATATCGTCTTTATCAACAGTTTTTTTAGGATTAGGAGCTGGCTGTCTTATGTCGTAAACCGACTGACAAGCGTCTTCAAGTTTTAAAATCCTTACAGCTTGCATTTCTATATTTACTGTGTTCTTTATTGTAGGAACGACAACAGTTTTACCCTCACCAAGAGTCCAATTTACCATAAAATCAGTGAAAACTTCAGAACCATAGGACAAGTAAAACATTATAACTCTCGCTTTTTTATACACAGGAAGTTTTTTGACTGTTTCAAAGATACTAACGCTGTAAGCCGCTGCCAAAACAGGATTTATTCTGTTTCTCAAGTTTAAAAACTCACACTTTATTTTCCTTTTTTCTGATTCCAAGCAATCGTTCACGAATTTTTCCTTCGTAACCTTCTTTTGTCGGTACATAGAGTTCAACAGGATCAGTCCAATAATCTTGTTGTACATAATGTCTTTCATAATCATGAGGATATTTATATCCCTGTCCGTGACCTAATTCTTTTCCGTTAAGATTTGCGCCTTTTAAATAAGCTGGAACATTTCTGACTTTGCCGTTCCTAACTTCAGATAAAGCCTTCTCCACAGCTACATAAGAGGCATTGGATTTAGGGGCGCAAGCAACATAAATTGCCGCTTCAGCTAAAATTACCCTCGCTTCGGGCATACCAATAAATTCAATGGCATTGAGAGCAGAAACGGCAAGCGTTAAAGCTTTGGGATCCGCCATACCTACATCCTCAGAAGCGCAGATTATTATTCTTCTTACAATAAAACGAGGATCTTCTCCTGCCTCAAGCATCTTCGCCATCCAGTAAACCGTTGCATTCGGATCAGTTCCGCGCATTGATTTAATAAATGCAGAAATATAGTCGTAATGAGCATCACCAGAACGACTATATAAAATCGTCCTTTTTTGTATTGACTCCTGAGCTATAGATATATCAAAAACTCCTAAATCTTCTCCGTCGCCGATTTTTGAAAGCACACCCACTTCAAGCGCATTGAGAACTTTCCTGGCATCGCCGCAGGCATTCGCAAGCAAGTGTTCTTTTGCTTCTTCCGACATCTTAACTTTGAAGTTTCCAAGTCCGTTTTTCTTGTCTTTTAAAGCTGCTTCCAGAATATGCAAAAGAGCTTCTTTTGACAAAGGCTTAAACTCAAAAACTGTGCTTCTTGAAATAATGGCGGCATTGATATAAAAAAACGGATTTTCAGTTGTTATGCCAATCAACGTTATTACGCCTCTTTCAACATCCGGAAGCAATGCGTCTTGTTGCAAACGATTAAAATGATGAATCTCATCAAGCATAAGAATAGTTCTCTTGCCTGATATTTCAGCTTTCGTCTTTGCAGTTTCTATTATTCTCCTTATGTCAATTATGCCAATCGTCACCGCGTTCGCTTCTTCAAAATAAGATTTTGTCTTTGAAGCAACAATCTTAGCTAACGCGCTCTTACCTGTCCCGGGTGGACCAAAAAAAATCACAGAACCTAGATTATCAGTTTCTATCAAGCGGCGCAGAAGCTTGCCTTTTCCCAATATATCGTCTTGGCCTACAAACTCATCAAAATCTCGCGGTATCATTCTTGCAGCCAACGGTTTATTTTTTTCGTTCGCCGCGTTTACAAGGAAACTTGTCTGCTTCATAACACAAAACACCTTATTAACAATTTCTTATCCTTGAGAGACTTTTTCTCAAAAATATATACCTATTTTTTATTATAACTGCTTTAAGAGTAGATTTACAGACTTAAATTAAAGATAGAAAAATTAAAACATTTGAGAACATATAGAAATGTAAACAAAAATAATGTCCCGTTGCTTTTAATCAATTAAACCCATTTTTAAAAAGCACAAACTTCCACTTATACACCGACCCGCTGCTCTTTAAAAATATTTGCAAAAACAATTTGACTAAAACATTAATGATATTGCAGACTAGCAGACTAAATGAAAAAATATTTCAATTTATGTAATCACTTTCACCTAGCTGTCTTATAAATTCTTTTATTTTTTCTTCATAACTATTTGAAATATTTTCCTGTGAATCTTTCAATTTAAGTAACTCCGTAGCAATTCTTACAGCTGTCAAAGCCGCTATTTTCTGAGTATCAGGAACATTGATATTTTCTTTTTTTACTTCCATCCACTGCTCATTTACAAAGTTTACAATTCTGTTAAAACTCAATTCATCTATACTATCTATCTTTAAGTCTATTTCTCTTCCCATAATTTTCTCACGGACTGTCGTCATAATTATTAAACCTTCACCGTATCAATTTTTTTTATAATTCTCTCAATTTTACAAGCAGCAACCTCAGCATTCTTCTTTAACACCACATATTCACCTGCCTGTTTTTTATTACGTTCGTTCTCTTTTCTTAAATATTCAACTTCCAGTCTCAGCTTATGATTATCGTCATTAAGCCTTTTTAACTTTTCTACTGCCTTCTTAATTTTCAAGGCTAAAATTTCAAGATCTGTCATGGCAGTATTTTATAATTTGATCCGAAATTTGTCAACGCACCGTCTTATAACATAAGATAACTCTTAGGAAATATGTTATCTTGTCCCAAAATACCCGATTTATCAAGACTTTTCTTAAACTTTGCCATTTCCTTAAAACCTTCTTCCCCAAGCATCTTTTTTAAGAAAACATGTTTAAGTTTTCCTATCCCGTGCTCCGCTGAAACTGTCCCTCCGACGTCAACAGCTTTTTGAGCAATATCAGAATAAATAACCATACATTGTTCGTATTCCTCTTTATTTGAAGCTAAAATATTCGCGTGCAAATGATTTTCACCTATATGTCCAAAAGTTAAATTAAAAATGCCGGCTTTTTCAAACGCCTTACTGCAAAAATCAATAATTGCAGGAAGTTGGCCATCCGGAACTGCAAAGTCCGTCCCCACTTTCGGAATCTTATTTTTTTTTATTATTTCAGTTACGCATTCCGGAATTCTGCGTCTAAAATCTCTAAATTTTTCCTGCTCCGCTAGATTTGAAGCAAACCAAACTTTTTCTAAATCAACATCACTATCGTCCATTACTTTAATCCATTCTTCCATTAAAACATCAAAATTGTCTTCGTATATATCCTGTTCAAACATAATGCCGGCTAAAGTATCTGCGGGTATAAAGGGATAATCATCTTTTATAACAGACAACGCATTTTTATCAAAATATTCTAAAGACATTGCATTAACTGAATTTTTCAAGTTTTTTTGTTTAGTCGTTTTAGAGATATTTTTTATTTTGTATACAAATTCATACGCTTTATTAAGACTGTTAAAAAATATAATGCCGCCAAAAACTTCTCTAAAATGAGGAATAAGTTTAAGCACAGTCTCAACAATAACACAAAGAGTGCCCTCTGAACCCACTAGGACATCTACTAAATCGGCTCCTAATCTATTATAATAACCCGCGGCATTTTTTATAACAGGCAAATGATATTTTGGAAGCACTACGCGCTTTTCGTCTTTATCCGTGCAAAAAGCTATTTCACCGTTTTCGTCCGCAAAACATTTGCCTCTCTCAAAATAACCTTGTGAGCCGTCTGAGAAAATAACCTTTAAAGCTTTAACATAATCTCTTGTAACGCCGAATTTAAAGCCCCTGCCCCCGGAAGCATTAGTTGAAATATTACCTCCTATAGAGGCATTTTGTTCAGTAGGATCTGGTGGATACATCCATCCTTCTTTAAAAGCCTTTAATTTTATATCGCTGATTCTCGCGCCTGCTTGAACAGTAACTAAAGCGTTATTAGTATCAATTTTTTTTATTTCGCCGATTCTATTCAACTTTTCTAAAGATAGCACGCTTCCGCCAAATGCAAGTCCGGAAGCGGTATTTCCTGTAAGCGCTCCTGCAACAGTTACAGGCATTTTTGAGTCGGACATTTCAGCAAGAAACTCACATATATCATATTCATTTTCCACTATTGCAACAAAATCAGCACCCGCACCTATGACACCTGAGTTATCTTCAAAATAATTTTGAATTATATATTTGTCCTTCTTTATTATCATCTTATTAATCTTACAGTCCTAAATATCATCTCACGACGTATTTTCATTTATAATATATCCGTTTTTTATTCTGCATATAAACTTTAATTATAAGCTTTCAAAATAATTAATGACAACAAATTCTCTATACACTCAAAACTTTCATATCACTCTCTTAGTTTAACACCTAACTTAACGTAAAGCTCGCCCAATAACGTATTTATATCTTCATTAACCTCCTCATCGGTTAAAGTTCTTTCGTCGTTTTTATAAAACAATCTGAACGAATAGCTGATTTTATTATCGCCGAGTTTATACCCGTCAGAATACATCGAAAACAACGAGTATTCTTTCAAAATACCGCCCGATCTTATAACACCTCTGATAATCCCGTCTATTTTTGAAAACTCTAAATTCTTATCCGCGACAATTGAAATATCTCTCTTTACCATAGGAAGCCTTGAATAGGCTTTATAAATAGGATTTTCCCTACCATAAACACTATCAAACGAGTCTAAATCAATTTCAAAATAGAACACTTCTTCCCTAATACCGTCGGTTATTGCCGGATTTAAAATACCAAACTCTCCTACAAGTTTTTCTCTGTAAATAATATCGGCAGTTTTCCCAGAGTGATAATAACTTTTGGGATTCAAATTTTCCGCAATTATAAATTTATCAGACGGCAAAATATTTCTAACTATTCCAGCGCCAAAATAAAAGTCATATTTGGGACTAATTTTCTGCTCTACCCATTTCCACCATTCTTGCCAGACTCTGCCGCACATTATAACTGCAAAAGTCTTTTTTTCTCCCGAGCCGGTAAAAATTTTTCCGTACTCAAACAAAGCTATCCTTTCACAACCGTACCCAATATTAAGCAACAAGTTCTTATAGAGTGCAGGCAGCAAAGACGGCCTCAAAACTTCATTTTCTTTTAACAGAGGATTTGCTATTTTATAAAAATATTCCAAATTAAACTTCTTCAATTCACCGGCTTCCAAAAAACTATAATTTAAAACTTCGCTGAAACCGAGTCCATTTAGCTTATTCCTGAATTCCTCAACAATACAGGGAAGAAAAGAATTATTAGACGTATACACACAAGCATCGTGCTTTTCAGGAGATGGAACAACAGGAAGAATATTGTCATAGCCCTTAATTCTGGCAATCTCTTCAACTAAATCCACCTCTATTTTTATATCGTTGCGCCACGACGGTATGGTGCATAAAATTATTCCACCTTTTTTTTGTTGTAAATCTACACTTAAAAACCTTAGAATTTCTGCTATCTCATCTTCTTTGACGTTGTAACCTAAAATCTTAGATACTCTTTCAAGTCTTAAAACTATATTTGTTCTCTCATACTTAACAGTCTGTAAATCTTTTCTAGCTTTTACTAAGCCGCCGGCCAACTCAACTATTAAGTTTGCAGCTCTCCAAGATGCAAACTCAGCAATATCCCAGCTTAACCCTCTTTCAAATCTATAAGAAGAATCACTTGAGAGATTTAATTTTTTTGAAGTTTTTCTTATTGAGCCCGCGTCAAAAATCGCAATTTCCAAAAATACAGTTTCAGTTTTTTCGTCAATACAGGAATACTCTCCACCCATCACTCCTGCAATCGCAACAGGTTTTTTATCGTCCGCTATCACAATCATATCAGCATCAAGCTTGTATTCTTTGCCGTTTAGAGCAGCTATAGTCTCGCAATCGGCGGCATTTCTAATGACGACTTTCTTAGATTCCAACTTCGTTATGTCAAAAACATGCAGTGGCTGCCCCAGTTCAATCATGACATAGTTAGCCGCGTCAACAACATTGTTAATAGGTCTTATTCCGCTTTTTTCTAAGACGTTTGCAATCCATAGAGGTGACGTCCCTATTTTAACGCCGGATATAAGTACGCCTATATAACGCCGGCACAAATCAGATTTTACTTCAATACAATTTAAATCTTGAACATCAAAAGTTTTTATTGCCGGAATGGACAGAGTTTTACGTATTTTAGCACCTATTTCCCGCGCAATTCCTAAATAACTTAAACAGTCACCTCTGTTTAATGTTATCTCCGCTTCAAGCACTGAGTCAATTTCGTCTAAAGCGTTTTCAAGAACAACGCCTACTTCTGTATTCTTATCAAGAATCAAAATCCCGTCAGATTTTTTTTCAAGCCCGAGTTCTTCTTTAGAACATATCATGCCTTCAGAATATATACCTCTTATTTTAGATTTTTTTATTTTAATACCGCCCGGCAATACGGCTCCGATCTTCGCAAGAGGAACGACTTGTCCTGAAGAAACGTTCTTTGCTCCGCATATTATTGAATAATCTTTCAAACCGTCACTTACTTTACATAAATAAAGCTTATCCGCATAAGGATGTTTTTGTACGTCTAAAACTTTTGCCGTAACAACGCCGCTCCAACAGCATTTGCTTGAAACGACAGAAGTTTCAATGCCTATAGAAGTAAGGATTGACGCTAACTCCTGCGGATTAAAGTCAAAATCTATAAACCTTTTAAGCCAATTATATGACAACCTCATTTTTATTGATCCTTCGCCAAACAATCATATATATTTTGAGCAACAACGCACTAAAACTGCTTTAAAAACCTTAAATCATTTTCATAAAACAATCGTATATCGTCTATTTTATATTTAAACATTGCAACTCTTTCAACGCCTATGCCGAAAGCATAACCGGTATAAATCTCAGAATCATAATTTACAGCTTTCAGAACATTTGGATGCACCATACCGCAGCCTAACATCTCAATCCAGCCTGAATTTTTGCATAGGCTGCAGCCTCTCCCTTTACAAAAAAGACATTGAATATCAACTTCGGCAGACGGCTCAGTAAATTGAAAATACGAAGGTCTAAAACGCAAGTTCAGTCCGCGGCAAAAAAAACTGTGTATAAATTTAGTCAGCACCGCTTTCAAATCTAAAAAGGTTACGTCTTTATCTACTCTAAGTCCTTCAATCTGGTGAAAAGTTGATGAGTGCGAAGCATCAGAAGACTCGTTTCTGTAAACTCTGCCGGGAATAATAACTTTCACCGGTGGTTTTTGTTTTTCCATGACATGAACCTGCCCCGGCGAAGTGTGCGTCCTCAACAAATTCCTCATATCATTAAGGTAAAATGTGTCCGTCACATTTTTTACAGGATGGTTCTCAGGTATATTTAACGCTTTAAAATTATACCAATCAGTTTCTATTTCGGGTCCCTCAGCAATTGAAAACCCAAGCGATTTAAAAACTAAACTCATATCTTGTATCGTTTGTAAAACAGGATGGAAGCTTCCTTTTGAAAACGGAAAATAAAAAATTGAGGAACAGTCCACCTTTTCTTTCCGCATTTTTTCCGCAAGCGAAGCTTTTTTAAGAACTTCTTTCCTTTCCTTAATCCCGCTTTCAATAACGCTCTTAACTCTGTTTGCTTCAAAACCGACTTTCTTTCTATCCTCTACAGAGTAATGCGATAAAGACTTTAAAATTTTTGTCACAACTCCGTTTTTCCCTAAATACTCTGACTTTATGTTCTCAAGTATTTCAATATTAGCACTTCTTATTTTTTGCGTCACTTCGTCAACAATGCGTTTTATATCGTCCATTGAAAAAGAATCCTCACAGTCAGTTTTCAATACCTATAAGTTTATTAAGCCTGTTTCTGACTATTTCATAATCAGGTTTAACAGCCAGCGCTCTTGAATACATCTCTTTTGCTTCGTCTATCAAGTTTGAACTCTCTTTTATAAGACCTATATTATAATAAGCTTCTGCGTTCGCCGGATTTATTTCTAAAACTTTTCTGAATTCAGACACAGCTTCGTCATATTTATTATTCAGAAAATAAAATTTCCCCAATTCTATATGACTTAACTCTTTTGAAGCCACATTCTTTGCATTTTCCTCTTTCATTAATTATCCTCTATCTTTTTCAACTTTGCCAAAGCTTTTTCTGAACCTATGACAATTAAAACATCATTTTGATTTATTTCGTCGTCGGGACCCGGCAGCATATTTATCTCTTCTTTTATATCGATACTATTGTGACTTTCATTAATAATAGGAATTTGCTTACGTATAGCGATAATGTTGATTCCATAATTGTTTCTAATATCCGAACTTCTTATGGTTTTCCCCCAGACTTCTTTCGGTGCTATCACTTCAACTAAATTATAATCTTTTGAAAGCTTTATTTGTTCTAAAATATTCGGCGCCACTATAGTGTCTACAAGCTTTTTTGCCATCTCAAGCTCCGGATAAACTATAGTATTCGCACCAAGTTTTGCCGCGACTTTTGAATGCCACCGACTTGAAGATTTTACAATAACATTTTTAACGCCAAGTTCCTTAACTATTAACGTAGCAAGAATGCTTGTTTCTATACTCTCACCTATTGAAATTATAACGCCGTCGCAGTCGGCAACGCCGGCATCTTCCACAGCTTTTTCATCAGTAGCATCAACTACCAAAGCCTGCGTAATAAAGTTACTTATTCTATTGACTATTCCATTATCACTATCAATGCCTAAAACCTGTATGTTTTTCCTTACAAGCTCTAAGGCAACGTTATAACCGAACGTCCCAAGCCCTATAACCGCAAATTGTTTTTTCTTCACCGAAACCCCGTCTTTACATCTCAAAAGACAATATTCAGCATTTTTTGTTTTTTTAGCTACTTCTCTATTTCTCAACTTAAAAAACAATACGACCTAACCGACTAATATTTTGCTCTCAGGATATTTTATACTTTTCCTTTTAGCAGCTGGATTAAGCATAAATATCAGTATTGTAAGAATTCCTATTCTCCCCGATATCATTGCAATAATAATAAGTATTTTGCCTGCAAACGACAAATCAGGGGTAATACCAAGCGATAATCCCGCTGTGGCGAACGCCGAAACGACTTCAAAGACAACAGCAAATGGTTCTAAACAACTTTCTAATAAAACTAAAACAGTAGAAAAAAACGTTATTGAAACAAAAAATATAATAAAAATTGCAAGCGCTCTCCTTACCGACTCGGCGGGAACACGTCTTTTAAGCAAAATAAAATCGTCGTCGCCCTTAAGCACACTTCTTATAAACACAAAAACCAACGCAAGCGTAGTAAGTTTTACACCGCCCGCAGTGCTTGCCGGCGAAGAGCCGAGTGACATTAAAAACAGCAGCAACGTTTTGGTAAATTCGCTGAACAAAGTTACAGGCATAGAATAAAAACCGGCAGTTCGCGAACCTACAGACTGAAAAAAAGCACTATTTATTGAATAAAAAACACCGCGTCCTCTGAACGCGTCTGAAAACAAAAACAAAATAAACGCAAAAAATGTAATAATCGCCGACATAGAGAGAATAACTTTTGTATGAGTAGAGAAATGTAAGCGTTTTTCTTTATAAGTATCGTAAATATCAACAATTACAAAAAATCCAAGTCTACCGAAAATTACTAAAAACGAAATTACGTACAGTAAAATCGGCTTATTTGCAAATTCAACTAAACTGTTATTAAAAAAGCTAAAACCTGCATTGCAAAACGCCATTACTGAATAAAATATCCCTAAATATGCCGCTTTTAAAAATGAAAAATCCTTCAAAAAAACGAAAGTTAACAGAACTGCTCCCGTAAATTCTGTAGCTAAAACAAAAAAAAAGGCCTTTAAAATAAGCTTTTTCAAACTACCGAAGGATGATATGTCAAATATATCCTGCATTATGCGTCTGTCTTTTAAAGTTACGCTGCCTAATAATAGAGTCACAACAGTAGAAACAAACATATATCCCATGCCACCAAACTGCACAAGAAGCAAAATAATTAATTGCCCAAATATTGAATACCATTCTCCGATATTTACTGTTGAGAGTCCAGTAACGCATACAGCTGAAACAGACGTAAATAAATTTGTAATAAAAGAAAAACTGCCAAAATTAAAATTATGCGCAACAGGTAAAGATAAAAGCACCGTGCCAACTATTATAAGTCCAAGAAAAAACAATACTAAATTTTTCGCCGGAGAATAATTCATTTACTTTTCATACAGTCTTTGCAATTTCAACCAGTTGTTTAAACGCAACATTATCACTAACTGCTATTTCCGCAAGCATTTTTCTATCTACTACAACATTAGCTTTCTTAAGTCCGTAGATAAATCTGTTGTACGAAATCCCTTCTTCTCTCACCGCGGCGTTAAGACGAACTATCCAAAGAGTTCTGAAATTTGCTTTATTATCTTTTCTTCCGGTATAAGCATAACTAAGAGATTTTTCTACCTGCTGAATTACTATTCTCCAACGATTTTTCTTCGTCGCATAAGATCCTTTTGCAAACCTGAATATTTTTTTCTTCTTTTGCCTTGTGTACACTACGCTCTTTGCGCGCATCTTAAATCTCCTCGCTGAAAAATATCATTAAAAGCTGTACGGCATAATTTTTTTCATTGTTTTCATATCCGTTTTAGCAACTATAACAGGTTTTCTAGATCTCCTGTTTTGATTACCAGAATCTCCTATCAAAAGATGCCTTTGTCCCGGCTTTTTACATTTAACTTTTCCACCTGCCGTAACGCTAAAGCGTTTTTTCGCACCGCTACGCGTTTTCATTTTAAGCATATTTCTCTCCCTCCTTCTATCCAAATTCACGTGGAATTTATTAGGCTTAACTACTTAAATTTATCTTACCCTCTTTTTAGGTATAAAAACTAAGAATATCTTTGAACTCAGCGAAGAAGTTCTTCCTTCAGGTACCGCAACATCAGTTAAAAACTCTTTTATTTTATCCAACAATTTAATAATCAAATCTTTATGTCGTATTTCTCTTCCTAAAAACATGAATGTAAACTGCACTTTATCTCCGCCAGCAATAAACTCTCTAGCACGCTTGATCTTAACCTCCAAATCATGTTCGCTGATTCGAGGTCTTATTCTAACTTCTTTAATGTGAGAAACTTTTTGTTTTTTCTTGATTTCCTTTTCTTTTCTCTTCAACTCATACCTAAATTTAGAAAAGTTAATTATTTTGCATACAGGCGGTGTGGCTTGCGGAGAAATTTCCACTAAATCTAAACCTTTCGCCCGTGCTTTTAATAAAGCTTCAGCTGTTTCAAATATGCCTATCATTGTCCCGTCAGAATCAATAAGCCTTACTTCCGGCTCTTTAATAAACTGATTTATACGAAATTTTCTGTTTTCTACGGCTCCTCCTCTTGACATTAGAGATTCATTTTTGTCAAATTTTCAATAAAAATCGGGGCAGATTTATTCCGCCCCGTATTTATTCTAATATTATACAATGAAAAACTATTCCTATAATCAAACCTCTTCCCTCAATCTAAAGTTGGGTGAAGGTGAGCCGGGACGGCTACTTTATTAAGTGAAGTGTACAATAAGTATTTTTTTTTGTCAAATAAATTATTTATCTGCTCCATTAAGGAATCAAATGCGCTGCCCAGTCGCCGTTCTTTGAATATTGATAATCTTTCACATGAGAATTTTTCGTCCAAATTGCGCCTTGATATAAGCTATATGTAAAAGCCCTCGTTATTGCAGTTGTAACTGTAGCGGCAATTTATCGGCATCGGCAGCAGAAGAAAACCCGTAAACACTTCTCCTTTCGGAAAATATCGTTCCTTAGGTACTATTATTGACATAGCAGGAAAAACAGTTATTAAGGGCTACTTTAATATTTAATAATCCAGCAGACAAAGGCTTACTATTATTATTTATTATTTCCGAGTTTCGAAAGCATAATTTTTAATTTCTGTCTATGAAAATTTTTATCAATAACATACCACGAATATCTGTCAATATCATTATGTACATACATTCCTACATAACCTTCAGTTCTTGTAGTTATCGCTGCCGGATTACACACAAAATGAGGAATGATTTTAAATATCTCATAAATATTTTTCTGAAGCCTTTTTCGTAGGCAAGGCTACAAAGGCGAAATTTTAAGCAAATAGTTTTTAGATAAATATTCCGCTTTAAAGCCCGATTGATATATAATGTACAATGTGATTTTGCACAACCCTTTCTTGCTTTTTCTAGAAGGATGTTCACTATTTTCTTCACGTATGAAACATTTCTGTCCAAAGACACATTCAAGTCGTATTTATAATCGCCATAAACATACGAAGCAACCAAGTTCGTTCTATAAAAAGGAATCTGAGCAACAAAAAAGGCATTATCTTCCCTAAGGATAAAACAATTTATAATTAAATTATAACCTCCCACGTAATTCATTGCTCTTATTACTTTACGAGACGCTATTGAAAGAGCAACATTATCAGTTTCATTTTGTATTGTCAGTCTATTTCTTATAAGCAAAGCTACATTCAGCGTTACAGTCTAGCTGACAACAAGTATCATTATGAAAACTAAAAAATAATACAATATCTATCCTCTATTATTAACTTTATTCAATTTTCTTTGCTCCAAGAAAAGTTTTATAATAATCTTCGTCGGTGAAGGAAACATTCTCTTTCTTTCCGACTAAAACTTCCTATTTTTAAAAGAATTATTATTTGCAATCAAATAATCGAATAATACTCTTGTAAAGTAATATATTTTAACCGTCTCTTTAACTACGCTTTTACCGGAATAGTCTATTATAATTTTTCGCCTCTCCACACGCTTGTGATGCGGCTACTGGTTGTTGTTGAGTATTAGG
>JAISUD010000022.1 GCA_031272265.1 Endomicrobium sp. | reverse complement strand
ACTGCTCCTACTACTATTACTGTACCTCCTGCTATAGCTTTAAATGTTGGATGAGAGTTCCAATAACCTTTGATAGAATTCCAATATCCTGTTAGAGTTTCTGAAATAGTGGGTTGTGTTGGTTCAGGTGTTTTTGTTTCTTCTTGCGTTGACTTTGCTTCCTCTTTTTTTGTTCGTTCGGTGATGATAGCAGGTTGTTTAGCGCAGCCAATTAGTTTGGAATAGAACTAATGCTATCGCGATTTTTTTCATTTTTGTTCATCATCATTCACGAATTTTCAGTCCTGTTATCAAGATATGTTCTTTCGCATAATTTCTTAGTGTATGAGGTTAAGCAAACAATATATGTACATGTTATCGTAAGAATAATAGTCCCTCCAACAAAATGAATAATAAAATCTAAAACTTCTAAGTACTATGAGTTTGTACTCTTTTATTTATTATATTATGGTGTTTTCAAAGGTTTTAATGTTTTCAGTGATAGCGTTATGTTTTGTTGTACAAACTACCATTAAGTACAGTGTCATTAATTATGATTAATTTGCTTCTTTTATCTTGAGATTTTTAGTGTTCTTGTATATCCCCATTTGTAAGTATACATATTACTATACAAAAAAATCTAATTTTTTTCCGTCTTTCGCGACTCCATTACAAGTTCAGACGATTCCTGCAATTCACGTGATTATTTATAATTACATTATTTTGCTATCTTATAAACACTCCTAACCCCTTTAATAATCAATAAATTTAACAGCTTTTTCACGTCTACTACAGATTTCATTAACCTCTTAGTTTCTATTTAGATATTCTCCTCATAACTCTTTTCAGTTAATAATTATAGAATTAAAACTAAAACAATTACAAAAAGCGTCAAGTTGAAATATAACTAATAATTCTGTCGTTATCCACCAGTAGTATAGAAACCATTAAATTACCGACAACGCGAAATTTTTAAAGCGCAAAATACAAGGGGAGACGCTTTGGGGACGGTTTTCTCTACTTAAATTACAGCACAGTCGGCAGACTCTCTTAATCCTTGCGTTTTGCTAAAAAATGGAATGAACAACAAG
This sequence comes from Endomicrobium sp., assembly GCA_031272265.1. Taxonomy (GTDB): domain Bacteria; phylum Elusimicrobiota; class Endomicrobiia; order Endomicrobiales; family Endomicrobiaceae; genus Endomicrobiellum. Next base: position 22,376 of record JAISUD010000022.1, on the reverse strand, counting down.
CGACAATTAGGACAATTTTTTACGAGAAATGCCGACTATATTTTGTCAGATGTTTCAGGATATGTTCGCGGCAAAAGTGTAACCGATCCATTTGCAGGAAACGGTGACTTGCTTGATTGGGCCGAAAAACACGGCGCTTTAAGTACGCGAGGGTACGATATTGATCCTATTTATGTTGACAACCGACGTGTTTCTCTAAACGACAGTCTAAGAAATCCCAAGTCCTACGATTTCGTACTAACTAATCCGCCGTATCTATACCAAAATAAACTAAAAGATAATTCCATCCTTTTGAAAAGCAGGCATACCGATCTTTATCAATTAGCTCTTGAAAAGATAATGGATAGCAACGAAGGTATTGTTATAACACCTGTAAATTTCTTATCAGCTGAAAATTCAAAATATATCCGCCACACGTTTTTATGCAAATTTAACATTGTTAGAATTAATTATTTCTCGCAGCAAGTTTTTAAAGATATCTCTTATAACATCATTGCATTTTATTATGAGAAAAAAGCTCTGCCGAAACAAAGTATGATTATATATATATCAGCAAACAACTTATGCAAATAGAAATATCCCAGAAATATCACGACTGGCGAATCGGTGGGGAATTCTTAACAGAAATTAACGCTTTTGCAAATAGACTGAAAATTGCCAGATTAGAGGAAGATATTTAACAAAATGGAAATTACGCTATACGCACGGCGTACAATCACCTTAATAAGAAAAAGGAATTTACGGTTGACCACGAGACTTTTAGCAAAATTAAGGGCAATATAGTTATATTAAAGGCAATTGACACCGGCACACAACGCGGCAGGATATGTCTTGAAGATATAAGAAAATACAATTTAGACGCCATCGTAAGCGTGAAAAGTTCGCGCAATCAAATATTCCTTATATTCCCCGAGTGTGTATCTTTGCAAGAACAGGAAACTTTAATCTCTCTTTTCAACGAAGAACTGGAAGAGAAACGCAGCAAATACTACTCCCTATTTATGACAAATTACAGAGACAAGGGACGCAAGCGCGTTTCTTTTAATTTTGTATATAATTTCATAAATTATTTATATTTTTCAAAACTAAAAGGAACAGAGAATGCTGAGATCCAATCTGCATTATTTCAAAACTTCAATTGACAATAAAGAAAAATTAGAGGAACGTTATATGTTCTTAGACTGGCACAAACATATATATAAATACATTAAAACTACAAAAAAATTAAAAGAGCTGTTAGCTACTGTTAAAACGCTGAAGAGCAAAGGACAGGACGCCAAAGATTACTATAAAGACTTATATAAACTGATTTTAGAAGATTTTGCAAGCAAGTCTGAATTAAACTGTTTTATAAATGCTTGCGATCTTTCCATAGGCACTCTTAAAAAATATCCGGAGTATTTTGAATCCATTATTGACTTATACCTTAAATACAGAGATTTTACGGATATAACGCCAAAAGAGTGGGTACAAGCCATTATTGATAAAGGGGCTTCGCGCAGTGAAGGGTAAAATTAGAGAAAAGAAATTGATAGAAATAGCAGAACTACTGGGTTTTAGTAAATCTGTCAATTGGACTAATTTTCAAAAATCAGAAAAAGCTATCGCTTCTTTTTCTAAAAACGTTTTTGATATAGTTAAGATTAAAAAACATTTATGGACAGAACTCAAATTTGGGAATCAAAACAAAATGCTTGACGTCTAATAAAAAACAAAGATAAATATATATTTATTGAAGCTAAACATCTTAAAGAAGGCGGAGGCAGCCAAAACGAGCAGCTTAATGACGCCATACAGATTGTAAAATATAGACCCAAACAAGATAATATTTTCTGCGGAGCTTTTATTGACGGCGTTTATTCTAATGCTATTCTTGAAATACCTGAGGATTTTATAAAAAATCCTTACAAACTGCAGGATACAAAAAATAAATTGACTGCCCAGCAAAAAGATATAATGAAAACATTAAAGGACAATTCAGCTTCATTTTGGTTTAATACCGTTGGATTTAAGGAATTCATTAAAGATTTTGCAGAGTGGCGTTTATCGCTGTCGTCAGTAAGATTCTTTATTTTGTTAAATATCTTTTCGCTATAGCTGCTTATGTCTTTACCTTCGCATATTTTCTTTCAACGAACAACACCCGGACGATTAAGACGACCATTGCAGCAACGCCGAGTTTTCTATAAGCTGTTTTTTATTATCTGCGGTATATATTCTTCCACACCTATTGCCATAATATGAACGCCATCCGCAAAAGAACGAAACTCTTTAATAGTTTCAGAACAAATTTTTACGCCCTCCTTTAAAGGATCAGAAGCAGAATTGATTCTATTTTGGATTTTCTCAGGTATGTTTATACCCGGAAGTGACTGCATAAACTGCATAAATTTTTTAGATTTAATAAGAATTATTCCCGGCAAAACTTTTACTTTTAAATGTTTTATTTTGTCAAAAAAACTTTTATACGCCGCTACGTCAAAAACTGCCTGCGTCTGAAAAAACTCAGCACCAGCTTTTACTTTTTTTTCAAACATTAAAACTTGCAATCCGACCGGCTGTGCAGAAGGATTTACAACTGCTCCAGCACAGAATTTCGGACTGCCCCACAATTTTTTCCCCGCTAAATCCACCCCGCTTTCCAAAAGTCTCGCGGTTCTTATAAGTTGTATCGTATCTAAGTCATAAACTGCTTTTGATCCCCGGTACTCTCCAACATCTGGATGATCGCCGCTTAAAAGCAGAACATTCTTTATGCCTAAAACGCTCGCGCTTAACAATTCTGATTGCAAAGCAATTCTGTTTTTATCCCTTGTAGTAATCTGCAAAATAGGCTCTATTGCTCGTTCCAACAATATCTTACTCATTGCAAGAGAACCCACCCTCATAGAGGCTCTCTGATTATCGGTAACATTTACGCCGTCAAGATCCGACAAACAGCTGGCCCTACACAAAAAAGAAGATATATCCACACCTTTGGGAGGGAACAATTCTGCCGTTATCAAAAACTTATTTGATTTTAATTTCTCTTTAAAGTCCAAACTCTTATTTCTCTTACAATTAAAAACTTATTTTTTAGGTTCTACATATTTATCAATAAATTCCTCTAGCTTTCCACTATTTTTTAGCCTTTCGTAAACTAAAATCCACACACAGTTTTTCGTCTTGTTTATTTCGCACTTACCGTCAAAAAAACCACCACAGGGGCCGTTGACAAATCCTTTAGCACAACCCTCTGATTTTTGAGAGTAGGTCTCTTTTAAAATTTCGCCATTAAGTTTTTTTTCCGTTATATTCATTTTTTATTTGCAATTTTTGAAACTACTTTATCAAGCCCGTACATACATATATCGTCAAAAATACTGACAGCCATCCTTTTAATAATGTCCATTTTCTTTTTATCTTCTTCTCCAAATTCTGACAATACATAATCTTTAGAACAGATAAAATCTGGAACAGGCCCGATACCTAGTTTCATTCTAGGAAAATTCTCAGTATCTAGACTGACTATTATAGAATTTACACCTTTATGTCCCCCGTCCGATCCAGACATTCTTATTCTGTACTCTCCAGTAGGTATTGAAAAATCGTCACAAAAAACAAAAATTTCTTCAGGAATAATTTTATAGTACCTCAAAAAAGAACAAACTGCCTCTCCTGAACAATTCATAAAAGTCATAGGTTTTAAAAGATGTACCTTGCCATTTACACCTTCATAAAAAGAAACCAGCGTATTACCCCAAGATTTAAATTCCAGATGTTTTGATTTTGCTATTTCGTCTAGAACAATAAAGCCCGCGTTATGGCGAGTATTTTCGTACTTTTGTCCCGGATTCCCAAGTCCTATAAAAAGCTTAATCCACTTATTCATAATTCAAAATGAATTTCACTCAGTTATTTTTAGAAACAAATCACTTTTTCGTTCCGCTTGACGACGACGTGCCGGTCGTTACCGCACTTTCTTCATTTTCTTTATCTTTCTTGCCTTTACTTATCACTTCAGGCTGAGTTGCTTCCTCTCCTTCAGCACCCGCGGAAGATTTTTCTTCTTTAGTCAGCGTAACGGCTACCACATGGACTATCAACGTTGAAATATCCTGAAGATATTTCACACCCTCCATTTTAGGCAAATCCGCAATAGTTATTCTGTCTCCTATACCCAACGCTCCGACGTCAACGCTTATTTTCTGGGGAATATCCTCAGGTAGAGCTTCAACTTCAACTTCCCTGACTATAAACTCCATAACACCGCCGAAGTTCTTAACTCCATCCGCAACACCCTCAATATGTAAAGGAACAAAAACTTCCACCTTATCCTTAAGCGAAACTGCCTGAAAATCTACATGTATAGGATTTTGACTTAAGACATCTCTCTGCAGCGATTTTATTATCGCCGGCTTTTTTCCATCTTTAAAATTCAAATAAACGACTGCATTCGCTCCGCTGGTTTCCACTATTGAAATAAAAGCTTTTGAGCTAACAGCTATAGATTCGGCTTCAATATTTTTTCCATAAAACACAGCGGGAATTTTTCCACTTTTTCTTAAAGAGGCAAGACTTTTTTTTGACCCTGCCGTTCTCAACTCTGCGTCTAAAATTATTCCCTTCACGAAATCTCACCCTCCTCATTAAAATTACCGCAACTGCTTTCTGCATACGCACATATAAGCGCCACTTCAATGAAAACTCACATTAAACTACTTCAAGTTATAATTACGACGATTCTTTTAATCAAAAAGAGCGCTTATTGACTCATTGTTTGAAATTCTTATTATGGCTTCCGCCAAAATCGGAGCAATGCTTATAACTTTTATTTTCTTAGTAAAAGCATCCTGCGACAACAGGATTGAATCCGTTACGACAACTTTTTCTATACACGAATTCTGTATTTTTCGTTTGGCGTCTCCAGAAAAAACTCCGTGCGTTGCCGCCGCAAGAACTTTCACCGCACCCTTTGACTTTACCGCCTCGGCAACTTTTGTCAAAGTCCCCGCTGTATCAATCAAATCATCCAAAATTATACAGGTTTTATTTTTAACTTCTCCTATAATATTCATAATAGACGCCTCATTAGGACGCGGTCTTCTTTTATCTACGATTGCCAACTCAGCGTTAAAATATTTGGCAAAAGATCTCGCTCTTTCAACACCGCCCGCGTCAGGAGAGACAATTACCACATCATTCAGTTTTTCATTTTCAAAATAATTTAAAAGTACCGGTCTGCTGTAAAGATGGTCAACAGGAATGTCAAAGAAACCTTGAATCTGTCCTGCGTGCAAATCCATTGTTAAAACTCTTGTAATACCCGCGGTAGCAAAAAGATTTGCAACAAGCCTTGCCGTAATCGGAACCCTAGGCTCAGATTTTCTGTCTTGTCTACCGTATCCATAATAAGGAACAACCGCTGTTATTTTTTTCGCGGACGCTCTCTTCAACGCGTCTGCGATAATCAAAAGCTCCATTAAATTTTCATTGACGGGAGTACTCGTAGATTGAATTACGAAACAATACTCTCCTCTTACATTATCTACAATTTTAACTTGTATTTCCCCGTCGCTGAAACGTCCTACTTTTGCTTCGCTTAGTTCAACATCAAGTTCGCGGGCAATTTGTTTTGCAAGATCAATGCTGGCATTGCCAGAAATAATTCTATATCTCATACTCCCTCTTTAATATATTTTATTTCTATCCTGTTTAAAACGAATCCTCAATTAAATCGCCACAACGATACGACTTTTATTCTATTCCCATCCACCTCGGATGTCAAACTCCCTCTAGAACATATTAAATTTTAACCAAAACGCATTTCTATACGCTACCTTTCCCTATCTCTCAGCTCCTGTCTTGCCCTTGCTACAGCGAGTTTCCCGGAAGGAACATCACGCGTTATAGTAGATCCCGCGGCAATCAAAACACCGCGTCCTATTTTAACCGGAGCTACAAAGTTTACATTAGAACCTATAAACGATCGCGCGCCTATAACAGTCTTATGCTTTCCTATCCCGTCGTAATTGCAGGTTATTGTTCCCGCACCTATATTGACTTCTTCTCCCACACTTGCATCGCCTATATAAGAAAGATGACTGATTTTAGAATTCCTTGATATCACAGCTTTCTTTATCTCCGAAAAGTTACCTATTTTAACATTTTTCTTTAAAACTGAATCTTGTCTTATATGGGAAAAAGGTCCTATTTTAACTTCCCTGCCTATAACAGCACTGTCTATGTAAGAATACAATATTGTACTTGCGTCGCTGATTTTAGAATTCTTTATATAACTATTGCCTTTTATTATACAACTTTTACCTATTGAAACGCCTGTATCTATAAAAACGCCGGGATAAATAATTGAATCAACACCAATTTTTGCGTCATAAGAAATATATACGTTATTTATGTCTACAATAGTGACACCTTTATCCGAAAGTTCTTTTATTTTTTTCTTTTTCAACAAACTCTCGGATTCGGAAAGCTCTAGTCTGTTATTTATGCCTTTAACTTCGTAACCGTCCTTAACAATAACAGAAGAAATTTTTTTGCCCAACTCTCCTAGAACAGCAATAGTATCAGTGATATAATACTCTTTTTTTGCATTGTCCGGCTTCAATTTTAAAAGGGCTCTCCACAAATTTTCGTCAAAACAATAAACACCTGAATTTATTTTCTTTATTCGTTTCTCCGATGGAGTAGCGTCTTTTTCCTCAACTATCTTTTCTACAAATCCGTTATTTTCTACAATCCTGCCGTAACCGAAAGGATTTTCAAACTCCGCAGCTAAAAGAGTAACCGAAGCACCCGTTTCCCTGTTATTCTTCACTAAAGACAATAAGGTAGAAGATTTTATTAAAGGAACATCCGCGTTTATAACTAAAATATCGCCTTTATAATCTTTCAAAACTTTTTCAGCTTGCATCACAGCATGCCCGGAACCAAGCTGCTCCTCTTGATAAACAATTTTTACACTGCTGCCGGACAAAAATTCTTTAACAATTCCGGCATCGCGTCTGACAACGAGAACTAAATTGTCTGGTTTCAAAACAGAGACAGCCTCCATAACCCACTTTATCAAAGGTTTTCCCGAAAGATTATGCATAACTTTTGGCAGAGAGGATCTCATTCTTTTGCCTGAGCCCGCTGCAAGTATAACCGCTGAAAAATTATTCATCAACTAATCTGATAAATCCTTAAAAAACAAAATGCGTAATTTCTTAAAACTATAAATACTTTAAAAATTTTTAAAGACTCTTCCTCTTTCCACTTTTGCCTGAATAGGTACATTCTTAAAAATTATATTCTAAATCTTTATTCCTTTGAAGCTTTTTTAGATTTAATCTTTCCCTTTCTGCTCATAGCCGATCTTGAAATATCTCCCCTTTTATCAATAAAGTAAAGATAGCCCTTTTCCTTATTTAAACCTACTCTTTCTACTTTTGACGGCTTCCCGCCTTTTTTCCCACCTCTTGCCATCAAAGTTCTTGAAATATCGCCTTCCTTATCAATAAAGTAAAGATAGCCTGATTCTCTTTCTACTCCAACTTTTCGTACTTTTTCCGCCATTGTGCACCTCCTTTTTGTCTGATTTTAAACTGCTTTATTTAGGCCAGTATATCGCTACGACTCGTCACTCCGCATTTCTTTGCAATCATTTTGGCTATCAGCAACGTCTTTATAAAATTCATACTTTCAGTCCATTCACAAGACTGAAACTTTCTTTATTATTACTAAACTTGCATATTTTACACCTAAAATATCCCAGGATAACTTTCTTTTCATATCATTATCCACCTTATTTATTTGTTTGGCGCATTATGCATATTTCTTTGCTTTTATTCTTTCTTAATAGTCTTTGTCATTTTCTCTCTCTGTAAAATTGTACACATTTTATCATATTCCGTCAAACATCCTTTCATATCAGCTATATTCTTTAACGCAAAACTCTAACCACTTTTTTATGCAGATACTTGTTTAATTAATCAAAAATAAGATACAATCATTAAATAATTTAAAGTAAATGTGTACTATTTTATTATCTTTGACACTCAATTAATAAGTATGGTCGCTTTCATAGTCGGGTCAGCCTATTGCAGTTTTTGCTTAAGGAAGTGTCACAACAAAAGTATAAAAGCTGACAGGACGAGAGTGTTAATCATTTTTTTTGTCTAACGCTAAGCTTTTATTAGTTACAACGCTAAACACATTAAGAGTTAAAAATCTTTCCATTTCACCGTGGCAAAATTAAACTCTTTATAACTGAAAAACTTGTTTAAAAATTTAAAACAGCTTAATAAAAACCTATCATTGAGAAAAGGACGTGGAATAATTCTTCATATGCCGAAAAAAGTAAAGAAAAAAACTTTGATTACAATCTTAATTTGCTGTCTGGGATTGAATTTCTTTGCATGTTCCCTACCGTATAATGTTGACAGAGTTGAACTATCAGTCCCCTTTAGCGCAGACCGTTTACAAGACTTAATAGACAAGGGACCACAATCTTATAAGAAAAATAATAGTGTAATAGATTATTTTAAAAAAACGATTGCAATAATCCGTAAATTTGAACTTGAAAGTCCACAGGAGAAGAAGTTAATAGATAAGACAGTGGAAACCTATATGAAGAAGAATGCGTGGTTTGATAAAAAAATTGCAGAGCGCGCTATGAATGCCGCAAGTAATCCTAATTTTATAAACTCAATACAATTACCAAAATATTCAAACGTTCATTTCTTCAAAGCTCCATTGCCTGGTAAATTAGCCAGCAGGCAATTTAATTCTCACTTATTTGAGAACCGTTTATATTTTTATAGAACAGTATTCATTGAAGAAGAAAACAAATGGTGCGACGTTTCTGAGCTTAAAAACGCCGAGTTACCAACTAAACCTCATTATCACTTCCAAAAAACTCCTATGGATTTTGAATACGAGCTATACATAAAGTGTAAGCCTACGAAAAAGCTCACCTTTAATGATAACCGCCAATATATATGGATAGAGGAATTATTGAATCCTTATTCCTTTTAGCTTGCAACAAATTTTATTGATTTCAAGCCGAAAAATATTTAAAGAATTATCTGTCGTCTTTTTTTCCACTTTTTATTATTTTTATTTTCAGCTTTTTTCTGAAAATGCACAAAAACGCCTAACTTATCTTGGAGGTATATTCGTAGATAGAAGTTTCTACTGTATATATGCCTTTTCTATACATATTTGCAAATATATATTTTGCAACTGAAAACAGAGTTAAAACATCAGACATAGCTCTATGGCTCAATTTTACTTCAATACCTAAAGCGTCTGCTATATTCTTAAGCTTATTTGAATCAAAATTAAAATACTGCCTTGCAAGCTTTAAAGTATCCACATAGCAAATATTTTCAACAAATATGCCGGTTTGATAAAGCTCTTTAAGAACAAAAAGTAAATCAAAAGAAGCATTATGGCATACGACGACACTATCTCCTATAAAAGAAACTACATCTTTTGCAATTTTGCTGAAAGATGGTGAATTTTTAACCATACCGTCATAAATAGAATGTATACGCGAACATTCTAAGGGTATAGATTGTCCCGGATCTACAAGACTTTCATATTTTATTTCAGTGTCCCCGCAGACTTTAAGCATTGCAATTTCAATTATTTTTGCGCCCTGCGCGGGATCAAGCCCAGTAGTTTCAATATCTAAAAAAACTAAATTGTCAGGCGATTTGGTTAAAAGCGTCTTTAAAGTAGATACGTGCTTCATTTAATATTCCGCATTATACTTTCAAGAAAATCATAAATATTTTATAAAGAGTCCGCTCTTAAAAAATTATCTTCAGAAATTTTTAAAACATATTAAAAATCAGTTGCTTATTTTAAACATTCAACATTTCTCTGAATAAAACAGCGTCCAAATATAAAACCCAACCGGCAAAATAATCCCAGAACAATTCATAACACATTTCATTACCTGCTTTTTTGCCCTCAGCAACTACTGTACTGCTTTTACCAAATATTTTTCAAACTGAAAAACATCCAGCCGTTTTGGTTTTCCACAGACGGATATTTTGCAACATTCTAAATTATTCGGCGCGTAGGTGCACGTGCCACGCTATATAGAGCGCTTTTAAATACATAAATTTATTGTTTCCTCTGTCTTTGCAGTTCGCACTTTCTGCCAATCTTTACCTTTTAAGAGTTTCACCATATCTTGAGCATCTTTCTCATTTGAATGTATTATATATATTTTAATATCCTTATTTTGTTTTGAAAGCCATTTTTGTAATGCCTTAAAATCCGCATGATCCGAAAAAATATCGTATTTTTTTATTTCCGCAATACTTTCAACTCTGCAATGCGGGTTTTTATCTTGAAGCAAAAGCCCAGCGCTGCTTTTCGGATTTACATAATTTACTATCATTACAAAAACATCGCTCCTTTCAAGCATCTTAGGCGCAAGCTGCTTAGACCTCCCTTTATCCATATCGCCGCTTGAGGAAATCAAAATCATTTGCACGCCATAACTCTTCGGCATTTTTAATTTCACATTTTCAGGAAGAATGGACCCTTTTTGATATATATCAATTAAAAACCAACCGCCGCGTGATTTAAGCGTTAAGTTTCCGTGTTTTATGTCTTTTTTCCCAATCTCTTTTTGATATAAAGCAGTTATAAAATTAGCGCTAGGAGATACAGAATAAATAGGTATTTTTTTTGACAGTTCGCCATTGTCCTGCATAAGCTTCAATTCATATAAAATCTTCTGAGTTCTGTTAAAAGATAAAGCTGGAATCCAAACAGTTTTTCCCGAGTCAAGCGCCCGCTTCAAATCATTTCTAAAAGATTCGTATTGTCTAGCGTCAATTTTACTTTCTTCGTAAGCACGAGTCGCCTCTATAAAAATCAAATCAACTTTTTCGGGAATATCAAATTCGCCGTTAAATCTTGAATATCCGCTTCCTAAATCTCCTGAAAACAAAATTTTCTTACTACCTATTCTGAAAATGAAACTCACGGAACCCGGTATATGTGCAGCGTTTATAAGTTTTACAGCGACGCCTTCGGCAATTTTTATATCTTCATTATATCCTAACACTATAAAGCGAGATTCTATTTTCTTGACTTCTTCCCTGCAGCATCTTTTGCACAGCAAAAACTTAACATTCTCTTTCTCTTCCAAATCTTTTAAAAAAACTCCACAATCAGAATATTCAACGGATTTTACATTTCTTTCACAACCAGCAACCCAGTGTGCTGTAACTCTGCCGCCGGTGTTTCGCGATTTTTCCTTTTGATCTTTAGACCAAAACCATTTTCTTTCTATAAGATCAAATCCATTCCCGTTCCCAAAAAGAGATAAGGTAAGATCTTTTGTAGCTTGCGTTGAATAAATTTTCCCTTTAAAACCCTTATGTATTAAAAGAGGTATTCTGCCGCTGTGATCTAAATGGGCATGCGTTAAAAAAAGCGCTTCCGCTTCAAGAAGTTCAGTCTGAAATTGAAGATTTCTTGATTTCGCGTTTCCATACTCTGCAACTAAACCGTTCGTAAATCTGTCTTCGTCTGACATAAAAAGACCGCAGTCCACAATAAATTTTAAATCTTTCGTCTTCAAAAGAAAACAGCTGCCCGAAACAACTGAAACTGCTCCATAAGGAGTTACGGATATATCCGCCCAAACTATAGACAAAAAAAACAGCAAAGTAAAAATTACCGAGATTATTTTCCGCATGTTTTTTATTTATTCATTCTATTTATAATCTGTTTTCACATTCCGTTCAACTCTTAACCGCAGTCTACCTCATCCAAACGCAAAAGACATCATATCCGCCGTTGCAGTACGCGTAAAACGCACAGTTCTTTTACATTTTATCCGGAGCGGAAACCCCTAAAAGATCCAACCCGTTCCTAATTATTATTCTCACGCTTTCAGTAAGTTTGAGTCTCGCGGAAGCAAGCCCCACGTCGCATGTCAAGATACGACATTTTTCGTAGAATTTGTGATATATATCAGCAAGCTCAACTAAATATGCTGTAAAATGATGGGGACTCATAGTTTTTTCAGACATAGAAAGCGTATCACAAAATGCCGTGAGTTTCTTTATTAAATTTCTTTCTTCTTTTGTATTCAGCAAAGCAAAATCTATATCTTCAATATCCGAGATTATATCTTTTCTATTTTCGCTCTCTTTAATAATAGAACTGCACCTTGCATTGGCATACTGAACGTAAAAAACGGGATTTTCACTTGAGTGCTTTTTAGCCAGCTCTAAATCAAACTCAAGCAGAGAATTGGGAGCGCGCAACAAAAAGAAAAATCTACAAGCGTCTTTCCCGACTTCATTTACAACTTCCCTCAAAGTTATAAACTCACCCGCACGCGTTGACATAGCCACTGACCGTCCGTTTCTTGTAAGCGAAACAAGCTGATAAAGAATAACATCTAGCGCTTCTTTATTGAAACCCAGCATTTGGACGCAAGCTTTTATTCTTGCAACATATCCGTGATGGTCTGCACCCCAAAGATTTATAAGTTTTGTAAAACCCCTTTCAAATTTATTTCTATGATATGCCACATCCGAAGCAAGATAAGTATATCTGCCGTTGCTTCTTCTTAAAACTCTGTCTTTATCATCACCAAACTTTGCAGAAGAAAGCCATAATGCCCCCTCTTCCACGTAAGCTTCACCCTTATCAAGCAAGTATTCACACGCTTCGTCAACTTTCGTTTTTCCATTTTTATCTTTGACAGCAGCTATGCCGCTTTCAGAAAACCAGCTGTCAAATTCAACTGCAAAATCTTTTAAATCGTCTTTTATCGTCTTTAGAATATCCTTTACCGTTTCACATTTAAAATCTATTTCGTTTATGTTTCTGTCCTCAGAAAACAGATGCTTTGCAATATCAATAATGTATTCGCCGCGATAATGATCCGTGGGAAAGTCAATTTTTTCGCCCGTCATTTGTCTATATCTAATCTCAGTAGACTCTGCTAAAACAAGCATCTGGTTCCCAACATCGTTTAAATAGTACTCCTTAGTAACGTTATATCCCAAATATTTCAATATCCTCGCAAGAGAATCGCCTATTGCGGCACCACGTCCGTGCCCAATATGCAAAGGTCCGGTAGGATTTGCCGAAACAAATTCCACTAAAACTTTTTTTTCATTATTTCTTTCAGGCAAGCTACCGTATTTGTCTTTTTCTTTAAGAATCTTTTCAAGTTCCTTATAGATAACTTCACTTTTAACGCATAAATTAATAAAACCGATTCCGGCTATTTCGGCTTTCTCTATAATGCTTGGCATTTCCTTTAATATAACACTTGCAAGTTCCTCAGCGACAATTTTCGGATTCATTTTAATTTTTTTCGCTATAATCATCGCCGCATTTAAGGCAAAATCGGCATTAATATTTTTTGGCGGCACTTCCACGTCAAAATTCAAAACGTCGGTTATTCCTTTGCCGCTTAAATATTTTACTAGTATATTATTTAAACTGTCCGTTACCAGCTGTTTTATCATTTCCAAATCTCATATTTAATCTTTTCAGGCTGCCAACGGTCCTTAGGTGGATTATTGTCGGCTGGTTTTCCTATGACAACAAGAGAAAAAGCTCTTATATTCTCGGGAAGATTAAAAAGTTTTTCAATTGCTTTTGATATTTTTTCATTTGAATAAACTCCGCACCAAACTGCCCCATAACCTCTTGCAGTAGCTGCAAGAAGAATATTCTGCGTCGCGGCCGAGCAATCTTGCGGTAAATATCTTTCAAAAGCGATATTTTCATCTCCCACAACTAAAATCGCTAAAGGAGCTTGCAAAATCATTTGAGCGGCATGGTGCAACGCCGCAATTTTTCTATGAGTTTCTTTATTTTTTATTACCATAAAAGAGTAACATCTTGTATTTCTTGCCGTAGGCGCGGACATTGCAGCGTGCAGAATATAATCCAAATCTCTTTTTTCAACATCTTCATCCGTATAATTACGAACGCTTTTCCTTTCAAGCAAAATATCCATTTCCCCTCCTGTGCATGATTGATCACGCTTATCTTTAATATCGCAAACTATTAAACTTATTAGATTTTTTCTTAGAAAATATTCTAAATTAGACTTAGTCTCAACATCTTTGATTCTTTCAGTCTCATAAACAGCTTCTTTCACGATCCTTATACTAAAAATTACATTCGCGCATTTAGCCGGCAGTTTACAGCTTACTTATTTTTGAATTATATCAAAAATTTTTAGATATAATATAATTTCAAAATGAAAGAAATTTTAACTGAAAATTTAAATCCTCCTCAAATGGAAGCTGTCCGCCGTACGGAAGGCCCGCTGATAATTTTTGCAGGAGCAGGAACGGGAAAAACCAAAGTTATCACGCATAGAATAGCATACTTACTCTCTTTGGGTGTCGCGCCTAGGTCTATTCTGGCAGTCACATTCACAAATAAAGCGGCCGCGGAAATGAAGAAAAGGGTAATTGATTTAGTTTCGCAGAGATACCATGATATATGGATATCCACATTTCACTCGTTTTGTGCGCATTTTCTGCATTTTGAAGCCTCAAAAATCAACTTAGATCCTAATTTTCTAATATACGATTTCGCAGATCAGAAAAATGTCGTCAAGGACTGTATAAAAGAATTGAATATTGACGAAAAAAATTTCAGAGTTTCAACAATAGTAAACAAAATAAGCCGCGCTAAAGACGATTTAAAATTCCCCTCCGATATGGCATCTGAAGCCGAACAATTGGGAGATTCTTTTGGAATTACAACGTCAAAAATTTACGAACTCTACCAAAAAAAACTAAAAAAAGCCGGTGCTTTTGACTTTGGGGATTTAATAATGCAGACCGTTACGAGTCTGAGGCAACTGCCGAAAATGTTGGAATATTATCAGGAAAAACTTAAATATATAATGGTTGATGAATATCAGGATACGAACCGCGCCCAGTACACACTTATAAAACTGCTCGCGGCAAAACACCGCAACATATGCGTCGTAGGTGACGATGATCAATCAGTGTACTCATGGAGAGGTGCCGATATAAATAACATTTTAGATTTTAATAAAGATTATCCGAACGCAAAATCGGTAAAGTTAGAAGAAAATTACAGGTCAACTCCAAAAATTTTATCAACAGCTTACCAAGTCGTAAAACACAACAATGCAAGAGTAGATAAGCAGTTATGGACAAAAAATCCCAACAGCGGTTCTGTAATAGTTTTAAAAGCTGCCAACGAAAATGACGAAGCAACAAAAGTCGTTGATTTAATTTTGCTGAACGCATATAAATGCAAACTTTCAAATTTCGCAGTTTTTTATAGAACAAATGCGCAGTCCCGCACGTTTGAAGAAGCATTTAGAAGAGTCGGCATACCTTACGCTATCATAGGAACATTACAGTTTTATGAACGCGCTGAAATCAAAGACATCATAGCCTACTTAAAACTTATACACAATCCAAACGACAATGTGAGTTTCAAAAGAATTATCAATATTCCCAAAAGGGGTATAGGTAAAACTTCAATAGGAACGCTTGAAAAATTTGCGTTTTTAAAAAATATCTCAATATGGGACGCCATACCTTTTGCAGCGCAGGCAGGTCTGACGAAAGGAGCGGTAAACGCTTTAAACTCTTTTAAGCAATTTATCAAAACTTTCTTAGGATCAAAAGACGACATTTCCGTTAAAATAATATCCGAAAAGGTTATAAATCATTCAGGATATTTAAAAGAACTTGAAATTGAAAACACACCTGAATCAAAAACAAAAATAGAAAATATACAAGAATTAGTCTCTGCTATTGGGGATTTTGAAAACCGTTCGCCTGACAAATCACTTGCAGGATATTTAACGCAGATTGCTTTGATAAGCGATACAGACTCTCTTGACGAATCAAAAGATAAAGTTACCTTAATGACTCTGCATTTAGCTAAAGGATTAGAATTTGAACATGTTTTTATATGCGGTCTTGAAGAGGGGTTATTCCCAATAGGTGAATACGCTTTCAATAATGAGGAACTAGAAGAAGAAAGAAGACTTATGTATGTCGGAATGACGAGGGCAAAAAAACATTTATATTTATGCTGGGCGGAAGAAAGAAATGTTCACGGCAAGACAAGATGGAACATGCCGTCGCGCTTCATTGTAGAAGCAGGATTCAATCATGTTCTAGACGAAACAGAACAAAAACTAAGCTCCAACAAAAAAAATCTACAAGCCAAAACATTTTATAAAAACACCGATAATGACAATAGTGATTACAACATAGCAAAGGACGAAGCGTTTCTCAACATTGAAGATGCGAATCCTTATAAAATAGGAACGGTGGTTTTACACCCTGTTTTCGGCAAAGGCAAAATTATTGAGCAAAGCGGCACAGGGAATAATTTAAAGCTTATAATCTTATTTGAAAACGGGCAGTGGAAAAAACTGCTTGCAAAAATAGCTAATCTTACATTTATTTGATCTAACAATAACCTTATTAATTTCAAAACGCGTACGCACCGTCATCATGCACTTAAAACGCGCATAAAAGCAATCAAAAAAATCTCTTAAAAAATCAGTTGAGAATCATAATCATTACTGAATTGTTCTTGATGTGAAGTTTGACATTGTAACCATTTTAACAATCACATCCCTTATAAAAATTATTTTAAGCAAAACGCTTAAAACAAGATCTGTCATATATGATAAGAATTTATATTTACCATTTTGTTTTACAGCTTACTTATTGCATAAAAACTTAACAATTTTGATACAATACCTCGTATGAATTTTAAAGAATATTTCGGATTTAGCGAAAAAGATATAAAACAAAACTGCATTATATGCCAAAGTTTTGACATTTCTCTTTTTGCAGACAAAATTTCCAACGGATTTTTTGTTAAATCCGCATATATCAGAAATGCGATCATTATCGCTTTAAAAAACAACTTTCTCGCAGGGGACGCGGTCCTATACTTAGAAAACACAAAATGCAAAAACATTATTCTTTTCAGTTGCTGCGGAGGCTGCAATGATATAAAATGCGGTGATTTAATCGCGGTTAATAAAGCTTACAACTTAGAAAGTTTTTCAGGCATGTTAAATTTTTGTGGCGTTCCGAATTACTATAACTCGTCAAAAAAACTGCTGCTTGATTTTTACAAAAGAAATCATTGCAAAAATTTAATAGAAACAAATTCAGCGTGTGTCGGCTCTTTAGTATTGGAATCAAAATTTTCCGAATGGTTCAAAGAAAATAAAATATCAGTTGTAGACATGGAATCTTCAATAATCTTATCCGCAGCAGAAAAAACAAAAAAAGACGCTGTCTGTCTCATGTATGTCTCCGATTTAATAGGACAGGACTTTATAATTAACGGCAATGATAAACTTTCAAAAAAAAGAATAGCCGCTTCAAGAAAAAAACTCGCAAATATGATTTTAAGGTTTTGCAATGAAAAATGAATTAAAAAATCCAACTGAAAATGGATTTCTTACAGACAAATTCGCAAATTTCGGTGTCAATAAATCTAGAGAAATACTAAGACTTTTAAACGAAATATCAAAAATTGAAAATATACAAATCAACAATATCTTAAACGATTTTCATAAAAAAGATTACAAATCAATTAAAAAATTTCTCCTAAAACGCAGATACCCTAAAACTTTCGGCAAAACTCATTTAAATTCTTTTTATCTGTCTAAATACCAAATTGATACCTCTTTAAAAACTGACACGAAAGCCCAAAAATTTTATCCGCGAAATATCTATTATGAGCTAGAGGCTGAAAAAACTTTATTATTTGAAAGATTGAAAACATCATTTCCTGACTCTAAATACACTGAAATAGAAAAACCAAAAAGCTTTGCAAAAAATAATTCCTTCACTACAAAAGATTATAACAATCGCTGCCAAAACTTATTTATTATCAAAAAAAAACAAAGTTTTCTTAAAAAATGTCCTTGCACTTCCAACGTAATAAACTGCGGATATTCTGTTATGGATTTAGGCGTCGGCTGCATATACGACTGCTCCTACTGTTTTTTACAAGGATACCAAAATGTACCTGGCATAATCGTATTTTACAATATTGAAGATTATCTGCACGACGAAAACATCGCGGATTTATACGCAGGATTTTTTGATTTTAAAAGGATAGGAAGCGGCGAATTCACAGACTCTCTAATCTTTGACGATATTACAGGATTTTCAACAGAAATAATCAATTATTTTAAAAAAAAAGACAACATCTTTTTTGAATTTAAAACAAAAAGCACAAACATTAAAAATCTGCTTGAAAGTGGAGGAAAAGAGAATATTGTCGCCGCTTGGAGTGTAAATTCAATAAAAATAAGCTCGGAAAACGAATTTAAAACATCTTCTCTCGCAGAAAGACTTAAAGCTGCAAAAGAATGCGCTTTAGCTGGTTTCAGTACGGCTTTTCACCTTGATCCAATAATTTATTATGATGACTGGAAACAAGGATACAAAGAAACAATAGACATGATTTTTGACATTGTCCCAAATTACAGTATAAAATGGATAAGTCTTGGAACTTTAAGAATGCCACCAGCTCAAAAAATGATCATTGAGAACCGCTTTCCCGACACGGAAATACTTAACGGAGAACTTATTTTAGGACAGGATTACAAATTAAGATACGATAAAAATTTGAGAATTGAAATGTACAGACACTTAAATAAAATTATCCAATCAAAAAAATCCAAATCCTTAGTATACTTATGCATGGAGGACGCCCAAATATGGAACGCATTGAGACTTTAATATAAATAAGCACCGAGTTTTTCCAAATCCGCTAAATTCCTCAAATGAAATTATCTTATTTTACCTCATTAAATGTTGAATCTGGTATTAAACAAGAGACTACAATATCAAGTATATGAATATGAAAATACTTTTCTGTCATAGTATAACCAAATTATCACGGT
The DNA here is from genome assembly GCA_031272265.1 of Endomicrobium sp. GTDB lineage: Bacteria > Elusimicrobiota > Endomicrobiia > Endomicrobiales > Endomicrobiaceae > Endomicrobiellum. The sequence goes on along the minus strand of JAISUD010000022.1, from coordinate 3,454 downwards.
GTATAACTTCGTCATCATGCGCGTCTATGATTTTTTCTATTTCCGAGATTTTTTTACCTTTTATCTTTTCAATAACTTCACTGTCATAATTAGTTAACCCTCTAGCAAAATCCTTATTGGTCTCAGAATCAGAAATACTAACAGAATCGCCTCTTTTAAAGTTTCCGCTTATTTTCGTTATTCCAACGGCAAGCAGACTTTTTCCTTTGCTTATTAAAGCTTCTGAAGCTGTAGCATTGACAAAAATTGTACCTTTAAGTTTTTTACTAAAAGCTATCCACGATTTCTTCGCCTCAAGACTCTTTTGTTTCGCTTTGATAATCGTGCCTACATGGTAGCCGGCAGCAATATCTTTTAATAAATTAAGTTTTAGTCCATTTGTAATTATCGTATCCACTCCGGAAGCGGCAGCTATTTTCGCAGCTATTATCTTTGTTTTCATGCCACCTGTGCCTTTTCCACTTGAAGAGTTGCCAGTAGCTAATTTCTCAACTTCTTCAGTAATCTTTTCTATTTCAGGTATAATAGAAGCTTTAAACGGATATTTGTCATAAATACCGTCAACGTCTGTAAAAATAACAAGTTTGTCAGCACTAGTCGCGGCTGCAACTAACGCTGACAAAGTGTCATTATCTCCGAAATTTATCTCCTCAACTGCAACGGAATCATTTTCATTTATTATCGGAACAACATTGTTTTCAATTAAAGTATTCAAAGTATTTCTTACGTTTAAGTATTTGTCCCTCTTATCAAAATCGTCTCTTGTAAGAAGAATCTGGGCAATTGCTTTGCCATATTTTGCAAAAGCGTCCGAGTACGCGTTCATAACTAAAGGCTGTCCGACAGCAGCAAACGCTTGTTTTTCTCTTAAAGTTTTAGGTTTAACATTTATATTCAGACAGGCGCGGCCCGCGCCTATAGCGCCCGAACTTACAATCAAAAATTCGTGATTATCTTTTTGAAGTTCAACAAGACTTAAAACTAAGTCGGATATATACTTTTTGTTTAGCAAACCGTCTCCGCCTGTTAGTGTGCTCGTGCCTAATTTTATAATTATCCTCACTATTCTACCCCATCTTACTCTTGAAATTAATTACAACTACGCAAATTTTAACACTTTTAGAATAAGTCTTTCAACAAAATTTTTGTAACTTGTTAGTTTAACGTGGTATTTCCCAACATTTTATCCTCTATTTCATAATTAAATACAAAATAGCGCTGCACAAAATTGTCAGCATTGCATATATGTTCTGCGTTAACAAACATATTTAAGATTATAATGACGTAATAAAATGATGCATAATCTTGATAAACTTTTCTTTTTAAAAAGCGAGGAGGAGAGAATAAGAGAAAGAGAAAACTTTATAATCAACAAGTTATCAACAATCAAATATGAAACTAAAAACAGCTAAAAATCCAAAAACAAAAATTGACAACACATGAAAAAGAAAATATAATACACAAACACTCAGAGAAGAATAAAAATGAATGAAAAAAATCACAATGAGTATTATAACTTTATTTCAGTTAATAGGATTGTGTAAAACAACCAGAAAAGATAACAGAAGAAACACAAATTGAAGACAAATATGTCAAACAGTCTGATTCTGATTATTACGTTCTTGGTAACATTTTAAAAATATTATTCCACACTACTTCACTCATTATGAGGGATTATAATAGGGAATATATCTGTCTACTGTTATACCGAATCAATTTGTAGACTAGCTTTCTTTAATATAACAGTTCCGTCGCTAGTATTAATAGTAGACTGGAGTGACTTAGAAGAAAGATGGAAAAAATAGAAAAAATCGTAATGCTAGTAATTTTATTTCAGCTAGTTAGGATGTGCAAAACAACCTACTATCAACAAACAAACCGAACAATCAACAAACAATACAAAGAACATGGGCAACAGCAAAGACAAAAAACAAAACACCTCGCGGCAATCCTATCTTAACATTCAAAAATATAATGAGTGGTATAGTAATATTTATAGCATTAGGAGAACTAATAATAACCTTAATACAAGATCTTTGCAGATATAGAAAAAGCGATTGAACCAATTACAAAAGAAATAGGCAAAATAAATGAGGCATTAAGAAATCACTCAATAAAAGGAAAAAGAGGACAATATTTAGATAAACCCAATATAGAAAGAACATTAACCAATCGTTTACCAACAATAAAACTAGACGTAAAACAAAAAATAAAAATAAGGAAAAAATAAGTGTCATGATTAGTGTATTCACAATGCAATAAATAAGAACAATAAAAAGAATTGCTGATGAACAAAGACCAGACTAGGATTTAGCATTAACTACATTCTCTAAACTAACTCAATATTGCGCATATAGAACACTTTAAGACATAAACTAAAACAAGAGAGAATCTTAAATGTAGAAATAATTATACGACTCCCAAAATTTTGTAAAGTGTAAACAAAAATATGAATGAAAAATTGCAATAGTATTAATATTATTTCAACTAATAGGTTGCGCCAAACAACCTGTTATTATAAATAGGCAACCAGCAATACAAAGACAAAGAAAAGGAAACGAAACACCTCCTAAGGAATCTCCTAATACAGCCACTGAAAAATTCCTAATGGGAGGAGGGTGTGTAATAGTTTTAATAATTGCTTTCATGTGTTGTCACTACTATCACAAACACTGGAAAAAACATGTAACGGAAGCAACAGAAACTAAAACAGGACTGACTCCAGTAAATGAAGATAACTCATTAATTAAAGATAAACGAGAAGAAGGGGAAGGCGAGGCAGAAGGACTGTCTTTAGTAATTGGGGATGAAGAAGATAAACAAGAAAAAGGAGAAGGCAAGGCAGAAGAAAACAAAGCAGAAAACATGGAAGAAGACATAAACATAATAGAAAAAGAAATAACAGAAAGGTTAAATAAAGCAGCCAAACTGGGAACAACAATAGAAGTAGTAGTAGAAGCTAGTAAAGGAATGAAGAAGATACTAAGAGAGCAACTCAAAGAAGTAGTAGACTATACAACAGAAAGAATCAGTGTATTAAAATTAGAATCAGAAATAGAAGATTTATTTGGAAAGATGCTAGAAGAAGACATAGCATACGTAATGGAAGATATATTAAAATTAACAGAAGATTTTATTATTACGACATTAAATAATAGAATGATAGAAACGCTCAACACTATTGAAAATATTAAGGGAATCTGTAAAAATTTAAGTGAGTGTAAAGAAAATACCTTCAAAGATATACTAAACTTAATTAAATTCCTAGTTACTTATCAACTTGAAATAGAATACATTAAATCCAAAGCAAGAGAAAAAGGTATAGACATAACACAGACTCTTCCTTCAGAATGAGTGGGACATTTTACACAGAATGTCCCTAAAAGATTTACAGTTTACACTCTTGACATAAACAAATCCTTTATCCTCACCTAAACATAGATTATCAAATGCT
>JAISUD010000021.1 GCA_031272265.1 Endomicrobium sp. | reverse complement strand
GATAATGAAGCTTTTGACATCGGGATAACGGAGCTGTATGTAGTTGGAGGATTTCATCGTGATCCTGTCTATATCCTGCTCGTCCTGCTCCGCTCTCTTCTCCGCTTTCTTTTTAGCTTGCTCTTGCGGGTCAATGAGTATCTCATCATCCGTGTCACTGAGTGATTCATCATGCCTCTCCTCTTCTTTTTGTCTGCAGCAGTAGGCTATGAGTCCTATCGATGCAAGAATGGTAAGAATGACGCCTCCGATGTATGCTCCTATTTTCAGGTAGTTAGTTTTAGGTGCTTGAGGAGTGTCGTGTTGAAGTGTTTCTTGCTTATTCTCAGGATGTGTGATGACGGCTGGCTGCTTTGCACAGCCGATGAGCTGAAATAATATTAATGCTAGTGCGATTTTCCTCATTCTTATTCTTATTTAAACGTTTACACTTTTTTTTCTTGCCATCTATGATGCTTGTGTTGTTTGTTGATTTGGTTGCTGGTTTGTTATTGGTGCTATTGGTTTGCTTAATCTCTCCTCCATTATTCTTCTATTTATTGATTCTATTGCTGCGAATGTTTCTTGTATGCTTATATGTGGCTTCTCTATCGCTATTATTTCTATTTCTGAATCAAATTTTGATTCTATCTTTCTCGCCATTTTTTCTAGTGTGGTTTTTGATATTTTTGTTTTTCTTGAGGCTTCTCCTAAAGAGCGAAACTCTATTACCTCATAGGTATTGTCAAATTTTGATTTATCTTTTTGCTTCTTTGTTGTTTACCCTTTTTTGTGGTTTTTTTTGATTGTTGATAACTTGTTGGTAGTAAAGTTTCTTTCCTTCCTTTTCTCCCCTTTTCTCCCCATAAATTTAGAAAAGAAAAGTGCCAAAAGAAAAGAAACTGCCTTTCCCCTCATATTGTTGGATTTCTTTTCTCTTCATTTTTCTTCTCAGATACTCTGCTTTTAGATCTTTATAACTTAAACCATTAAGATCGGTAGTTGGAGTTTGGCTGCAGCCACCTAACATTGCAATACACAATCCTACACCCGAAATCTTTTTCATTTTTTCCTCCTTTCTTTTAATTCTTCCCTCCTGCAAGATTAAAAATAGAAAAAGCGTCAATGGAATCCAAATTTTCGCTGCACGTATTATCAACTAACGATGACTAGGTTTAAAATAAATGTTTTAAAGTTTGTATCTATTTGCTTTGCCATCTCTAAACTTTATTTCTTTTTTAATTTTGCTGCCGTGACCAGTCCTAAGAACATGCCTGTTTCTATTGCAAGAATGACGTCAAAAGAAATTATTTTGCCGATAAGAAGTCCCACTGCGCCACCTATGAGGATTCCTTTAGTTTTGCGGATGCGGTTATCTTCTTCGTTTCTTTTAATCTTGCCGCCGGTGTTAATTTCTGTTTTGAGTTTTTCACTTTTAATATGCGGCGATGGTGTTTTGCATTTCTCTTTGGGCATTCAAACATCTCTTTTATTTGTGCAGTGTCGGGCAGACTTTTAAAATCGACGCTAGAGGGCATTTTTATTTGTTGTTAAGCGCGGCTTTTGCTATTGCAGCCGCTTCCTCTTTTGTCAGTTCAGGATTTTCTAATTGTATTTCCTCTATTTTATTTTTTGCTTCCTGCACCCATTTACCGGCGGGCTTGTTAAATATATTTATTATTTCTTTTCCCGTTAGAACAGGTCTGTTATATAAGGCATTCTTTGATTTTAGAACTTCAATCCTTTTTTTGAGTCCGGCGATTTTTGCACGACTGTTTTTCCCGCTGTAATATGTCCTTGAAAATTCCATTGTTAAATCCAGCTCGCCGCCGCATCTTTTAGCAAATTTGCGTACATCGCCGTCCGTCCAATCGTTTGAGTAGGTTTCAGAATATATACTGTTTTGTATAACTGAGACGGTTTTCTGTATAAATTCTTTTGAATATTTCAGTCTGTTTAGAATAATTTCGGCTTCTTTTGCATTTTTACTGTTATATTCAGACAGACGGGACGCGTCGGTGTCCTTTCCACTAGTTGAATGTTTTTCAGCAGGATCGTCGACGTGTAGCAAAACTGCCATTCTTAAAATAATGTCATTTTTTGTTCTGTCTAAAGTTTTCATGGCGCGCATGAATGCGCGATCGGCGCAATATCCATCCGCTTGTTTTAAATTCTTTAATTTTGAAATTTCAGGCAAAATTTCATTCAATGAATTGATTTCACGCATTGCTTTAAACGCTTTTGACGGATAGTCTTCAATTAGGATTTTATTTATTTCGTCTCTAATGCGTTCCGCCGAAATGATTTTAATGCGTTCCGCCGCGGTTTTCATTGCATTGTAAGTTTTAAGTTCAATTCTAAAACGCAATTGCAGACTTTGGCGCAACGCGCGCAGTATTCTCAGAGGATCCTGCTTAAATATTATTTCGGCGTTTGCAGCATCGGTTACTCTTATGATTTTGTTTTTGATGTCTTTGACACCATGCCCAGTGAAGTCTAGGATTTTCAGGTCAGGAAGTTTTAAAAATAAAGCGTTTATTGTGAAATCCCGTCTTAAGGCGTCTTGTTTTAAAGAGGCGGGTTGCGTATTGGGGTTTCTGGAATCCGCTTCGTAGTATTCTTTTCTCGGCATTACGAATTCTACTTCCTTATTATCTATAAATAGTTTGGACGTTCCGAATCTTTCAAAAACAATAGGTGCGCGAAGTTTGTATTTGTACGCGATAATTTTAGAGAAATTTATTCCGGCCAGCTGTTCGTCCGTTCCAAACTTTCCGCCACAAACCATAATATCTAAATCCGTAGGCTCTCTTTTAATGAACAAATCTCTTACAAAGCCGCCGACAATATAAACTTCAAAGCCGTTTTCTTTTGCAGCGTTAGAAATTTTGTCAATTATTGATTTATAACTTTGCGGAATGGTTATGTTTTTCATATTTGTGTGTATTATAACATAAAAACAGAGGGATAAAATCCAGATTCCGCGTCTTATATTTGATTTAAACTAGTAAATATATGCAAAATAAATGTATATCTTGATTAATATGCTTTAATTTTATAATATACAAGTGGTAGATAAACTAAAATGAAGTTTATATAAACGAGTAAACAGATATATAGATATGGATATGTAGATATATTTATATTATAGAGAAAGAAAGGAATAAAAATGTTGTCTTACTTTAGAATTCAGAATTACAGATCCATCTTAGACATGAAAGTTGACTTTTCATACGCTGAGGGAAAAGCACCAAATAATTATAATGAATTGAGTAAAATGCCGTTTTTGAAAGTGTCAACGAAGGGCAAGAAAAACAGGTTTGTCCCGTGCTTGGTGATTTACGGGGCTAACGCTTCTGGGAAAACGAATATTTTTAAAGCCATGTCTAATTATGTTTGGTTGCTTAACGAATCAGGAATTTCTTATTCATACTTTCCAAATTTGTTAAACCGACAATACTGTTCCACCGCTTTTGAGCTAGAACTTTTTGTCGGCAAGGATAAATACAGACATTTAATAGAATATGATGGGAGGGAAATTATAAAAGAAGAGCTTTTTAAAAATGACAGTTCTGTATATCGGATAGATAATACGCCTGATAAACTGCATAGAAGTTTTAATCAACTAAAGAACGAACAATATGATGAGGAAAAACTCAAAAGCGTTTTAGATATTGAATGCTGCGAGAAAGAAGGTGAAAAGTATTTACAGAAAAGAGTTTTTTTTTCAGTTATAGCTAAAAACTATCCCGGCTTAAGTGGAGATGTTACAACGGCATTCAATAGGTATAACAATAATATATTTATTTATAGCTCTAATGATATGACCAAAGAGGTATTAAAAAAGTATAACGATTTAATTGAAGCTAATAGTAAAATCGAGTCCGAAATAATTGACAGACTATCTAGTCTTATCAGAAATTTTGACATAGATATTTTGAAAGTTAAACCTGTTAAAGAGCATATTCCTGTTTCAGGAACGCAAGGCAATTATTTTGGACAATATAGATCAGAGAAAATATTATACAGACGGTATGATAGAATAAAAACTTTTCACAAAGCTATTAATGGCAGAGAAGAAGTTTTTGATATGTTTCACGACGAATCAAATGGGACTAATGTTTTATTTAGTTTATTAGATGTCGTGTTATTAGCGTTAGATTTAGGATTAACCATAGTTGTTGACGAGTTAGATAAATCTCTGCATCCGTTTATCGTCGCTGAAATAATAAAAATGTTTAAAAGCAAAGAGTACAATAAGAAGAACGCTCAGCTGATATTTACGACGCATTGTGCGGATATACTGGATATGGATATTTTGAGAGTTTCAGAAGTTGGTTTTGTTAGTAAAAATATTAAAGAGGGTTCTAAAATCAGGAGAATATCTGATTTTGAGGATGAGAGTGGTTCTAAAATCAGAAATACAGCAGATTTTAGAAAGTTATATTTTAACGGAGCTTTTGGGTGCATACCTTTTCCTTATATTTAAAGGATTTTTTTGATGTGGAAATTTGAAATCCCAAAGATAGTTATTTGTAAAGGCAAAAGCGAAGAAAATTATATACAAGAACTGAATAAATACTTTAGAAATAATGATATAAATAATAATTTTAATTTTATTCCTAAGTCGGTTGGTTCAGGTCATTTTGACAAAGTGAGAAAGAAATACAGAAAAGAGTACAAGAAAAATCGGAAGAGCAAATTTATTATTTGGGTTGATAAAGATATATATGTAAGAAATAGTAAGAGAGAAGAACGAAAAAATGCGAAAGAGTATGAAGAACATTTAAAATCTAAAAATCCACCGGACTTTTATTTCAATGAATTTAATTTTGAAGATTTCTTGATTTTGCATTGTCCGAAATATATTGTTTTGCAATGGCAGAAAGTTTGTATTAAAAATAACCATTTTGACAAACCTATGATAAAAGACAAATATTTAGAAGTCTTTAAAGACTTTTGGGGGAAAACTGAAATTGAATCAGAAGACGAGCCGATATGGGAGATGGTTAGGAAAATGGTTAAAGATGTAAAATGTCCGTTATTGGCAGATTTTATATCTGAAAAATCATTAAATAGACTTTTTAAAAATAACAAAGATGAGGAGATTAAGTTTAAAAGCGGTTTTGCTGATATTATATATGAGACAATACACCCACCACCACAAAAATAGAGGAGAATGAAAAAAGAATCAGCGAAATAAGTTATTTATAAACATTGTTTCCATTCAAGTATTCTTAAAGATGTCAATCGTTTTATGGCCATCGGTGTAGACGGCAATTCAAATATTTTCAAAGAATACCAATCATTTTATGTTTTATAAGAAGCAAGATTCTGTTTACATATTTCAAATATCCTTAGAAAATGTCAATCAATTTGTGTGCGATCCCTTTTGTATGGACTTATTATGAGTCTAAATATCTGATCATTGTTGTAATGTTTGGTATACTTTATTTGATTGTTTAATGTCTTTTCCATACTTTTATTTTAGAATAAACCGCCGGGAATGCCATTCTCCCCTGTGCTGTTCGTGCTAAAGTTTTCACCAAAAGTCATTTATTTTTGCTTGCTGATTTTCCGGTGGCGGTGGTTCAAATGTCTTTAAAAAAATGCTAATCATTTGTAATGTTTATAATATACTTTGCTGATTTCGCCGCGCGGCATGTATTGGTTATTAATTCTCGTATACAATCCTGTTTTTTTCTCTGTTGATATTTAGTCATGTCTTCTTTTCTTATGAATTCCTTATATAATATAAGACGTTTAAGCGGTTGTAGGCAGCATTGAACTTTTATAAATTTCTCTTCATTATTTTTTCTTTACTTGATACTTTTGCTGTTGTTTCTGCTTCCTTTAATATTGCTTTTGCGTTTATATTGGTCATCTCAATTTTTCTTTTTTAAATCACGGAGGGAAGTGGACTTTTTAATCAACAAGTTGTCAAGAATAAGATGTGAAGTTATCAACGATCAAAAAGAATAGTTTAAAGGATCTATTTTATTTAGGTGTAATTGACAACATGCAAAGAGAAGGAGTAAAATATTACTAGAAAGAGCGAGGGAAATGACTAACAATAGGGGTAGCGAAAGAGTAAAGAGGGTATTGCCAAAAGTGGAGTAGATAGT
>JAISUD010000028.1 GCA_031272265.1 Endomicrobium sp. | reverse complement strand
GCCTATATTGCTTATTGTAATATTATTTTTGCCTGAGTTTAGAATATTTAGTTTGTGTTATTAAAGATAAATTGTATCATATGATATCTGTTCTAATTTGAATTTTATAATTGTTCACTGCATTTACAACGTTCCCTTTAATATAATATTTACTTACTTGTACTTGATTCTTGCTCTCTCGCTACCTTAAATGCGCCCCATTTTTGTAATAGTTTTCTATTCTTGTCCCGTTCTATCTATTTCTTTTTGGCAATTTCCTACTATCCATTCTCTCTTGTCTGCTTTAGCTTTTCTTTTTTTGAATATACACCTAAATAATCTCGTCAATAACTCCTTCATTGTGCAAATTCTGTTAGTTGTTTCCTCTGTTACATCTTTTTTTGAACATATCCCTAAATTTTTCCTCTTCCTCTTTGATAAGGATTACAATCTTTAGTTTATATTCCATTCCTTCAATACTGTTCGGCCGATTACTCTCAGGACAGAGGTTGTACTGTAAACTTCGCTTTTTGTCCTTTAAATCAAAGAAAACTATTGCACACACCTAACAACTATTAGATAATAATAAGTCTCCCGCTTCTATTAATGCGATTATCTTGAAGTTCAAAGATAAGACATTATTTACCTGCGATGTTTTTCTGTCACTCAGAGAGTTATTGTTTCCGCTTCCTCAAGAGTCTTAACGGTAATATTAGACTACTTTACACACACTATTAACTGAGATTAATATTAACGTTGCTGTGATTTTTTCATCTTAGTTTTCTTTTTCTTTCGGTAAATAAATTGTTTTAGTGCAGTGGTAATGTCCTGCTTAGTCTTATCTCCCTCCTAAACACACGCAAAAAATATCTCTTGTACTCTACCTACATAATGTTCCCGTAAGCATCCTTCCTTCTAATTAGAGTGACTTTCACTTTATTCTGTTTGTTCTACATTATAGATTTCCGCATTTCCCGCGCGTTTGGCATACGCAAACAACATGCCCTAACTAGTTAAAATGCATTCATCACGTTTAGTTTTATTTCTCGCGCCTTTACGAAAGCTGTTTTTTAATTTAATTTTTGTTTTGCGATGATATCCGAAGCAGAATCCATAAGAATTCCTTCTGGCGCAAGTCTCACAATAAGGAACTGTTTTCCGCTAAAACAACACTGCAAAAAATTCTCCCTCTCATGCCTCTCTTTTCCTCTCTTAGTTCAGTTCAGTTTAGTACGGACAAAAATAGGCAGTTTATTTTAAATAAACCCTAACTTAAAGATTTTTTAACAAGCGCATTCTTTTGGAGAACTTTTGCTTTTGTTTTTTCTATATAATTTTTATATACAGGAACAGCTAAAATGCTTAGAGCGCCCACTATAGCGATTACTATTATAAGTTCTATCAATGTAAATCCTTTTGACTTCATATGAATTCTCTTGCTCATTTTTTAGAAAGTTCAAAACCCTTATGCAGTTCTTCAACCGCTTTTAGCATGTCAATCTCGTTTATAATGCACGATATTTTAATTTCGCTTGCGGAAATCATATCAATGCTTATGTCGTTTTTACGAAGTATTTCAAGCACGCGTGCTGCTACGCTGCCGTGACTTTTTACGCCTATGCCTATAATTGAGACTTTTGCAAAATGTTCAGCACAGGACACGGAAGCTTTATAATCCAAAACTATTTTATCAAGTTCTTTCCGCATTTTTTTAACGTCATCTCCACCTACGATAAAAGAGATAACGCTTTTTTTATCTGAAACTGCCGACTGATTGACCATATCTATATTTACGCCGATTTCCGCACATCTACCATAAATTTCCCTGACAATGTCTGCCGTATCCAGTGACGGTGCCGTTACTGCAAATTTAGCTTGGTTCTTATCAAACGATATTCCCGAGATTAGAAACGATTCCATTTCCTTCCCCTTAATTTTTTCTTTGCTTGTTATTATTGTTCCTTGATTTTCGCTGAAAGTACTTCTTGAATGTATTTCAACGCCGAACTTTTTTGCTACTTCAACGCTCCTTGACTGCAGTACCTGGGACCCGCTAGCAGCCATTTCAAGCATTTCGTCGTAAGATATATAGTCAATCTTTCTCGCGTCTTTTACAACTCTAGGGTCAGTTGTATACACTCCTTCTACGTCAGAATATATCTCGCATAAATCAGATTTTAAAGCAGCCGCTATTGCTACCGCGGTTAAATCCGACCCACCTCTGCCCAATGTAGTTATATCGCCATTAGGATTTAAAGCCTGAAAACCGGCAACTATAACGATGTTATCCCTTGCAAGTTGCTCCTTAATCTTTTGAGGATTGATTTTTTTTATTCTTGCGCGCGTGTAATCCTCATTCGCCAAAATCCCGGCCTGCGGTCCCGTCATAGAAACTACTTTTTTCCCCATAACGTCAATCGCCATTGCCAGAAGAGAAATAGAAATCATCTCGCCTGTTGCAAGTAAGACATCCATTTCTCTTTCAGGAGGATTAGAACTGATTCCGTCGGCCATTTTAATTAGATCATCAGTTGTATTGCCGGGTGCCGAAACTACCGCGACAACTTTATTGCCTTTTTTCTGCTTTGCAACTATTTTTTTTGCAACATGTTTTATTCTGCCGGCGTCCGACATGGACGACCCACCGAACTTCATTATCACAAGACCCATCTTAATTTTCTCCTAAAACTTAACCCATATTAAACGTCCCCTGATACACTTGCGCCGCAGGCAAATGCTTCACAGTTCATTTTTAAAATCAGACGTCAAGCGCGGTGCGCGTCTAGAATTTTCTTTAACATTTAGAACAAAATTAAAAACAATATCTTAATTAAACTTCTATGCCGACCGCACTTCCTTTATTTCAGGCACCGCCCGTTTAATTGCATTTGTAACCTCGTGCTTTAAAGTCATGGCGGACATAGGGCAACTTCCACATGCACCTGTAAGCGCCACTTTTACAATCCCGTCTTCGCTTACGTCCACCAATTCAACATCTCCTCCATCCATTTGCAGTTGCGATCTTACGGATTCTAAAGCCTTTTCAACTTTTTCTTTTAAACTCATTTGTATTTCCCTTTTTATGGTGTTTTGTCAACATTTTAATATAATTTCTTGTTATCACGCAAAAAAATCATATTAATTTATTATAGCTTATTAGGATGCAAGATAAAAGCATATATTGAAAAAGAAAAGCATCGGCAATGCCAACGACTTTTAATAAAACATACCACTTTAATCCTTTTAATTAAAAACGAGTTTAATAATTGCAGAATTTTTAAGCTTATTTTTATCCCGTTTGAACTTTCCGCAGTCATTTAACTCTGATTTATGAAAACTTCATTGATATAAAACGCGCCCAAGAGGACTTGAACCTCCAGCCTTTTGATTCGTAGTCAAACGCTCTATCCAATTGAGCTATGGGCGCATTCACGTGTTTTGCTGAATGTTTCGGATATTGAACAATTTCTGTAAATGGCGTCAAGACTTAAAAAATAAATGAAGCGCTGCCAACGGGATTTGAACCCGTGATCTTCGCCTTGAGAGAGCGATGTCCTAAACCGCTAGACGATGGCAGCAATATATGATTTTATTTGCCGGCACCAGAATTTAAAACTTTTTACCGCTGCATTCTTTCATATTTTCAGCAGTCGCAAATTTTTAGGTAAAACCGACATTCCACATGCTTAATTGTATATAAAATACTCATTTCAATCAATTGACCAAGCCAAAATCTGTTTCCGACGATGTTTCATATAAAAGTATTTATCGGGCGATCGGGCGAGTTGATTTCATAAGTCGCTGAAAATGAACTCTAATTATTTATTAGAAATAATCTTCTTCTGGATTCACGACTTTTTTCTGCTTTGATTTAGTTGATTAGCTAATCTTTTCAATTCCAGCGTACTTTCCTTTTCTTCTTTAGCATTGGAAATACTTTTTATTAATTGTTCTAAACAAATTGTCAGAATATTAATGCGTTCTTCGTCAAGATCTAAAACGCTATCCCCGTGAATTGTGTCGCTTGATATTTTATAGACGTCTTTTATCGTGTCTATCACTCCGGAGTCTATATTGGGATATTTTTCTTTTATATCGTCTACTAGATCTCTTATCTTCTTATTATTTATATTAATATATTCGTCGACAAATATCTCTTCAAGTGTCTTCCTTATATATACACATGCCCCGGCTAAAAGATTCTGCTTCCTGCATTTATGGATATTAAGAAAGTTTTCCTTTACTTTTTTCCCAGTTTTAAACTTAAAATCCTCTGATTTAGTATCTATATAATGTTCATTTATACATTTGCATTCATTATATATCAGTGCTTCAATATCTTCTTCATCTTCCAAATATTTTACAAAAGATTTTTCTCTAGATTTGCACACGCATTGATATTGACGATACTGATTGCCATCATAACTCTCATAAAACAAAACCACATATTGAAAATTGCCGTCAATAAACTCAGTCTCTGAACCCGAAATAAAATGCATAGATATTTTCTTACATCCGTGGCATTCTATAAAAACGGCATACTTAAAAGAATCTTTTGACGTATAGAACTTTACAATGCCTATGACATTATAAAACTGACATTCACCTCTACAAATAGGACATCTAAATTGCTCATCATTTAAAAACATTTCTTTGTTTAGGTGTTCCGCTTCTTTTTCTTTTGAATCTTTAACCTGCTGTCCGGCAATATCTTTTTCCGTCATTTTATCCTCTTGCTGCACTCATTTCTTTTAGCTCTTTCGGTGATTACAATCGGTTCCAAGCACTCTATTAAAAACTTCTTTTCTTTAAAAAGTATAATATCAAACCAAAAGAGTCGGAGTCAACGAAATATTTAGTAATTTCAGCAATTAATTTATACAAAGTAAACCAGCGCCAAAACTGATTTACAAAAAGCCGGACTAGGCGTTGCATGTAAAACTGATTTGCAGAGATTTTGGAAACGGCAGCAGAAAAATACAAGCGGTAAAAAAATTATCTATCCAGCTATCGGCACCGGGCAGTGGGTACGGTGGAACAACTTAGGTGCCTCATTTTCACACCGTTGTTTCTAGTTTTAATTGCAAATTTGTTAGCTCTAGTACTGTACCGTAAGCTGTTATATTACGATATTGCTGCAATTCTAGCACCGTACTTTATGGAGTATGAGTATGTAAGATTCCCGTGATTAAAAAGAAGTAGGAAAAGGGAAATATTGACACAGACATTTTGACCGACGCGCCGCTGCCTAACTAATACAGTCTCAGACAAAAAACGACAAGGATCACATTATAGAATTTCCGACGAATTCGGGAACTATACCTGCTCGTCTAACGATTGAATTGAATTTTACATTATCCGGCGATAATTTCATTGTCGGATTTCCTTGCCATTAGTTTAATCATTTGATTTTTCGGGTCGTTGATTGCATTTTCAAGTTCGGTTACTTTTTGGTTTCTGCAAAATATCTTTTTAAACATATTCCCTGTGCTTCGTTCATAAGGTCAAGCGTGAATTAAGCGCGCGTTTCTAGAATGTTGATTTTTCGCACAGAGACGGACAATCTTTGATATAGAAGGATTAATAATTTTGATGTTTGCAGCTTACGGACTTGACAGTTAATAATCAGCTGTATTTATGACCGGCCGCATTCAGCAAGCTTGTTGAAAAATGATTTAATTTTTGCAATGAAAGAGAAATCGGCAATTATACTAGAACGACGCGTAAGCTCATGTAAGCCGCTTTGTTTACAAATTGTAATGATTTTAATGAGAGACTTTCCTACGCTGCACGTCTAATGGTAAATGATAGCATTCTCAATTCAAGTATTTTTAAGCTAGTCTATTGTTTCTCTTGACCGAAGTATTAATAAAGTTATCACCGCGCTTTTTGGTACCGAAGGGTTTCTTATATTGGATTATTGGATCCCATTTCCCTTTGTTCTCCTCATATTTTACCTAATGTCTTTATTAATTTGCTTCGCGCAGTTTCTAGATTTAAAGTTACGTTTTCATTCCTAGTCTGTAGTATTTAACGTGCTTCAGTTTCGGATAATGAGACGCTTTAGTAAAAAATCGTCTGCATAGAGTGTGGTGCACGCTCGTCTTCAGCTAATACAATCTCCTGAGGCGATGACCTTTTTGCTTCCACTGTCACATTCATATATATTCATTGACTTCTCTGTTTGTATTCTCGGAGATTCGCCTCTTTCTCCTGTTTCTGTAAGTTTGCTAGACAGTGTTAGATTTTCTTTTTATTGTCCCTACTTCTTTTAAGATACATTATTAATGCTATCGTAATTTTTTTCACTTTCTTCTTTTTTTATTTTGGCGCTCCTGCTGGTAGTCTATTTAGTCTATTGTACAGCTTTTCTCTGTTGTTCGTTTAGGTCTTTGAGTATTTTACCTGTTTTCATTTTGTAGTCACAAAACTGTTTATCATCTTTATGATGCCCACTTTTTTATACTTTTATGACGTTTACTGTCTGTATTCCAAAAATGCTTTAATTATGTAGTTATTGACTAAACCGTAGAAAGCGACTCGGAGTGCCGTATCGGTGAATTCACCTTTTTTAGATATTATTCCTCTTATGATATTCACGTTTTCTGAAATACCCTTATTTACAGTCTCAATTTGCCTTTTTATTTCACCCCTAGGAACGCTTTTTGCTTTAAGGCGTTGATTATCAAACTGTCCTTTTATTGCCTGTTGTATACCATCTGCATCTAATTTCTCTTTTAGATGTACCAGTTTATGGTCTTCTAGCCCTCTTAGCTTTATTATAACTGGCTCCTTCTCTATTGCTAATCTTATTGATTCTATTGTCGGTTCTCTTTTTGCTATCGGTTCTCCTTTTGCTAAAAGTTTGCATCCTAAACAAATAAGTAATCCAATCAGTGTAGGAATTCCAACGAATATTGCGATTGTATTCCAAAATGAGGTATTCTCTCCAGTGTATTGTTCAAATGTTTTATCATTCTCACTAATAATATCACGTTGCTTTGCGCATCCTATCAACTGAAACAATATCAATGCTGTTGTGATTTTTTTCAATTTAGTATTTTTCATTATGCCTTTAATATGCTGATCTTTAGTTTCATAATTGTCTCTCGTCTTCTATTTATAATATTTATCTTACTTATTCCACATGTTTTATGTCAATTTTCTACTTTAACATATTGTTTTTACTATTACAAGGATTTATATTTTCAGCTGCGGAATCTGCGAAGAACTCTAAATAAAATAGAAAGAGAACTTATCCGAAAAGTTCATAGAATTCACAGCTCTTAAAATTGAATTTCATCATAATGATAGATTCTATGTATTTCTACTTACGGAGTGAAATTAAGGTTTTACTTGTATTGAGATCCTCTGCAAAAAAGCGTGGCGTATAATATACATCTACGCTTGAAAAATTAGATAAGCCATTCTATGGGTTATGACTTTTGTCTTGCCTATCCCCTGTTCCTGCAAAGATTATTAGTTGTCCGTCTTTAAACTGCAAGGCTTTTTTTTGCTGTTCGTTTAAGTCTTTGAGTATTTTATCTGTTCTCATTTTGTAGTCGTATAATCATTTGCTGTGTTTATGACGTTCAATGATTTGTTAATATATAAATATATAATATTTTGGAATTATTTGATAATCACTCATTAAGTCATTCTTTTTCTCTTAATTTCCTAAAATTTCCTATACACTTTTTTATGAATTCACATTTGAATAGAGCCTCTATTCTAAATCTGAATATTCGTCTTTTTAATCCTCTTTCTTCGCCTTGTAATAATAATATTTGGATTGCACATTGTTGGATTAAGTTGTCAAGCCTACTGATTTCAGATAGTGGCCTCATATGCTGCAGGGCAATTTTTTTTGCCTTCAGCCTCTTTTAGAGATTCTTGGTGAAGTTCTATTGCAGTTTGGGCGACTGATAAATTATATTGCGCTGCAGTTAAGTTACCTGCTGCTGCTGCTGCTCCTTCTTTTTCCTTATTTTTTATGAATTTATTTACTTTTTCTTTCTTGTCTGAGGGGATTAAGTTATTGAGATATTTATTGTATTGTGCTATATAAAGGCATTTTAGTCCATACCCTAGCGCAAT
>JAISUD010000023.1 GCA_031272265.1 Endomicrobium sp. | reverse complement strand
CAGCCACACCTAATACTCAACAACAATAAATTGTAAATTGTAAATTGTAAACTGAATCAGCAACAATTCCTAATTAAAACTTTGCCCTTGACTAACCTTCATACTAGGAACCTTACACCTAATCCTAAATCAAACATTTTTTAAAAACTCCTTTTTATCGTCTATCTGTCGTGAGTTGTACATATATTATCAAGTCAATATAATACGCTAAAATTTCACACTTTGCATATTAAGTTGTAAAGCCTTAAGCCGCTATTCTCGCCGCTTGCGCTAAAGCGTTCGCTAGCTTTATTTGTTCGCTTCGCTCAGGCTTTAGTGCGGCGGCGGATAAAGTAAACGGCTTAACGGCATTTTAAGAATTTAATTCCTTAAACTTAATTAATCGGCAGGACGGCAGCTTGAACTTAGTTCTAAGCTTCAAAAAGACGCTTTTTAAGACAAAAAATTTTTTGGGACTAAAATTAATATCAAAAAAAAGACTTAAAAATGGCTTCCTGAGAGGCAGCTTAATTAAATTATATGTAAAGTAATTAATAATTATTTATACCTACAAATTGTAAATTGTAAACTGAATCTTTCTGATTCATTTTACCATCTTTATTGTAGTTGTAGTTGCCTTTCCTTAAATGCGAGCCGTTCGCAGTTTTTTGTATTAAAAATTATAAACTTATAAGTGAGCAAAATGTAGAAACTTTATATAAAAGAAATATTAAAATTTGGGTAATAAAGAATTAAAGTTATCAACAATACCAACACACTACTGTTGTCATAATTTTAAATCATATTTAAAGAGTCTTTAGAGTCTTTAAATATGATCAAAAATTTGACAACCCTTTGAAAAAAGGATAGAATAAGAGGGGATTGAGAGGGGAAGGCAGTTTCTTTTCTTTTGCTTCTATGTTATGTTTCTTTTTTTCTTTCTTTTGCTTCGTCCGATTCTCGTAAGACTTCCAGCCGTACTTCGAGCGTCAATAACATCCCCTGTCTTGAGGATTAAGCCGGGTATCAGTCTGTCGCACGTTTCGGCTAACACTAACAAAGCTAAAGTTGTTGCTCCTTTTTTTCTCTTCGTTCGGATTTTCTTTGTCCAGGTACAGTTAAGACTTTCCGGGGTTTTAGTCATAATAAGATCCGCCTAAAAATAAAACTGTTCTGACTGTGAGTCACGCCTTGCCACCGCCTTTCAGCACGTAACTTCCTCTCAGACTTTTTACAGTGCTGAAATTTGTATTCAAAAATGCTGGCCTGTACAAATATTATATTATTGCTATAACATTTACGTGCTTAGCACGATTCTCTCATAATTCCAGTCTGCAGCAGACATTACTCAATCTTACGGCGTGAGAATTAAAATCCTCTCTCTTAGACAATCACAGCACACTATTATTATACCATCATTGAAGTCTTTTTCACGTCATTTTCCCTCGCCTGTCCCCTTTATTAGTTCTGTCTCCCTCTGTTTCTATATTCTATCTTCCACTTTCCATTTCGTCTGCACCCTAGAATATCAGCTATAACACTAAGCTGCCCCCCTTGCACCCAGACAACTGCAAAAATTAATACTATCTACTGTCTTTTTCATTTTTTCTCTACTTTTCAATTCCATTCTGTGAGAGTTATTCTCTTCTTTCTTCTCTTTCTGTACTTTTCTGCCACTTTAAAAATTCTTTGTGTGATTTCTTCTCTAATGGCTCAGTACAGCAAAATACCAAGTCCAACTATACTACCGGTCTCAGCAAACTCTAGCATCCACCACATATAAATTGTTTCGGAATTTCCCTCGTTTATAAATCTTAAATTCTCATTTTTTCCCATCGCCGTTATCTGCATTTCCCGGCAGATTAGTTTGTTCTTACAGTTTTTCAAAACAACAAATGGACTTCTTCCCATTCTTACTCTGCAATCTCTTGCAGCATTTTCTCGCTATTAGCTGCATCTCTCCTCATTCCGAAAAATGCTCCGTTTACCATCCTTTACAATCTTAGTGTCATTCTGAATTAAACCGAAATTTTTTTAGAGGACAGTTACACGTGTACAAGGTTAATATCAAAAAATGCGAAACAATTAAAGATTCTTCTTTACGTTCAAATTTTATTTTTGAGAAAAATTAACTATTTAGTTATGTGTATATCACTTGTTGATTTTCTTTCTACCGCTATATCCTACTCAATTAGTTTTTCGCTGTATAATTTACAGTAGAGTAAGGAAACCATAATACGTTTTAACGTACCATGTTTATCATGACTATGATTTAAGCTAGACCGTTAAGCCAATTAAAAGTTTACGACTGCAATTTTTTTCTCGCACAAACATTTCTCACGTGAGTGAAATATCCGCATCTTTCCGACTTATAAAAAAACGCATAAGGATAACTAAGTTATCATCTCCGTAATGTTACGCAA
This sequence comes from Endomicrobium sp., assembly GCA_031272265.1. GTDB lineage: Bacteria > Elusimicrobiota > Endomicrobiia > Endomicrobiales > Endomicrobiaceae > Endomicrobiellum. Next base: position 45,877 of record JAISUD010000023.1, on the reverse strand, counting down.
ATATAAATCGTTGCTGCTCATGCCTAACAACGATTAAATACATCCGAGATGGAATAAAATAGGACCAAGATACAAATTCAAAATGAGCTGAGTTTACAGTAAATATTCTAGACTAGTCCATATTTAACATAGATAAAACAAAGTCGGACCACCTATGATAATACTATAGAGAGAATCAAATCAATTGTTTATTTGTTTACCGTCATCTTATTTCGTTGATTTAACTTTTTACCCTGACCTTACTTTTTTACTCTATCGTCTCTATTATCTCGTGGTGTTCCCCCCCCTCTCATAATATCAGCTTCCAAATTATTCACTTTTCCTTTCAAATCAATTAGTTCATTTGTTGTATCTGTCATCTTCTCATTTAAGTTTTTTACTTCCTTATTTGTATTTGTTAGCATAGTGTTTATTTGTCCAACATTAATTCCCAGATTATCCATTTATTTTTTAACTACTTTTTCCATATATTTTCTAACTCTTTTTTACGAACAAAACCTCTATGAATCTTCATATAATTCTCATAGACTCAATCTTACTATAAACTATACTTCTTTGACTATGAACCGATCTAATAAACTATCACAATATATAACATGAGCATATCCTGTAAATATCCCCGCTATATCTGCTGCTTGTATAAATATTTTGTTTAATTTACCAGCGAAAGATTCAGTAGTACTTGGATCCCTTTTATTTTAAGTAATTCTCATTAATAGATTTTTTCAGCTTATGCTGTCTTTCTAGTTGTAATTTTAATTAGTATTTTCGTTGTAATTGGGACCGGCGAAAACGGCAGGTTTATTGTTTCCATTCATTCATCATTATTTTTTTCATAAGGAAAATTTTTCCGGCAAAGAACTGCATTCTTTTAATACTAATATACGGCAAACCATTAATTGTCGAAATTGGATATTATTATCGCCTTCTTTAACCTCCTTCTCACTATCTCAGAAACTAATATTCCCTTTACAGATTCACAGTCCGATCCAAACAGCTTTTATTAATTCTTTTCTTTGCCGATATAAATACTCAATTAAAGCTATGTTATTGCTGAATTTATAAACATAATGTAATATAATAAAATCATATATATCTTTAACATTAATACTAAACTGTGTAAAAAATGATGAACATAGCAAAAATTCCATTTTGTTTTGTTTTCAAATACCTTTTCATATAAAAATGGAGCTGATAATGAAAGGATCAAAAAATTCCATTGATTTAAATAATAGGATAATTCTTGAAAGCTGTATAACAGGAATAAAAAATAAATAATGACTCTATAGATATTATAATTACCGATCCGCCGTACAATATAGGCAAAGATTTCGGCAATAATAAAGATAAATTGTCTCTGCGAGATTATCTATCATGGACAAAACAATGGTTTAATGAATGCTTACAGGTCGTTAAACCAAGCGGGACCATATATATTTATGGCTTTAGTGAGATACTTGCAAGAATTTCCTGTCTAATTGACATTAATAAACAAAGATGGCTTATATGGCATTACACAAATAAAAACATTCCTTCGCTGAATTTTTGGCAGAGGAGCCACGAATCTATAATAAGCTGCTGGAAAGGCAAGAAGCCGATTTTTAACAGAAACAACGTAAGAGAAGCGTATACAAAAACATTCCTAAAAAATTCAGCGGGGAGAATGCGGACCGGCACTTTGTGCAGATTCAGTAGATACGGTAAAAAAAACTATTTACAACGCTCACGAAAGCGGAGCATTGCCGAGAGACGTTATAAAAGTCTCAACATTAGCCGGCGGCGCTTCATTAAAAGAAAGAATCATTTATTGTAAAACCTGCGGAAAGATAGTTGATGCAAAAAAAACGACGCTGCCATAAAGAACATAATACTCTTATACATCCAACTCAAAAATCCTATGAAGTTACAGATAAATTAATTAAAGCGGCAAAGCCGGATAGAAACGATTTCATTGTTCTTATACCTTTTGCAGGAAGTGGTTCAGAGTGCGTTATAACACTTAAAAACGGCGGCAACTTTATAGGTTTTGAAATAAATCCCGATTATTGCATGTTAGCGGAAAAAATAATCGAATACAAGAAAAAAACGACAAAATCAAATTACGGCGAGCTTTATGAGATTATTCAAAAGCAAGCAAAAATTATTTAAAAAACTTGTTCTTTATATCTATGAATATTTTATCCAAAAATACGACAAATCCGTTTTTATACCTTGTCAGTATCTCGTCCTTAGAAAATTCAACAAAATCTAACATACAGGGTTTAATTTCGTCCGTCTTGACATATCTTGGTTTATCAAAATCAGCGGCACTTGGAACGCAGTATCTTATATTTATCACAGAATCATCTTTACCGTTGCCATTCTAATGATGCGACTTTCCGGTCGTTTGCTTTCTTTTTTAACTTGAACGGCAACTGTTTTATTGTTATGTGTAATGACAAAATCTTTCCCACTGTGATCTAACTCATCACTCATCTCAATGGAATTCTCGCCAAAAACGCTTTCAGCTACGTACCCAGCGTGTATTTGTGTAATTATATAGCTGCCCAAGTCCTGTAAATTCTTGCTTTCAATCCCTTATTAAAGTAGTTATAACACATTCCCGTTTTTTTCTAAACGCTTCTATTTCATCTTTAAGTTCTTCATAATATAAATTATAGTATCTCTCAAAATCAGGAATATTCACACCTGCGTTTTTCCAATAATAATATATACTTCTTAACGCTTGAATGCTCTTAGGCAAGTCCATTTCAACAATTTTTATACGAGAATATTTCTCACGATATTCGTATAAATTTATTGTTTTTCACAAAATTGTCAAACCTTTTTAATCTTTTGTCCATATGTCCATCTTACAACTAAAAACTATCTCTGCAATGCAATTTAATATACTTACTTCACTATCAAATGAATGCACTATAATCGCATATCACCGTTATATTACATATACACATGGCATGTTCTTTTATATACCTTTTTATTCGTCACTTTTCGTCATTATTTTCATCTTTATTTTTGCCGATCCTTTTCTGTATATTTTCGAGATAAAGTGGGAAATATTTGCTTTTTCTATTCAGTCCTTCTCCTTTTTTCATCTCTTCTTCTCTTTTTAACTCCCTATACTTTTCAGGATCTTGGATTGACAAAGCTATAGCACAGCCTCCAAAATAGTAGTCTTTAATTTCATCTTCGGGTTTCTTAATGATATTGTATAAATTTTTTTGACTTAACTTCTTTAAATATTTGTCTAATTCGTCTATTTCTTCCTTTAGTAGATTTTCTAGTTTTTGTTCTTTTTCTAAAGATTTATTCCTACTCATACTGCTTATTTTGTTCTTTATTTCTTCCATTTTCCTCTCAAGTGTTGTACCCTTACCCATTAACTCATTTGGCCTTTTCGCAGGATCAAAAAAGCTCAATCCTTTTATATTAATTATAGACTCAATTTCCAAAATAGAAGAGGAGAAATAATATGCTTCTTTAATACCCTGTTTTATTTTTGCAACTGCTTTTTTTACAATCGATTCAATATCTTTTTTCTTAAGTTGTGGAATACCACCTAAGTCTAGAATATTGTCTAAAACACTTTCAATTATTTTACAATTATCAGATACAATTTTTAAATGTGTTTCGACCCTTTCTATGGCCTCTTTTAACCACGAAAAAAAGTATTTATAATGCTCAAAATCCATTTCGTCATTGCCATAAAGTTTTTGAACCTTACTTAATATCAGTTCCAGTTGTTCGTTTAAACTTCCAGTATACCCTCCTTCCAACTGAGCCTTTAAAAAGAGTAATCTGTTGTAAAGATAAGCTCTTCCTGTTTCTTGTCCCGTCCAGATTTCTTTTTGAAGTAGATTATTGATATACACTTTTGCATTTTCCATTGTAGTTACCTTCTCCTTTATTTTTCCATTTAAATATCATTAACAAGAAATTTGGAATGACTTAATTACATTAATTGCATTAGTATATAATGCTAGTTGTTGTAGGTTTAAATGACTCACTCTAAAGTTTGTAAAGTACCATTCTTCGTATTCAGGGTAAAGCAATTTACTATTATTTTTAATAAAGATACTCTGTTTCTGTAGTCTCTTTGATTAACCTTCATGGTCATACACCTCACTTTTTCCGAAAGAAGATTAATTTTATTTTACCTCAGATTGCCCGCAATTATCTCTAACATAACTTAGAACAAATATCTGTCTATCTTGAAGAATATGTCAATACTCTCAAAACAGTTCATAATTGAATGAGCAGCACTTGCCTTAGACTGTCCTAATAGTAAATCTCTAAGTTCACCAACCAATTGACCTTCAAGAGGGAATAATAGCCAGATATAAAGTTTTTAAAATATGGAAACAGAATTCTTTCAAGCATAGCATTTTCTGTATAAGCTTCATTTTATATCCATAATAAAATAAATATATTACCACAAAAACATATCTATCTACTCTAATTCATCTCTCTTTCATATGCGTATCAAAACCTTCTATAATCTCTTCCTTAATTAAGACAATTGTCACTTCTCTTGTCGATTTTTTACTATCCTGCCTGCTAAATTTAGATTTGCGCAGGCAACTTTCTAGCCAAATAATACAATGCGCCTAGCTGATTTTTACAGTTTTCCATCTTATTTTTACTTTCATCTTTAAGCAGGATTTATTCCATACAACTTTTAGTCGTCTAACAATTCCGCCTATTGCAAGAGTGCAAGAGACAATATAAATTTAAATAGTCGCGCGTGCAAATCAATTAGAATGCAAAACGCTTCCGCACATTCTCAATTATCCGCATCGTAAATTTTCCTATTTTTATATCTTGCTTTTAAAGAAAAAGCATTTTTGCCAGCAGTAAATATTGTTCACCATAAAAGAAACCAGCAACGTCTTATACTCATATTTGATTATAGCATTAAACAATAATAAAAAAAAGAAAATAGCCATTGACAAAAAAAAAGAAAAAGTAGTATAACTCGACCGCCCAGACACAACGGAAGCAGCACAAAAGGAGGTATAAAATGAGCGACATAAGCGAACTGCGCGAAGCCATAGCACTAATAATACTGCTAGTATTATCAATCTGGCTATGGATCGAAAAAGCAGTAAAAAAAGCGGAAGAAAAAGAAAAAACAAATCAAGGAGAAAAAATGACAAAAAGCGAGTTCGAATTAACCAAAAAAATTTGCGAAGAAAATCCGGAAGCCAGGTCTTTTGGGAATAAAGTGTGTTGGGGTACGCTAATAGATAGGATAACCAAAACAAAAAAACTCGCAGAAGAGGGCGCTCCAATTCTCACCGAAAAAAAGAACCAATTCTGGGAATTACGTAGTTAATATGCGCGCACTACAGCAGAAAATCGAAAAATTAGTAATCGCAGAAAACTGGGAAGCGGCTGAAGCACCTGCAGAAATGTTGGCAACATTAGGCGTGGAACTTAATTATTTAGCAGAAGAAATCGAAATTGTCAACAAAAAGAGTACAGATACAAAAATTATTTACTTAAAAAAACTATATTATTTCCTACTTATTTTCATATTTTATAATTAAAATTATTTTGAATAATTAAGATTATCGATTCAAAATATTGTATTATATATTAAAAGAATTTATTAACGTAAAGGAGGTATTTTATGTTTTTAAAGTCAATAAATATTGAGAAATTTAGGAGCTTTAAGAATTTAGAAATTGAAGAGTTTAAAAAAATAAACTTATTAGTCGGTAAAAATGGCTATGGAAAAACATCATTATTAGAGGCTATCTTTTTGTTAATTGGAGGCACGAATCCTACTTTAACTACATTAATACAGAATATAAGAGGAATGTTTGTTAACACAAATAATGATTTTAGATATTTATTCAATGATTTCAGAATTGACGACATTAACAACAATAACATTAAATTTAAAGCAACAACGTCTGATAATAAAGAAACGAGACTACATATAAGACCGAATATTAGAATGCCGGAATATACTAATTTAAATAATGCTACAGATCAGAATTTTGTTAATAATAGAGACGGTAAATTTGCTCCTAAAATAATTGTAAAAACCAGTAATGAGCTAGCAGGGATACATTATGAATATTTTGACAGTAGTGACGACAAGCCATTTAGTATTGATTACAACATACCTACTCCTACTCCTATCTCTTTCAGACCCCGTAGAATAAAAGGATCATATTTAAACAGCGCTACTATGCCGTCTGCGCTGAAATCTGTCGGCGAATTTATTATCAGCAAGTCCGAAAATGAATTAGTATCCGTATTAAAAGAAATTGACAGCGACATTACAGGGATAAAAATGGGTCCCGATAATACAGTCTATATAGATATTGAAGGTAAAACTGAATCAGTACCTATAAATATTATGGGCGACGGAATTATTAACCTTATCTCTATTTTAGCTAGTATAAGAAAAATTAAAAATGATATTCTACTAATAGACGAAATAGAAAGCGGATTACATTTTGAATCCTTAGAGTCGTTATGGAAAGCAGTTTTGAAAGCTTGCCAATTATACAATGTTCAGATATTTGCAACAACACATTCATATGATTGCATCAGAGCTTTATCTAAAATCTATAATAAAGATAACGAAACTATTTCTTTAATAAGATTAGATAAAAGAGGCGATAAACATACTGCTGTTACTTATACAGCAAACGAACTAGAAACCGCTATAGAAAATAATATGAGGATTAGATAATGGCAGAAGAAATAGAAATTGAAGAAGAGAAAATATTGCTTGTTGAAGGAAAAGATGACAAAAAGTTTTTCGGAAAGTTAATTGAATCTTTATCTAAGAAAAAAGATGTACAGATTATATCTGTCAACGGACGTGAAAAATTTGGAGAAAAATTTTCTATTTTATTGAAAAATCCAAAATTCCCAAACGTCAAAAAGATAGCATTTTTGCGCGACGCTGACGATTCCGCAGAAGATGCACTTAAAAGTATGATAGACACTATTGTTAAAGGCATATATAAATGTGATAAAGGAGAAGAATTTCAAGGAGTGAAAAATGATATTATTAAAGAGATTACTAAAAATCTAAATGATAATGGTCACATATGCAAAATTCTTGATATTAAACTTATTAAGGATAATATCAAAAAAGAAATAGAAAATAACTTTAAATTAGGCGAATTAGGCATTTATATAATGCCAAACAATAAAGGTAATGGGGCTTTGGAGGATTTATGCAAAGAGTATATGGAATTAAAATATCCCAAAATAGCGTGCTGCGTAAATAGATATATAAAATGCATAAAGGAAAAATGTGAAATCAAAATTAAAAACGAAAGCAAGTCAATAATACATTCCTATTTATCAGTCAACCAGGACGACAGGCCATCTATTGGAATTGCTGCAGAGAAAGGCATCTTTGATTTTACAAATGATTGTTTTAACGACATTAAGAACTTTCTTAAAAAAATGTACTTTAACGAATAATCTTTTTAGATTTTATGCATTCGTCTCACCAACTCTTTACACTATTTTAACTTTTTTCACCTGCATACATAAACAAACTACTTAAAAAGCTTATTAAAAACAGTTAAGTCTAACCGTTTTCACCTGCATATATAAAAATATCTGCATGTTTTGCAGTTGACTTTGTCTTCTTTGTCAAATTCAAAATCTCTGCAAGTGTTTATCTCATCAAGAACCGCTTTAACTATGCTGATACATTTGTCGCATATTTCTTCTTCCAGAGGGAATTCAATAATTTCAGCTTTTTTTATGGCGTAAATTCCGCACTTGGAAACTATAAGTCCAGTTTCTTTCTCAAATATATATTTATACAGCGGTAGCTGCAAAGATTTCACTGCTTTTTTTATATTTTGTCTGTTAAAGTTGCCTGAACTTGAGAGCAAATTAAGATATTTTTTTGAAACGACGGAATCCGCAACATAACCAGTTTTATAGTCAAATATAATATAATCTTTGCCGTCCGTATCTATCCTGTCAATTCTGCACTTCAAATTATAAACAGCGCTTGACTCAGTTTCAATACTTGAAATATAACTTTTCTCGCAGCCGTAAATATTCTTATACAACCTCTTTTTCTCGCAATGCAAAATGTTTTTCATTCTGTGCATTAAGATTCCTTTTATCATAAAAGCGTCTTCTCTGAATTTGAACTGAGAAGAATTATCAAAGCTATCTTCAAGCTTTCTAAAATATTCTTTTTCAAATTCCAAAGACTGCAGTTTTCTGTGGTCAAGCTTTTCATATAGCGCTTCCTTTAAAAAATCATGCACAAAATTTCCTATATCGCTTCCTGAAAGCTCGCGTCCCACTTCCAAACGTTCGTCAAGCGACAACACATACATAAAGTAAAACTTAAGCTTGCAGTCTAGATAAGCGTCAATTTTACTGTATGTATAAGGCATATTTTTGAGATATTCTTTAATCCCTTCTGTTTTGGAGTACTTTCGTTTGACATTAGACTTTATAGAAAATTTAGGTAAAACAAACTTATTTATTTTCAAAATGTCAATATTTTTACTTTCCAACTGCTTATCCCAAATAATAGATTCAACAAATCTGCTTCTCTCATCTTTCTCGTTATCGGGATAAATAAGATTTAAATTTTTCGCGCCTGCAATAAGTCTATGAAAATGATATTTTTGTATTTCAAACTCCTTTTCGGCTATTTCAATTCCTAAAGCAAACATTATATCTTTCGGCACAAGAGAATATTCTTTTCTTACAGCAGGTATCGCTGAGTCCGTCATGCCGACGATAAACACGTTATCAAAAAAAAGATTTCTTGACTCCAAAAGTCCCAGTATTTGCATTCCTTTCAGCGGAGAACCGAGCAGAACTATTCTTTTATCTTTAACCAGTTTCTTAAAAATATCTAAAATTTCCCCGCTTTCAAACTTCGTTTTTAACGCTTCGCCGAATTTCAGTTCTTTTGCCAATTCCATTAACAATTCCATAGCCTCAATATTCAAAGGATAACTTCTGGCAGCACTTAAAGAATATATTTTTTCCAAAAAATTAAACAAAACATCAGACAGAACGCTGAAAGCATCAATATTTTCCCACGATATAAAAAAATCATTAAAAATTTCTTTTAATATTTTCGCTATTTTTTCAGGACTTATGTATTCCCAAGCTTTAGTTACGGTAAGACTTATTTCGCCGAGAAGCTGTTCGTCGCCAGCAATCTCTTCAAAAGAAACAAACATTCTGCCACTTAAACAACTTTTTGAATTCCGGTCTAAAGCTTCCTCAATTTTATGAGCAACAATTCTTGATACTGAACTTTCTCCAAAAAATCTCATATTTTTTAAAAGCGGATTAGCCAACACTTTCATAATGTCCTTTGAATAATAGTACCGCTCCCTCCTTGAAAGCTGTGCTTCAACAACCGCTTTTAACAGAGAAAAAACTGCTGTTTTTTCAGCGGGATATCCCATTGAGACGTTATAATGCCGTGTAACTATTGAAATTTCAGATATTACAGACAACAGCATTTTTGGATCCGGAACAATAATAACAGTTCTATCCATATCATCTTCGGAATAATCCTTCGTAAGATTTTTCAGCAACGAACCCTGCGATTGGTCGTCAAAAGCGGAATACACGTTTAATTTGTAACTGTCTTTCTTATTTTTTACGTTCGGTAAAGATTCTCCGAACGCGGAATATATACGAGATAGAATTTCATAGTTTTTAGGGTTGCCATGTATAAATATAACAAGCTTTCCGTTTTTGTAAATTCTTTTAAAAATTTCAATCTCCGTTTTGTGAAGATAAAAAGGAGCCATCAATATAATTTCGTCAAAACCGCCAGACAATAATTCTGCTTCCAGCAGCGAGGCTTTCAGAAAACTATATCCTTTCGTAATTTTTGAAGCGCTATCCAAAGCGTTATGAAAACTTTCTCTTATTTTAAAAATGTTTCTCAGTAAATCATTAATATTTTCAGGAACATCGTAGCCTATTTCGGCGTTTGTTTTTACGGCTTTAAGCTTTTCTTCGCGCACATTTTCCATATCCAACTGTTCTATAAAAGACAAAATTTCAAAAGACCATTCTATAAAAGACGCAAAAGAAGTTTTGTCGTTCAGCAGCAGTGGCGCTTCTTTTTTAACAATCTCAAATATCATAAACACTGATTCAACATCAGAAATTTTTACAAATTCAGCATTGTTAAAAACAATTTCTTCAATAAATTCGTCATTTGTAAAAAATTTTGGAGGGAAAAAAGATTTTCTTTGCTTTGAGGCAAGCTGTTTTCTGATAAACAAAAAAGGCCTTCTCCCCCCACTGATTAAAGCGGTGTTTTTTTTTGACTTTAAGATGTAATTGCTTGCAAAATCTATTATATTTTCGTGAATGTCTAAATTTATTATCTTCCCCGCCATTTAAACACCGCTTAAAAAATTTATTTAATATATAAACTAGGCCCCCGAGTTTATTTCAAACTAAAAAGCCTGAATCTACAACTCAAAAAAACTACCTTGTTTAAAAGGTTAATTCTATTGTCTTAAACGCGCAAATTAGATAAAGTTTTCGGCGATGGCACGAACAAAAATGCTGTATTAATCTCAACCGCATTCAATTCTCAATGCTTTTTCAATATCTACAATGCAAGCCGATATCTTTTTACCGAGATAAATCTCAGAAATAAGGTTGACATAACTTTTTATCTGCTCTTCATTTTCTTTTTTATCATAACTTGAACTCTTAAAATCCACTATTGTAATTTCGTTACCATTCATTATCAGTTTGTCAATTCTAAAAATTCTGCCTGCCGCGTTTACGACTTCTTTTTCGTTGTAAATACAGTTTTCGTCGTGCATAAACAAGCTTAAAACTTCTTCCGAGCCAAACAATTTATAAAGTTTTTCTCTTGCAAATTCAATGTTTTCAGAAAAAAATTTTCTTTTTGCAAATTTAAGCGCGCAGTCAATGCTGTCGTCTATATTTTTATTTTTCAACGAAGTTACTTTCGACAAGACGTAATGGATAATTGAACCTTTTTTCTTTAAACCCTTTATGTCAAGTTTTGTTTTATCTGCATTTTTTAAATATTTTTGAATATCTTTATAACCGCACGTAAAAACATCTAAAATAACTGTGTCTTCCTTAACGCTGCTTAGATTATACGTCCGTTTATTACCTGAAATAAGATTTTTACCTTCAAAAAGCAGAGGAATCTTATTATTTGAGGTCCCGGATTTAACGGGAACTATCGCATAAAATTCATATTCTGCCCTAGTCATTGAAACATAAACCACATTAAGCTCGGACAACAATAAATCCTTTTTTCGTTTTTTATATATCTCATCGGCTTTCTCGGAAAATGTTGCAGTCTTTTCCGATATATTTAGCAGCTTTATTTTCTCGCCTGAATCGTCAAAATACAGATTTTCCAAAGATTTAACTGAAAGTTTTAGAAATGGTATTATTACTACCGGAAACTGAAGTCCCTTAGCCTTATGCACCGTCATAATTTTTATGCCGTTTCCAAAAGCGCTTTTTATATACAAAGATTCTTCGTCGTCTTTTAATCCTTTAAAATATTCCAAAAAATTTTTAAGCCCAGAATCTTGGGTTTCAAAATCTTTTATAAGTTCCAAAAAACACATTATAAACGCTTTACCGGCAGGAAAATTTTCAATTATTTTAAATTTTGCAAGCACCGCGAGCATTAATTCATAAACGGGCATGAACCCCGAGCGCGCAAAAAAATCTTCAAAATACTCATTCCATAAAACTTCGTATTCTTTCCTGAACGTCTTATAAAAAGCTTCCGCTTTTTCTCCCCGACTGTTGCAGTCAAAAATAAATTTCTCAAATTTACCACTTTCAATTCCCGAGACCACGCTGAAAACATCTCCGATAATAAAAGAGGAAAATGACAACGCGTCTATAGGAGAATCAATAAACATAAGTAGCGATATAATCTGTTTTATATACTCACTGTTTTTTATATTTAATGTCTGAGGCGACTCAATCTCAATTCCGTTCTCAAAAAGCCATGAACTTACAGTAAGAATTTCGTCATGTGTTCTGCATAAAACAGCTATGTTTTGAGCATTAAATCTTTCCAAACACTGAAAAACGCACTCAGTAAATCTCCGCTTTATTTCTTCTTGAGCGTCTTCGCCGTCTTTATCCAGCGCGTATATTTCAACATAGCCGTAGTCACGCTCTTCTGGCACAGTCTGACTGGGGAAAGAATAAGCTTCAAGAAATTTTGAAAAATCACTTCTAAAATATTCCTCCCCGTAAAATTCCTTTAAAAATCTTTCAATATTTTTCTTTGAAAAAATATCATTGTTAAAATCCACAATCGCTTTTCCACTTCTGAAATTTTGCCTGAGATATTTTTTATCAATATCCGCAATAGGAAGCTCCTCAGATATCGTGTTAAAAATTTCGGGATTTCCGCCTCTGAAAGAGTATATCGCTTGCTTTACGTCGCCGACATAAAAAAACGTCCCTCCTTCGGCAAGACTTTCTTCTAAAAATCTTTTAATTCCCAGCCATTGTATAAGACTTGTATCTTGGAATTCGTCAATCAGAAAATGCTTGTATTTTTCAGATAATCTATAATACACCTCAGGCATAACCGCGTCATTTTTTTCAAAAAAGTTAATTGTTTTTCTGTTTATTTCGTTTAAAAACACAACGCCATCTTTTTTCGCCTGATTATCAAACTCAAACGAAACTTTTGAGTATATATTGGAATAAACATTGTAATAGTTTTCCATATAAAAACCGCATAAAGATTTAATTTCCTTATTTATTTCTTCCCAAAGCGAGTCCGCTTCAGTGTTAATTTCAGCGTCTTTTTTATATCCGATAGTTTCATATGAGAAACTTTTCGGAATATCCATTGAGAAAAAAATTTTTTTGCCTTTGCTTAAAACTTTTTCAACAGCGTCCAAACAGTATTTTTTCACTTGAGAACCCGAAATAAGAACAGCAAGTTTCTTTATTTTTTCAATAATCATTCCACCTCTCAAAGAAATTTCATTTTCAAAAGATATTCCTTTATCCAATAGAATATCTTTTCCTATGTTCCCGGATTTTTCAAATACTTTCTTAATTTCCTTATATATATTGTTTTTAGGAAGCCAATCCAAATCTCTCATCAAATATTGCGCCAAATACTGCAATACAATGTCTTTCAGTTCTTTTGAGATTTGAGCTTTCTGCAGAAAAATTTCTAAAGAAAATAAAAGATTGTCAGAATAATCACGCTTGACAGTAAAATTCGGAGAAACATCAATATTTATAGCGCAGGATTTTAAGATGCGATTTTTAAAGCTATCTATAGTGCTTATATTAAAATTATCGTAAGACTCAAAAATATCATTTAAAACAACGGCGCTCTTTTCAACTATCTCATCTTTCGTAAGCTTTAAATCGTCAAAAAAACTGCCTGTTTCTAAACACAACGCCGCTTTTTTCAGATAACTTATAACTCTAGACTTCATTTCCAGAGCCGCTTTATTCGTAAAAGTCACAGCTATTATATTTTTTATTCCAGTGTCTTTGCCCGAGCCAAGCAAAAGATAAAGATACCTATTTGCAAGACTATAAGTTTTGCCCGAGCCTGCCGAAGCCTGAACGGAAATTATTTGAGATTTACCCACGGTTTTACGCCCACATCATAAATTATAATCCATATTCCCTGGCCGTCTCTCTGACAATATCTCTTCTTTTCAGCGCTTCCCTTTTATCGTACATTTTCTTGCCCTTTGCAAGCCCTATAAGAAGCTTAATTTTACCTTTACTGCTAACATAAATTTCTAAAGGCACGGCAGTAAATCCTTTTTCTTTAACTTTTGAGCAAAATTTGACGATTTCCGATTTATGCATTAAAAGTTTCCGTTTTCTTCTATCGTCATAATCGGCAATATGAGTGGATATACGTTCATAAGGCGCTATAAACATATTTTCAGCGAATGCCTCGCCGTTAGAAAACTTTACAGAGACGTTAACAAGACTTACGTTAGACTCTTTTGCGGACTTTACCTCGTATCCGAACAATACGATGCCGGTCTCCAGCTTTTCAAGAATTTCATAGTTGTAATAAGCTTTTTTGTTTGACGAAAGAACTCTTTTTTTCATTTTGTTATTTAAATAATACTGAATAATTACGCACGGTAAACATAGTTCATTCCTTTAAAAAAACGCCTTTATCCCAGGATATTTTGCAATTCAAAGTATAACGCCGGCTTATTTCTTAACAAAATTTACCGCTTTTGAATAACAGACACAGCTATACTCATATATTATATTATCACGCTTTAACAAAATGCAGCTGACATCTTGCGCCAACCTTATAAAATTCACTATCTTATCCGCCTTCTAACTCAAAAATCTTAACTCCAAAATTCAAATTTGCGGATTCGCAAGGAATGTCGTTTATTCTTTCTATCAATACTGATCCTTTAGTCCGCAAAGTTAACAAATGTGCCATTTTTGACGCTTTGTTCCACTTACATTCGCATTCCTCATACTCCATTTTCCGCTTTTTACATTACTTCAAAGCTAATTGCATCTCTCTATGTACTTCTTGTAATATTTTTTGCAAATAAAATGGACTCAACATTTCAGACTGAGGATCCAACATTCTATACATTTCCTATATTTACAAGATACTCCTATTAGCTAACTTAGGTGATTTTAGTGTTTTATTTTGTTTACCCTGACAAGATTTATTAAATATACTGCAGTGCATATCGTTAAGAGTATAAAGATTCCTATTCCTATCGCTATTTTCCAAATAATTCACCTGTGTTGAGGAAAGCAATTTATGACTTAGAGTCTCAGTCTCTACCAACGCTTTTATCTTAGGAGGACTATCGTTTCAACAACTAGGCTGTTTCGCACAACTCGTCAATTGTAACAACGCTAATTCTATTGCAAGTTTCTTCATATGTCTCTACCCTTTTTTCCACCGTACGTACTGCAGGATTATTCCAATTATAGGTTTAATAGACTCAAATTTTAAGACTTAAGCTGGACGCGAAATTCGTCTCTCTTCTTCGTCCGTTTAAATTTACCGCTGGTATTTTTATTGATTTATAATAGATTCTTATAATCGGTAAACAAGCTGATAATAAATAGCCGACGATAGGATTTGAACCTACGACCTGCGGTTTACAAAACCGCTGCTCTACCAGCTGAGCTACATCGGCATTTTTATTGTTATGATATTAAAAAAACCCTTTGATGTCAAACAAAAATCTCATTATTGAACACTTTAAAATTCCTAAGCTTCCCGAAACGACGGAACAGGACGCGTTTTTATATAATAAAATCATTATCAAGATTCCCAAAAAAGCAGGTAGATGTGCACTGAAGGAGAAAGAAACATCGACAATTTTATAATGGTGCACCATTTTTTTCCTCTATTCTCTCTTGTTATTTAGTTTTCACCGTCTAATGATTATTATATTGTTTAGTGACCCCACCGGCTTTGCACGACTGTTGCAAGCGGTCTCAATTTGCCATCAGCAATTCTTATTTCTCCAAAGTAAATATTATTTCTCATTGGATCAAAATTTGTTTCAATTTTGTCTGCTAAGTCGGTTATTCAGTTGCATTGGCGATTGGAATATTTGGCAGCGTCGCTTCAATATATTCTATGTATCTCTTTTTGTTAATTCCTGCAAAATATTCTTGTTACCTTATTCTTGTTCCTATTTTAGTTAGTATTTCAGTACTGTCAGCACAGAATGTGCAACAGATTACTTCCAAATAAGGATTCACTTTTTTAATCCAAACTTATGTCTTGCACGGTTATTGCAAGCAGTTATGATAAGGTTAAAAATAAGATAATAGTTTTTATTATTATATTTTCTTTTTTCAAGGTAAACTATTCTTTTTCTTAACACATTTGCTTCTTCTTTAAGTAATTTTTTATTTTCTTCTGTTTCAGCTATCGTAGAATTCTCTCTTTCAGTTTTACTGGGGTTTTGGACTATTTTATCTAATCTTTTTTGTAAAAACTCTATCTCCTCGTTGGTAATTTCTAATGCTTTTTGTGCTACTTTCAGAGGCATCTTATTTACAATATCCATTATCTCCTGGTGTGACATTATATTCAAAGGGTTCGTCTTTAAAAAATTCTGCAAACTTAGTATCTTTGTTTTTGTTTAAAGGTGTTGTCAGTTTCCTGTTTTTTATACAACATTTATAAAAATTATTTACTATATATAGCCCTATAAGACTATAACACCTATTATTATAATTGTATTTAAATTTCAAGACAAGAAGCTTTTTTATACCGATGTTTTGTTATCAATCGGAACTTCCATCTTAGGAGTTTTAACAATAACATTAGACTGTTTCGTGCCTCCTATCAACTGGAACAATATTAATGCTGCTGTTATTTTTCTCACTTATTTATCACTTCTATTTCGTTATTTGACTTTCGCCGTCTGATGATTCATTATATTGTCCGGCACCTCTCGCTGACTTTGCACGATTGCTACAAGTTGTCTCAGGCCGCCAACGACGATTCTTATTTCTCTAAAGCAAACAGTGATATTTTTTCCTGAGTTCCTTCATATTGTCGCTTTTTGTGTAAACAGTCTTTCAGTATTATCGTCAAAAATATTGAAAAATTGATCTATGTCGCCTTAGACAAAAACACAAAACTCACATTGATCCAGAATTGTAAAATAAACCCGCATATCGTAAAAGACGCGACTTTCTAAATTTACAACCTATTTACAAAAACTAATAAAATAACTAAAATCCTTTAAAAGCCGCCTCATTGAATTCAGTACATATTACTCATAGCTAAATAATATGCAGCGATAAGGCGTTAAACGGAGCATAAAATAAATGATGAACTTTTTAAGAAAACATACGCGTATAATTTTTATTATAACAATTATTGCTTTTATAAGCAGTCTTGTTCCTCTTGTCCCTCATTTATTCCATTCTAAAGATTATATCGTTAAAGTAAATGGCGCGAAAATATCTGAAAATCTTTTTAACTTATATTATAACCACTTAGTTGAAGAATACAGAAAAATTACAAATAATCAAATAACCGAAAAAGATTTAAAAAAATTACAAGATAGAATAATTGATTTTTTAGTAAGAATTGAAATTTCTTACCAACAGGCAAAACTTTACGGTATTACAGTTACCGACAAAGAACTGAAAACTTATCTGCAGAGTATGGAAATATTCAAAAGCAACAACACTTTTGATAAACAGAAATATTATTCATTCTTAAAGTCTATGAGAATGACGCCGAAAGAGTACGAAACTTTATCAAAAAAACTACTTTACACGTACAAGCTTGAAACTATTCTAAAATTCTCTATAAAACTATGGAATTACGAGTTTGAAGAAGCCCTCAAGCAAAATCCTTCAATAATAAAAAGAAGTCTCTCTATGACAAAAGCAAACTTTACATTAAACGAATGGTACTCAAATATTATTAAAAACTCTAAAATAACATACAATAAAACAATAAATAAAAACACATTTTAATTTTTAATTAACCGCCTTATTGTCACTTTAAAATATTTATTGGATTTTTTGCAAAGAAATGGCGCGACAGTCATACTAAAAAACGCATTAAAATAGCTTTTTGGGCATGAAGTCTATTCTCAGCCTGTGTAAATATTGAATATTCATACTTGTCTATAATCTCGGCGGTGATTTCTTCTCCTCTAACCGCAGGAAGACAATGAAGAACGATACAGCCGGGAGAAGCTTTTCTCAACAATCCAGCATTTACCTGGTAGGGGACAAAAACTTTTTTTCTATCCTTTTTCTCAGTTTCGCAGCCCATTGATAACCATACATCTGTATAAATCACGTCAGCGCCTTCCGCCTCAGCAATATCGCTTGTAATTTTAATTTCAGCTCCGCTTGCCAAAGCGTATTCGGAAGCTTTATCCCGTACATATTTTTTAGGCAAACATTGTTCGGGAGATATAAGAGTAAAATTGAGCCCTAAAACGGCGGCCATAGCAAGCAGCGAGTTTGCAACGTTGTTGCTGTCGCCTGTATAAACAATTTTAATCTCCCTCAAAGCCTTAATTGTTTTTATTTTATGGAGCTCCATGACAGTCATAATATCAGCCACGACTTGGCAGGGATGCTCATAATCCGAAAGAGCATTTATGACAGGAATTGTAGAATATTTTGCAAATTCCTCCGTATCAGAATGTTTAAAAGCTCTTATTACAAGACCGTTTAAATAACTTGACAAGACTACAGCCGTATCATGTATAGATTCTCCCCTTTTACGCTGCAGATTTTCCGGATTAAGTGCAATGGGCGCGCCTCCCAGCTGTATCATTGCCACAGTAAAAGAAACTCTTGTTCTCGTGGAAGGTTTTTCAAATATCATGCCTAACGTTTTACCCTTAAAAACATCCAGATATTTTTTCTCGCTTTTAAGCTTAAAAGCTTCTTCTAACAAAACGCTTATTTCTTCTACTGTTAAATCATAAATTGATAATAAATCTTTTTTTGCCATAACTCGTCTCGCTTCTTAATAATAATATTGATATAATAATTTTTAATATTGATAGAGGTTTATTTTATCACAGATGTAACATATAAATCAAATGAGAATTTAAACTCGCATAATTAATCCTGTCAGTTGAACCCAAGTGCAGATAGACTGCAACCAAGATTACCACACAATTTCCAAAATGAAACGCCTCGGATTATTTCTTAAACGAAGCTGGCAAATAAATTAATCGCATTATAACCAACAAATAAAATGCACAAGCAAATTAAAGCAATAAAATAAATTAAAATATTTATGAGTTGAACGCTGTCGTACGTTTTCGGCATTTAGTTGTTTGTTTTTTCTTACCAGCATTATAAGGAACTCTATCCGCTCCGTAATTTCTCAGCTTTATGCGCCGATAAAAAGGAAAAACAAATGTCTAAAACGACTAAGGAATCCGAGTTGATTTTTGACAGAAAAGTCTGTCCGATTTTTACCGCGCATCATAAAGATTTGATAACTCTGTACGGATTGGAACATTAGTGACAAAAAGGCAAAAAGTAAAAATTTGAGACTAGTTCATTTTTGTAAGAAGATATAAAAGAGATTTGCAATTATGTTACAAAAATCAGTTATAAACTTTTACTTTTGATTCTTATTTTGGCATTTAAACAGTTTTTCTGCGCGTTCTTCCGTTAAAATTATTTTGTCTTTGTTTCAAATATGTTCCTTTCTTGCACGCTAGCGGGAAATCCCATATCGGGACACATCCTATTAACTGTTTTACTTTTTTTGCTTTCTGGATTTTTTTCGCGTCTAACAAATAAATGTGTTAATACCTAATAAACCTATTCTAACATCAGAAGAGTTTTCCTAACTCCTTCGATTTTTTTACCTATATCTCTCTCTTTATTTGGATGGCATATATTACGCATTAATCGCATGTAAGAGTATTTATTCTCTGTTGCGATAAGAGAAACCCTTGACACGGTAAAATATTAATAATTCAACCATATATCTTTTCTTATCTATCTTATCCTGCAAGTTTTCCACGCGTATGCTGTTGTCATTTATCTGTAAAACGGAACACATCTGTTCGCGCCCTGCAAGCGAATTTTAGCAAAATCTAGAGAGTATATATGCACCCATTTTTTTCCTCTTCTGTTTTTACTTGTATCATTCTTTATATTTCATCTTGAGATAATATCTCAAGCAACGCCCGCCTTGAAGATGAACATATTTCTATCTCAACATATCCGCGGGATCGGTGCTGGATTAAGCTCGACTATTCTCTTTCTTAATGCTACTTCTCTTATTCGATCTATCAATAAGGTTTTCGCTTTCTGTTTCGTCAAAATTCGGCAATTACTCTTAATATATACTTTTAAAACGGTTTGATCTTCCTCTATATCACGTTGCATACATTTTAATTTACTCGGCGCTTTTGTTAGATCCAATTCTTCAAATCTGCTTTTCATTTGTCGTATTGTTAGTTCTGTTTGCTGTATATCTACATCGTCAAGAATTAATTCTCGCAAAAAATCGTTTATGTACATGTGTTCTTCAGGCAGTGCGGTTTTCTTAGTTTCACGTTGCACCGGAATGTTTGTTGTGCCGTCTGTTTCCGGCGTTTCTTCAGCTTGTGGCGTCGGTGTTTCCTTTGTTTCATTTTTCCCTATCGTCTCTTCAACTTGTAGATCTCTTGCGGTTTTATCTTCTTCTCCTGTTTCTATAGGTTTAGGCAGCGTTGGTTTTTCTTTTTTACTGTTGTCGTTTCTGGATTTTAAGACATATTGCTCTGCCTCTTATGAATATGCTTATAAAGATTATACTAGGCTTATCATAGTACTCAACCGCATATACTAGCGTTTGTGACGCTTTGTTATCAGTTGAAGTCTTTATGGTATTTGGTTCATACTTAACAATAATATTTGGTTGCTTTACACAACCTAGTATTTACACGTACTTTAGATTAGATTCTTTATCAGCAATTCTTTTAAATGTTCATCCATTATTTTATCTATTGTTTTGTTCTAGTTTACCACTATTTGTCTGATTGCATAATTACTACGTATAGTTCCGTTTCGCTCATTAATACACTAGTCCAAACTAATTCCCACCTATTGATTCATTTTATTGTTTTCTCTGGAAAAAGTCTTGGAAAGAATTCTAGTTATGTTCCGATAATTCTACCTTTTTTATGTTTCTCAAGCGATATTTTTTATAATCTTTCTGTTAATTTTTTAATTTTACGTTTCCCATTATTATTTTACGTACTCTATGATTTCGCGTCAATTTTCTATTTGACATATTGTTTTGTTTTTACATTAATTTATATTTTCAGCCGGGGGGGTATCTATGCATAACTCCGAACAAAATAAAAGATGCGTCATCCGAAGAGCCCAAAAAATTTACAACTCCTAAAAGTTGAATCCTATTAATATAGATTC
Organism: Endomicrobium sp.; assembly: GCA_031272265.1. Taxonomy (GTDB): domain Bacteria; phylum Elusimicrobiota; class Endomicrobiia; order Endomicrobiales; family Endomicrobiaceae; genus Endomicrobiellum. The sequence continues at coordinate 24,961 of JAISUD010000023.1, read as the reverse complement.
TATATATTCTACTCATAGAGATAAAACTACGATTTTCACCGGAGCATAAGTAATTATAGCTCGCTTAGAGATTTTTGTGGTTGTTAAGAAGAGCTGGCACTTCTTAGTTGACAACTAAAGTCATTTATCATATTCTGGACAGTAATCAACACTGTTAAGACGCTTATAATGTTGGATTCAAGCATTTGTATAGGTTGTATTCTCTGCACTTACAAAATCAGATAAGCCGTTCTGTGTGTTATGATCTTTGTTTTATCTTCGTTTGTAAAGATTACCAATGCCCGTCGGTAAATTGTACGACTTGTTTCTGTTGCTCGTTTAAATCTTTGAGTATTTCATCTGTTTGCATTTTGCAGTCGCATAATTATTTGCTGCATTCACGATTTCTCATTGACATTATTATCTTGCTGATATATATAACATTTCTATTAATGCTTGATAATCATCTATTAAACATATAAAGCAGTCTCTTTAACATTTTCTCGTCATATAAAATTAGAGAAGTAAAGCATTCATATTTATTTCCTCGTTTCCCTTTGCGGTTTTTTTGGGGGCTCTAAGTTTTCTCTTTTATGCTCTAACGCGTCTATTCTATAATTGCCGTGTAAAAAGATAATACTATCTCGTTGCTTTATTTCTCTTTTTTATATTCACTTAAATTTGTCAAATCTGGGTTTTTATTTTCGTGGGTGCTTTCCCGCCTATGGGTTCTTATTTTTCTTTTTATACTCAACTTTGCTCTTATTAAATCATTTTTAGTTGAATCTATTAATTTTATGATACTAAGATTGCTTGTTCTTAGGAATTCTATTAGGTTAACTTTGGCATTTGCTTATATCTCCTGAATGAATAATTTGTTTATGTCTTCAACCAGCTGTTCATCTGAGTATGGTGTCTCATCAGCTAGGTTTTCACCTGCGTATGGTATCTCAGATGTTTTACTTGTTTTTAGCGTACTTTTATCTTGCAGTGTTGATGTTTCTTCCGACGACGTTGTATTTTTGACTTCTAAGATATAAGATATTTTGTTATTACTACAACTCCGACACTAATAGAACCTATTACGAGTATGCCTATCATCTTTTCGTACCGATCCTTACTTGTATCTTGTATATTTGATGTTTCGTCAGCTAGGGTTACTGCTATATTTGGTTGTTTCGCGCATCCTACTAGCTATTTTTTTCACCCTATTTCCTTTTTTATGTTTGATATTTCTGGTAATTTCATATTTTTTATTGCCAAGTCTTTTAAATATTCGTTTATTATTTCATCCTGTTATTTTGTTTTAATTTGCTGCCATTTATCTGATTACGTACATTATACATCACCGCATATAGTTCCGCGCCGCTTATTAATAATCCAAATTGATTTCCGTTTTTTAGTTTAAAGTATATCATCAGGCTCTTTTGTACATTCTATTTTTTAGGGTTACTCGCTAATAAACAGTTTACAACATTTCAAAAAGAAAAGCCCTGCTTTCCTAAAGCTTAAGATTTGAATTTATTTTTTAGAATTGTTTTGAATGGATTTTTTTATCCTCACAGACACTTTTCCATAATTAAAAAAAACAACAGTCCCTCTCACTTGTAAATGCCGGTGAGGAACCGTTGTTTAAAAATATTCTTAGTTTTTACAGAGATAAAAAAACAATTCTTACTTATACTCTATCACAACAGCTTAATACATAATCAGCACGCTTTTTTAAATCTCCTTATTTATCAGTGCGTTCCTGATTCATTCTCTGACGTGTTATCGCCAGCATTTTCGTCGTTCACTGTTTCTGACGTAACCGATCCATCAGTGCCTTCTTGTTGTTTCTTCTTTTCGTCGCATGCCGACAATGATAAAGCAAACACTGCCATAAACACTACAAATAACATAAATTTTTTCATCCCTCAGTTCTCCTCTTTTAAATTAACAGCTTTTATTTTTATATAATTTTATATTTTTTAACATATTTTTGCAAATTAATTAACCCCCTGCAAGAACTTATTTATATATCCGTGGCATAAACCAGGATCTTAAAAAACTAAACAGCGCCTGCCATATATCCTGCGTGAAAATACTATCATAAACGACAGAACTTTATTCTCTGGACTTAAATTATTTCAAAACAATTTTAAAAATTTCAAGTTCAAGCACTATTATCGTCTTATTTAATAATATCCGCCGGTTGACGCAGTAATCAATGAGTATATTTTCTCATATTTATAGAACACAAAATGCCAACGACACACAAAGACGAAAAAATTGACGACCCGCCATAAGAAATAAAAGGCAGCGGAATGCCTGTTACGGGCATCATACCCATAACCATGCTTATATTGATTACTACATAAAACGCAAACATTACAGCAAACCCCGTTGCTACAAGAGATCCGTACCGGTCATGTGCTTCTCTTGCTATCGCAAAAGCATGCCATATGAAAAAGAAATAGAAAAGAAGCGTAAGCTGCGCTATAAACCAGCCACCTTCTTCGGCTATAACCGAAAAAATAAAATCCGTATGCTGCTCCGGCAGAAAGCCCAGCTGAGTCTGCGTTCCTTTTTTAAAACCTTTTCCTATAAATTTTCCCGAACCTATAGCTATTTTAGACTGTATTATATTGTAACCTGAACCTCTCGGATCAATTTTCGGATTTAAAAACACTACAAGTCTTTTCTGCTGGTAACCTTTTAAAGATTTTCCCACCGGCAGAGAAGCTATGCAGCCAAGCAGTATTGAAGCACATAGAATAACCGGATAAATAAGCGCAATTTTAATTTTCAATTTCCACAAAAAACACCAGCCACCAACTATCAAAAACAATATTCCTACCACAACGCAAATACATGTCCAAAAGTTTTTTAAGGAAATCATTAGATTCGCTAAAAAAGTCTTGTCCTGCAAAAGCGGCAGCTGTATACTTAAAAATGTTTTCAAAAGCGGTATCCCCACAGCAAGAGCGCCCAAAATTATCGCGCAAAGTAGATAAAAAGGCTCAACTCCTATAACAAAAAGAAGAGTCAAAGTTACAGGGAAATAAGATAGCGTAGAAGAAAAATCAGGCTGCGCCATTATAAGAAACAGATGCCCGGCAAGCATTGCAAATACGGAAACTAAAAAAGAAACTTTTTCTGTATCTTTTGATTTTCTGTCAAGAAAAGAGGCAAGTGATAAAATAAACATTATTTTCGCGATTTCAACAGGCTGAAAAGAAATAAAGCCAAAATCAAACCAGCCTTTCGTTCCTCTCTTAGAAGAACCAAAAATTAAAACAAAAATTAAAAGCGCAGCAGATAAAATATAAATAATTTTATCAAGGTATTTATAATATTGATAATTAAAACCCACAAGAAGAACAAATCCCAGTAATCCTATCCCAAAAGCTAAAAACTGAACCAAAAGATATTTAAACGATATTTCGTAATTATTATTGCCCGCGGAATATATTGCAATAAAGCCTATAAGTGTTAACCCAACAGCTAAAAAAATAAGCCAAAAATTTACTCTGTAAATTAAACGCCAATTAAAATTTTTGTCCCGGATCATTGGCGCAACCTCTTCCCGGATTTCATATTAAAATAAGCTTCATAAATTTTTCTGCTTACAGGAACAGCATTTTGTCCACCGCCACCACCGTTTTCAATGATAACCGCTACTGCAATTTCAGGATTATCCACAGGCGCGTAGGAAACGAACCAAGCATGGTTATCTCCATGTGAATTTTGAGCCGTTCCTGTTTTTCCGGCAATTTTAATGCCGACAATTTTACTTCTAGTTCCCGTACCGCTTTCAACGACTTCCAGAAGCGCTTCGTGAAGCAAAGTCCACGTTTTGTCCGATAAGTCTATCCGTCCTTCGGATTCTAATTTATGTGAATATATTTCGCCGCCGTTAAAATCCACAATTCTATCAACTATATAAGGTTTGCGACATACACCTTTGTTTGCAACAGCAGAAATCAGGCACGCCATTTGAAGAGGCGTCACCCAAAGAGCACCCTGCCCTATTGAAAATATAACCGTATCTCCGTGAAGCCATCGCATCTTCAATTTTGATTTTTTCCATTCGCGGTTAGGAATAAATCCTTTTTTTTCTCCAGGCAGATCTATCTTCGTTCTCTGTCCGAGATAAAATTTCCTCGCATATCTTTCAAGATTCCTTATTCCGAGTTTAAGTCCCAGCTGATAAAAATAAACATTGCATGAGAGAGCCATAGCAGAAATAAGATTTAATCTGTCGTGTCCAAGCTTCTGCCAGCAGGAATAATATCTGTCACCGAGTTTAAAACTGCCTTTGCACTGCACTGTTTTTTCAGGATCAATATCTATAATTTCTACAGCGGCCGCAAAAGTTATTATTTTAAATACGGATCCCGGAGGATAAAGCGCTTGAACAGCTCTGTTAAAAAGCGACAATTCTTTATCTTTTAAATATTTGCCGAAATCTTTAGTACCTGCTTTATTCGCGTCAAATCCCGGACATGAAACCAGTGTTTTTACAGCACCTGTTCTTGTATCAAGCACTATCGCGGCACCTCTGCCGGTGCTGCTGTCTTTTAATGCCTCATAAGCGACTTTCTGCAACTCTAAATCTACCGTTGAATAAACGCTCGCGCCAATTTCAGGCTGAACATACCTAAAATCTTTTATTTGCCAGCCCAGCGCGTTTACTTCAATCTGCCAGCCACCGTCTCTACCGCGAAGATATTCGTCATAAAACTGCTCAATGCCTCCCCTGCCTATACAATCGCCCATCTTATAGCCGCGTCCTAACAATTCTTCAAGTTCGTCAGCTCTTATTTCACCGGTATAACCGGTCATATGGCTGGTAGCTTCAGAATGGTAGTAAACTCTCCGCGATTCTTTCAGCACGGAAACGCCTTCTAAATCCAACTTTTTCTCCCTTATTTTAAGCATTTCTTCCGATGTAAGATTATCCGCGAGTTTTACAAATCTGCCATATTTATAACACTTATTTATTATAAACTCTACGTCTTTTCCTAAAATTTTACTCAGCTCTTTTATGCTTTTAGCTGACAGAGTCCGGCGCTGCTTAAAAGGATAAAATAAAGCAACATACGCGAACTTATTTTCCACAAGCACGTTGCCATCCGCGGAATAAATCACCCCTCTCGGCGCTCGCTCGTATGCGTTATGTATTCTCTGCTGTTCCGAGATCCCCCTGTATCTGCCGCCTCTGATAATCTGCAAGTAAAAAAGACGCGTGGAAAGACAAATAAACAGCGCTATAAAAAGTACACAAACCTTTTTGTGTTTTCCAATAAAAGTTTCGTAAGAAAATCTGTCTTCTTTCTGCCATACCATTTCGCTTAACACTTATACCCAATTAATATAAAACCGCCGACTTGAAACAAATTTCCCCGCAGCTTTATAGCACCATTTACCAGTGCCATCCTCCTTATTAATCCTAACAAGTTTTTTATATAAATTCTATCTTTTCACACTTTGAATGCCTATTTTCGACAAAAAAGTGCGTAGATCCTGCCAAAATAAATCAGACAGGATCAAAAAACTCATATATTTGAGCCGTCTAAACTAGTATAACCTTATTCAAAAAACGGAATATCGCCGGAGCAATTATAATCGTTAAAATAATTTCTATATAGTCTGCCGCCGGCACGCTATTTCCCAGAATAATAAAAGGAATCAACGTGAAACCCAGCCAATAAATGACCTCCGCAAGAAATACGATAAAAAACTGAGAAAAAATTTCATTTATATCAAAACTTTTGAAAATCCTGCCGCTGAGGTAGCTTACAATTGTAAACATCACCGCCCTTACACCGAAAATATCAGTTGAAAAAACATCCCACATCAACCCAAACAAAAAGCCCATTAAATGTGCGGTGACAGTTTTTTTTGAAAGGCCGAAATAGACGACGACAAGCAGTATAAAATTTGGAAAAATTCCTAAAACGTTTATATACTTACTACAAAGAAATTGAATCACGAAAGAAAAAACAAAAAGAACCGCATAGTAAACTAATTTTTTCATGTTTCCACTTCAGGCATGAGAACAACTGTTTTATAGACATTATCAATTTCAAAAAAGACTTTAGCTGTAGCAGTTTTAAAATCTATATACGGTTCTCCCAGCACCTCGTTGATAATGCCTACTGGAGTGCCTTTCGGGAAAACAGAGCTTAATTCGCTTACGACGATTTCATCGCCCGCTTTAACGTCGGTATCGCACGGAATGTAGGTGATTTTCAATAAGCTTGAATTAAACCCTTCCGCAAGACAGTTAATGCCTTTACCTTTAATCTCTACAGGCAAAGCGCAAAACGCATTCGTTATCAAAGCCACTTTAGACGAAGAACTATACGTTTCCATTATTCTTCCCACAGCGCAAAACGCACCTTTTTTTTTATTAAACATTACTACCGGAAGCTCATTATACAAACCGTCCATGTTGCCTTTATCTATTATAAACCACTGGTACCACTTGCTCGGATCCCTAACAGAAATTCTGGCAAATACGGAAACAAAGTTTTTTATTTTCGCCAATTTTAAAAGTTTTGACAAATTATCATAATCTTCAACTACCGCCTTATAATTGCGGAGTTTATCAGCCAATTCTTTGTTTTTCTGTTTATACACGATATTCTTTCGGCGAACGTGAACAATAGTCTTAATACTATCTGCAAGATTTTCCACAGAATGAAAAACATAGTTTACTAAGCTTAGATTTGAATAAGAAAAGTAGTAGATAAAGTTTTTTATAAAATTTACAGTAGAAGTAAATCTTCCGATTATAAAAGAAAAACCTATTAAAAGAAGAACTGCAAAGATTATATCTTCATATTTTGAAGTTCGGCGCTGGCACATTTTATAAAAATCCCACGCACATATACACGGACTAGACTTATAAAGTAGTCTTTCTCCTCTGCACTAAATAACTTTTAGAGAAATTTAACCGTTGAGTTTTCAGCTGACTTACATAATTAATTTAAATTTATATATTTTTTTAGAATTTTTTATATTGTCTAACTCTTCCAAATAAGTGCCCGTTCCTCTTACTACGCATGTAAGCGGATCATCCGCCCGCTTTACAGGGAGTTCCGTCTCCTGCGACAAGAGTTCGGGGAGTCCTTTTATAAGAGAACCTCCACCACTCAATATTATCCCGCTATCAACAAGATCAGCGGCGAGTTCCGCTGGAGTTTCCTCAAGAACATTCCTTATAACCTCTACTATTTTCCTGATAGGCTCCGATAACGCAGCTCTGACTTCCTCCGCAGTAATACTAACTGTTTTAGGAAGTCCCGTAAGAATATTTCTGCCTTTTACCTCAATCAGCTCTTCGCTTTCAAACTGGAACGCAGAACCTATCTTTATTTTAACTTCTTCTGCCGTATTCTCACCTATTATAAGATTATTTTTACGCCTAAAATGCTGAACTAAGGCTTCATCCATTTTATCGCCCGCGACATCAATTGATTTAGCGACGACCATACCCTTTAAAGATATAACAGCCACTTCAGTGGTGCCACCTCCTATATCAACTATCATATTCCCTTCCGGTTCCTGAATAGGAACGCCTGCACCGATAGCTGCCGCCATAGGCTCGTCAATGAGATGAACTTCTCTCGCCCCCGCTTGCTGCGCAGATTCTCTAACCGCCCTTCTTTCAACTTCGGTAATACCAGAGGGAACACCTATAACTACTCTGGGGTGAAGCAGCGTTCTCTTTTTATGAACTTTTTTTATAAAGTACCTTATCATTCTTTCAGTCGCTTCAAAATCCGCGATGACACCGTTCCTTAACGGTCGTACGGCAATAACATTCTCAGGCGTCTTACCCAACATTCTTTTCGCCTCCGTACCGATAGCTAAAACCTGTTTTGTATCTTTTCTCATAGCCACAACTGAAGGCTCTCTTAAAACAATGTCTTGGCCTTTAATAAAAATAAGAACCGAAGCCGTTCCCAGATCTATGCCCATATCATTTGAAAATAACCCTAGAATATAGTTAAACATTTAATACCCTCAATAAAAAACTGACTCCACAGCCAATCTAAACCGCAAGCAAACTAAACACATTGACGGCGCTCCGCATTCAATCGATATTTCAAGCTTTAATTACGTAAACTTCCGTTTTATAAATTCTATAAGACTAACCTAATTAAAGCAATTTCCGAATTATCGCCACGTCTATACCCCAATTTAAAAATCTGAGTATAGCCACCGCATCTTTTCGCGTACCTAGGAACTAAGACGCCGAAAACTTTCTTTACGACATTCTTATTATTTATCTCACCGTGTAATGTCCGCACAGCACTTAGATCAGTCTTTTTCGCTTTTGTTATAAGTCTCTCAGAATAACTTGCAAGCTCTTTCGCTTTGGGAAGTGTAGTCATTATTTTTTCGTGGAGAAATAAATCAGTTGCTAAATTGCGAAGCAAAGCTCTTTTATGCGAGCTTGTAACTCCAAGTTTACTTCCGTTATAAGTTTTTATCATCTTTCCGCTCCATCACCGACGATTTTCCTTCCAAAAGACAAGTTCAATTTTTTAAGCTTATCTTTAACTTCCTTAAACGAACGCTTTTCAAAATTATTAAAACTCAGCACATCTTCTTCTTTCAATTTGATAAGATCCCCTATAGTCTCAATGCCAGCATTTTTCAAGTTTTTCAGCACCCTGGGAGAAATATCCACGACGCTATCTATCGGCCGGCTGAAAATTTTCTCTTCTTCCTTATTTTCATTTTCAAAAATTTCTTCGTTTATGTCTAAAGTTTCTTTAAAGCCGATCTTAATCATCGGTAAAAATAGTAAGAATGTCCTTTAATATATTCGCCGACCGCACTAAAGCGTCTTTGGGAGATATAGTTCCATCCGTCCATATCTCTATGACAAGCCTATCGTAGTTAAGAGTTTGTTCTACCCGTGTATTTTCAACTTCATAATTGACTTTTATTATCGGAGAAAATAGAGAGTCAATGGTTATCGTCCCAACAGGATACTCATTATCCTCTTTTATTTCCTCGCCAAGAACATATCCTTTTCCTAAAGAAACTTCCAATTCCATTTCAAGAGATGCTCCGTTGTCAATATTTGCAATTTCCTGTCCAGAATTTATTATTTCAACGTTCGTGTTAGCTTCAATATCTCCTGCGGTCACTTTCCCGGATTTTTCGACTTTTAAATAAAGTCTTTCCGGCCCCGCAGAATGGAGTTTTACCTTTATTTTTTTTAGATTTAAAATAATCTGCGCTACATCTTCTTTAATACCCTTCAAAACTGCAAATTCGTGCAAAGCTCCTGTAATTTTTACAGAAGTGATAGCTGCTCCTTCAAGACTTGAAAGAAGAATTCTTCTCAACGAATTGCCTATTGTGTGTCCGTAACCGCGTTCAAAAGGTTCTGCCGTAAAACGACCGTAAAATTTTGTAGCAGTCTTTTCCTCTAAAATAAGCTTACGCAACTTTTCTAAATCTGGAGCCTTCATTATTCATAACCTCATTTGATAAGTCTTCTGGCTGTCTAGTTTATTTTGAATAGTACTCAACAATAAGCTGACTGTTTATAATATGAGAAACCTCGTTCATAGATGGCTCGCTTACAACTCTACCAGTAAGTTTGTCTTTATCAAAACTAAGCCATGTCAAAACGTTTGACACTGTTTTCCCAATGAGTTTTTTCATAACCGTATTTGTCTTATATTTCTCAGGGAATGTTATAATATCGCCTACTCTTACTTGATAGCGCGCAACATCTACTTTCTTTTCATTAACTAAAACATTACCGTGATTTACAATCTGTCTCGCCATTTTTTTAGACGAAGCAAGACCCAGACGGTAAACTACATTGTCAAGCCTTAGCTCAAGAATCCTAAGCAAATTATCGCCGGTAGAGCCTTTCAGTCTTTCCGCTGTTTCATAATAATGCTTAAACTGCTCCTCAGTTAAGCCGTACATTCTTCTCGCTTTCTGTTTTTCGCGTAAATGTTTTGCGTAATCAGATATCTTCATTTTCTCAGAACCGTGTTGACCCGGATTATTTTTACCTCTTTTCCTATTAAGAGTGCAATTTGAAGAACATTTCTCACCTTTAAGAAAAAGCTTCTCTTTTTCACGACGACATAATTTACATACCGACCCTAAATAACGTGACATTTACCAAAATCCTCCAAGTCTTATGAAACTACCTCACTTTGTTGCACATTTTTAATTTTCTACTTTTTCAGGTATCTTGTCTCACCGGAATGGCCGACAAAAATACCAAAACCACTGAGTCCAACGTTTAAATAAATCTAACGAGATAAACATATTTTTAACCCCTGCTTAGAGAAGAAAAATCCTTTAAACAATTATACTCTTCTGAGTTTTTGCGGACGGCATCCGTCATGAGGAAGAGGAGTAATATCTTTTATAGCCATTACGACAAGTCCCGAACCCTGTAAACCTCTTATAGCTGTCTCTCTTCCAGCACCCGGTCCACTTACAAAAACTGTAATTTGTTTTACGCCCATATCCACAGCTTTTTTCCCCACCGCACCCGCTATCATTTGCGCCGCAAAAGGAGTTCCTTTTTTTGCACCTTTAAAGCCCACCGCACCTGCTGATGCCCAGACCAAAGTATTCCCGACTTCGTCTGTTATATTAACAATAGTATTATTAAACGTTGACAATACATAAGCTTTCGCCACTCCGCCAGCATACTTTTTCTTTTTAGAGCCGCCAACTTTTTTCTCTTCTGCCATGCTTCCTCCAAATAAACCACATGTCTCAATGCAAATATACGTTGTTACTTTATGGGAATCTACGACACGGGAAAAGCCAATGCTTAAATTCTTCCTCACACCTGCACACCTAAAATTCCATTCTGTATCAGCCTTTTTTCCCGGGCACCGGAGCTTTGCCGGAGCCAACAGTTCTTCTCTTGCCTCGTCTCGTGCGCGCATTAGTCTTAGTTCTCTGTCCTCTTACGGGAAGATTTTTTCTGTGACGCAAGCCTTTGTAACTGCCTATCTCTATAAGTCTCTTAATATTTGATTGAACTTCTCTTCTGAGATCACCTTCAACTTTCAAGCTTTTTGATATAAGATTATTTATCTTATTAACTTCTTCTTCCGCCAAATCTTTAACTCTTTTCGCAGGATCTAAAGAGAGCGTTGCAATAATTTCATCTGATACGTCAGGCCCGATACCATAAATATATCTCAAGGCTATATCAAGTCTTTTGTTTTTTGGCAAATCCACTCCAGCTACACGAGCCATTTATCTGTCCTCCGATTTTATACTTCCATTCCTTATTTTATAACTCAATTTAAAAGAAGAATACTTCAAAGAAAATAAATAAAATCCATTATCCCTGCCTCTGTTTGTGTTTCGGATTCAAACAGATCACTCTTAAAATACCTCTGCGCTTTATTATTTTGCATTTCTGGCAAATTGGTTTTACAGACGCTTTGACTTTCATTTCGTGCTCCGTTGTACTTCTATATCTAAATTTTTACGTGAACTTTTTAGATATTAATTTATCAACTACTATAATTCAAAAAATAAAAACATAAAATAGGTTTCACGCTTTTAGCTCCCACTATTTCTCTCTGTAAGTTATCCTACCTCTTGTTAAATCGTAAGGCGACAGTTCAACTTTTACTTTATCCCCGGGCAGGATTTTTATATAATGCATTCTCATTCTGCCACACATATGGGCTAAAATTATATGCTTCCCCTCAATTTCAACTCTGAACACTGCGTTCGGGAGAGATTCTAGAACTTTTCCTTCAACAATAATCTTTTCTTCTTTAAGCATTTTATACCTTTGTTAAAATTTCGCAGCCCTCTTCTGTTATTGCAACAGTATGCTCAAAATGCGCGCTTAAACTACCGTCTTTTGTAACAATGGTCCAAGTATCGTCCGTACTGCAGACTTCATAACCTCCGGCATTAACCATAGGCTCTATTGCTAGCACCATGCCAGCAAGAAGCCTAATACCTGTATTTGACTTTCCAAAGTTTGGAATTTGAGGTTCTTCGTGCAAGTATCTTCCTATTCCATGCCCTACAAAATCTCTTACGACCGAAAAACCGGCATCCTCTGCAGTTTTCTGAATGGCGTAAGAAATATCACCGAGTCTTTTGCCCGGCAAGGCTTGTCCTACACCTTTGTTTAAAGACATCTCCGTAACCTTAATAAGCTCATCTGCCGCTTTAAGGATATTTCCGACAGGATACGTCTTTGCGGCGTCACCATAATAGCCTTCGTAAATCACTCCCACGTCCACAGAAACTATATCACCCTCCCTAAGCACGCGTGAAGCACTTGGGATTCCGTGCACAACTTCATTATTTATTGATACACAAGCTGAAGACGGAAAAGGATAATTTATTCCTTTAACACCTAAAAACGCCGGCACCATTTTCAGTGATCTTATATGTTTTTCAGAGAAAATATCTATATCTTTAGTTGTTATCCCGGGTTTTATTACATCGTAAAGTTTATTCAGGATTTCTCCTACGACTTTGCCCGCAGTTTTCATTCTCTCGATCTCTTTCGCCGTTTTCAATTCTATAATATTCCGCTTCTTAAAAAACAATTCAACACCTCTTTACTCTGCAGCACAAACGTCTAGTCACCTTTAAAATCCCGCACGACAGATAAGTTTATATCTAGAAAAACTTGTTACTGCATAAACGCTAGCGCATGACTACTTATTTGTCTGAATACATTTTCCTTGTCTTTTAAGCCGTCTACTACAATGAGCAACCCCACTTCCTTATAATATTCAATCAAAGGTTTAGTCTGTCTCTCATAAACAGCAAGCCTCTCTCTGAAAACATTTTTCTCGTCGTCGCTCCTTTGAAACAGCTCAGAGCCACAACTATCGCATTTTCCGGCCTTTTTAGGAGATAACGTCGCTATGTTATAATTCGCGCCACACTTACAAACTCTCCTTCCTGCTATTCTGTTAACTGCTTCTTCAAAATTTATATCTATTAAAAAAACAGCATTGATTTTTATATTTTTAGATTCAACAAGCGCGTCTAATTCTTCGGCCTGCTTTAAAGTTCTTGGAAATCCGTCTAAAAGAAACCCTTTTTTTACGTCGTCTCTTTCAAGTCGTTTTTTTATCACATCAACAACTATTTTGTCAGGAACAAGCTGTCCAGACAAAAGAATCTTACTTATAACCTTGTCTGATTTTTTCGCTTCCCTGAATATATCACCCGTAGACAAATGCACTATACCGAACTTTTCAACAATCTTTTTTGCTTGCGTGCCTTTACCTGCCCCGGGAGGACCTAAAAGTATAAAATTCATGTTTTATTTAATGTTAAACCATCTTCCTTTTACCCGCCTTTCTTTTACAAATCCTTCATAATGACGCATAATAATATGCGATTCTATTTGTCCAATAGTATCTAATGAAACACCTACAGCTATAAGCAGCGACGTTCCTCCGAAGAAAAACGGAGCGCTCGTCACCGTTCTTAAATAGTCCGGCAAAACGGCAACAGCAGCAACAAACACCGCTCCGCTAAGAGTAATCCTTTCTAAAATTTTCTGTATATATACGCTTGTAGGCTCGCCAGGTCTTATGCCTGGGACAAAACCGCCCGCTTTTTTCATGTTTTCCGATAATTCCTTAGGATTAAAAGATATAGAATTATAGAAATAACAAAAGAAAATAATGAGAGATACATAAATTAAATTATATACCGCGGAACTATTATTAAACCAGTCTACAACCTTTCTAGTTAAAGGAAAATTCCATATCGCCCAATTCGGAGTAAACTGCGCCAAAGCCAAAGGAGCAGATAAAACAGATACTGAGAATATCACAGCCATAACCCCTGACTGATCAACTTTTATAGGCAGAAAAGACGTCTGGCCACCGTACATTTTCCTGCCAACGACCTTTTTCGCATAATTAATAGGAATCCTTCTTTGTGCAGTTTCAACCCATACAACCAAAACTAAAACTCCAAGCACAAAAGCAAACATCAAGAAGGCAAACAATATTGAAAGCTCTTCCACCCGCACAAGCTTTACAACTCCAAGCACCGCGCGAGGAAGTCTTTCTACAATACCCGCAAAAATTATAATAGAAACACCGTTTCCTATTCCTCTTTCTGTAATTTGCTCCCCAAGCCATATAGTCAAAAATGCACCTGCAACAAGAGTCAAAACCGTCAAAATAACCCACGAAGACGACGGATTAACAATTATAGACATCCCTGATGGCGTAGACATTTTAGATAGCGCCACCGTTAAACCAAAAGAATGCATTATACCAATCCCTAGTGTCGCCAGCTTTGTTATCTGTACAAGTTTTTTTCTGCCGTATTCGCCTTCTTTTACAAGCCTGTCTAAATAAGGAATTACATGGGCGCCCTGCAATAAACTAACTATGATAGATGCGTTTATGTAAGGCATTACACCCAGAGAAAGAATCGACATTCTATTAAGAGCGCCACCTGACAATATATCTAAAAAGTCTAAAAAACCATTTCTCTGCGCTGCAAACAAAGTTTTTACCGCTTCCGTGTTAATACCCGAGATTGGAATCGTAGCTCCTAGTCTACAAACAACAATTGTAAACAGAGTAAAAAAAATCTTATTTTGAAGTTGCGGCGTTTTGAAAATATTAATAAAGTTTTTTAACATTTATATTTTCGCTTTTTTTGTTTTCAGTCCATTTAACAATTTCAGCTTTCCCACCAACAGTCTCAATCTTACTAAACGCAGACCTTGAAAAAGCGTCAGCGTACACCCTTAAAGACTTTGTAAGTTCATCGTCCCCCAAAATTTTCACGAATTTTGTTTTACTAACAAAGCCCACTTTTTTTAAAAATACAGGAGTAATTTCAGTTCCCGCGTCAAACTTATCCAATTTTCCAACATTGACAATTTCATATTCTTTGCGGAATCGATTTTTGAAACCTCTCTTAGGTATCCTCCTAAAAATAGGCATTTGTCCGCCTTCAAAACCTATTTTTTTTGATCCATCGCCTGAACGTGCTTTTTGTCCCTTGCAGCCCCGCGTGGAACTTCGTCCGTGGCCGGAACCTACTCCCCGCCCCACAATTTTCTTCCTGTGCTTTGAACCTCTCGCAGGTTTCAAATTACTTAAACTTATCATAATTCTGCAACCCCTTTCTCCCGGATCCTGGCAACTTCCTCCTTTGAGCGAAGCTCTTTAAGAGCCTCGAGCGTCGCATAAACTACATTAAAAGAATTAGAAGAACGTATTGATTTCGTAAGAATATCTTTTATACCTACAGCCTCAAGGACCGCCCTTACCGCTCCGCAGGCAATAACACCTGTTCCGGGTGCGGCAGGCTTCAATAAAACTCTCGCCGCTCCTGAAACGCCAATTACCTCGTGCGGAATAGTGTTTCCCTTAAGTCGAACAGAAATCATATGCTTTGAAGCGCGCAGATTACCTTTTTGAATCGCGGCCTGCACCTCTTTAGCTTTTCCAAGTCCACAACCTACTTTTCCCGCCTTATCGCCCACTACTACTAAAGCGTTCAAAGAAAACCTCTTACCACCTTTAACAACTTTTGCGATTCTATTAACAGCGACGACAGTTTCTCTTAAACCTTCGTTGTTTCGCTGCTGCTTTACCAATTGTTCAACCAACTCAGCATCCTCCTCCTAAAATCATTACCCACGGCTAACAGATTATTTATTCTAAATGCCTTCTTATTAGATTCTTAAGCACCACCGCAAAAACAGAAAAACTAAACACTAAAATTCTAAGCCGTTTTCTCTCGCAGCTTCCGCAAGCACTTTAACCTTACCTGCATACTCATATCCTCTGCGATCAAATACAACCCTTTTCACACCCTTTTCAGTCGCTTTTTTTGCAATCAAATCGCCGACGCACCTTGCAGCCGCCACATTATCGGTAAAACT
The DNA here is from genome assembly GCA_031272265.1 of Endomicrobium sp. Classification (GTDB taxonomy): domain Bacteria; phylum Elusimicrobiota; class Endomicrobiia; order Endomicrobiales; family Endomicrobiaceae; genus Endomicrobiellum. The sequence continues at coordinate 9,081 of JAISUD010000023.1, read as the reverse complement.
TAATTTCCCTTTAAGTTCTGGAGACAACGTTGATGCTGAGGCGAGAGTGATGCCTTCAATATCGTCAATAATCTGTGCGTAAATATGTTTATGTCCGCGGTGGACGCTCAAACGGGGTGCCTCTTGCGTTCCTTTGATTTTACTTCTGACTCTTTTTACGCGATAATCAAATCTTTCACTTGAATTTTTCATCTAACCCTCTATTTTTTACCCGTGCCTGCCGCGGCCTTACCGGCTTTTCTTATAATCCTTTCGCCCACATATCTTATGCCAAAACCTTTGTATGGTTCAGGAGGTTTTACGGCCCTTATCTTAGCGGCGAATGCTCCAACTTCATATTTATCAACTCCCGTTACACTAATTAAATTATTCTTATCCGACGTAATAGCAGATGTAACTTTCACTGTATAAGGTATCGGAACAGTCACTAAATGCGAAAAACCGACGGCCAAAACTAAATTTTTCCCGTTTTCTATACTAGCTTTATAACCAAGTCCTACCATTTCAAGTTCTTTTTTAAAACCTTTTGTAACGCCTTCAATCATATTTAAAACAAGTCCTCTTGTAAGACCGTGAAGCATATTATGCTGGCGCGAATCTCCAAGGGCTTCAACGACTAAATTGTCCTCATTAATCTTTATGTCTAATCTTTTATCTATCGCCTGTGAAAGCTTTCCGGCGGGTCCCGTTACTTCCAGTATTTTATCTTTAAATTCCATTTTCACTTTTTCCGATATATAAACCGGTTTTTTGCCTAAACGACTCATTATTTATCCCCACCACAAAATTTCCGTTAAAAAATAGATTTCTTAAAAATCACTAACATATAACAAAAGTTAAAAAATGTTTTCAGAACCACACATTTCTAAGCTTATGACAAACAACTTTCTCTTTTAGATTAAATCTAACTTAAATGAGAAAATAAGTCCACTCAGTCTTTCAAATTTTCTAAATTAGTTTTAAATAATTTCATTATTTTATAAAAACTAATTATAAATGTATATCAAAAAAAACAACAAACAATAAGCTACTTTTTATTTTAACCGCCTACTTCCGCTTTATGGTTACCAAATATATCCTATTATTTCGCCGCCTATTTTATTTTTCCTAGCCTCTCTGTCAGTCATTAAACCCTTAGATGTAGATACAATCGTAACGCCCAATCCGTTGACTGTCTTAGGCATTTCCATATATCCTTTATATATTCTCAGACTTGACTTTGAAACTCTCTTTATTCCTTTAAGCACTGATTTACCCTCAATCGTATATTTAAGATAAATTCTCAAAAAGCTTTGTTTATTATCCCCACTGTTTTTGAAATTTGATATATATCCTTCTTTTTTCAAGGATTTCGCGATTTCCAGTTTTAATCTTGAAAATGGAATATCAACTTTTTCGTGTAGTCTCATATTTGCGTTCCGAATACGCGTAAACATATCTGATATTGGATCTGTAATCATTCACTAACCTCTTTAAAATTATTACCAGCTTGATTTTGTCAATCCCGGTATTTCGCCGTTATGCGCTAATTTGCGCAGACATATTCTGCAAAGCCCGAAATCTCTATAACATCCTCGCGGTCTTCCACACAGACGGCATCTGTTTCTATAGCGAGTCGCAAACTTCTGTTCTTTACGCATTTTTGCCTGTGCTGAAATTGTTGCCATAAAAATCCTTTACCTCACCATTTTATTTAACTATCTTTCTATTTCTTTTTCTAAACGGCATACCAAGAAAGTCAAGCAAGGCTCTAGCGTATTCATCTTTTTCCGCCGTCGTCGTTATTGTAATATTCATTCCTCTGACTTTATCCGACTTTTCAACATTAATTTCAGGAAAAATATATTGTTCAAAAATACCTAAATTAAAATTTCCATTCCCGTCAAAACTTCCGGGGTCAATACCTCTAAAATCCCTTATACGGGGTATCGCTATATTGATAAGTCTGTCTAAAAACTCATACATCATAACGCTTCTTAACGTCACTTTAAGGCCTATAGGCATTCCTTCCCGCAGCTTAAAATTTGATATTGATCGCTTGGCGCGGCAGATAACAGGTTTTTGACCTGTAATAGCAGCAAGTTCTGCAGCCGCGATATCTAAAACTTTAATATTTTCCTTTGCCTCGCCCAATCCAATATTTATAACAATCTTAGTAAGTCTAGGAACTTGATGTACGTTTTTAAAGTTGAACTCTTTCTTGAGTCTGCCCACTATATCTTTCTGATAAAATTCCTTTAAACGAGGTTGATTCATCATTCTTTTCCTTTTATTACCACACACGCCTATTGATTGTTTAATAAAAAATCTTCTCCGCTTCTTTTTTTGAGAACAGATGCTATAATCCAAGGTCAGCGTTACCTATTCCCAAATCTATAATCCGTCATAACTATTATTTATGCTCTCACGCTTTTCGCTTTTAGACTATCACCTCTCCACATTTACGACACACTCTTACTTTTTTACCGTCTGAGAGTCTATCAAACTTAGATCTTGAAGCCCGATCGCATTTTGGACATACAAGCATAACCTTACTTATGGATATAGGAGCTTCTCTCTCATAAATTCCCCCCGTGTCTGTCTTCGTGGGCTTAGTATGTCTTTTAATAAGATTAACTTTTGCAACAATAACTCTGCCTTTATCAGGAAAGACTCTGAGAACTTGGCCTTCTTTCCCTTTGTCCTTTCCCCATAAAACTAGCACCTTATCCTTTTTTTTAACATTAAGCATTTTTTTGTATATCCATTCTTTTTTTGCTTTAATCCGGCTTTTTCCACTTAAATTTTGCTGACCCATACACCCGCGTCGTAATTTACTTTTTCATATTTATATTATTTATATCACTTCCGGCGCTAAAGAAATTATTTTAAGATAATTTCTTTCTCTAAGCTCTCTTGCTACAGGTCCTAAAATACGAGTTCCTCTCGGTTCTCCATCGTCGTTTATAATAATGGCCGCATTATCGTCAAATTTAATATAAGTTCCATCTGTCCGACGGACCTCTTTTACCGTGCGAATAATCACAGCTTTAATAACATCCCCTTTCTTAATATTTGCTTGTGGTAAAGCATCCCGAACTGAAGCGTGGATTACGTCGCCTAGACTCGCATAACGGCGTTTTAAACCTTTCGTAACTCTAAAACAGCGGATTTTTTTTGCTCCTGAATTATCCGCGACATTCAAAACAGTTCTTTCCTGAATCATTATATCTGCCTCTGCCAACTCATTTTATGTTCCCTATTTTTGATTTAAGATCTCAACTAAAACCCATTTTTTTGTTTTTGAAAACGGTCTAGACTCCATTATTTTTACCTTGTCACCTACGTGAGAAATATTTTCTTCATCGTGCACAGCAATTTTTCTTTTACTGCGGATTACCCTGCCGTACAAAGAATGCCGATATGTTCTCTCAACAGAGACTTGTCTTGTTTTATTATTCTTATCGCTTACAACTACACCCGTGCGGCACTTGCGTCTTCCACGTTCTGGCATTATATTTCCTTTTCAGTTATTTTTTCTTTTAGCGCAATAAGCGTTTTAATTCTTGCTATGTCTCTTCGTATTTTCCTTATTTCAAGAGGATTTTTCACCGGAGTCACCGAATGAGAAAATTTTAACTTAAAAATCTTATTCTGCAAATCATTAAGTTTTGTTTTAAGCTCAGCAGACGTCATATTTTTTATTTCATTCCAGTTTTCATTTTTCATTTTACCCTCAGACATCAGCTCTGACTAAAATTTTTGTGTGAATAGGAAGTTTGCTTGAAGCAAGCGTAAGAGCTTTTTTTGCTTCCACTTCTGGAATGCCTTCCATCTCAAACATTACCCTCCCCGGTTTCACCACAGCTACCCAGAATTGCAGATCTCCTTTGCCTTTTCCCATCCTCGTCTCAGCTGGTTTCTTTGTAACAGGTTTATCGGGAAACATTCTTATCCAAACTTTTCCACCCTTTTTTATAAATCTTGTAAGTGTTATACGAGCGGCTTCTATTTGATTGCTGTTCATCCATACAGGCTCTAACGCCTGAAGACCGTATTTACCGAAAGACAAACACGTTCCTCCTTTAGCTCTGCCCTTCATCCTTCCTCTATGCATCTTTCTATATTTAACTCTTTTCGGCATCAACATAAAAAATCCTTATAACATTCTCCGCGTTTTTGTCTTTCTATCCTGTTTAGCTTTTAGATTCCTCTTGCGAATTATCCACCGCTGCAACTGAAGTATCCACAAGTTTTGCTTCTCCCAGCAATTCCTTAGTCGTCTTCTTAAAAAGCTCTTTCTTAAATATCCAGACTTTTACTCCTATTTTTCCCATAGTCGTATAAGCTTCTGCAAAACCATAGTCTATATCCGCTCTGAAAGTCTGCAGAGGAATTCTTCCTTCTTTAATCCATTCAGTCCTCGCTATATCCGCTCCACCAATTTTACCTGAAACCATAACCTTTATTCCCTGAGCTCCCGCCGAAATTGCTCTTTCAATAGCCTTTCTCATCGCTCTCCTAAAAGCAATCTGCTTTTCCAGTTGGAATGCGACGCTTTCAGCAGCAAGTTGAGCATCCATTTCAGGCCTTTTAATTTCCATAATGTTTACAAGAGTTTTCTTTAACGTCATAGTTTCAAGTTCTTTTTTCAAGTTTTCAATGCTTTGTCCACCTTTGCCGATTACAATTCCGGGATGAGACGTATAAATATTCACGCGTAAAAGTTTACCTTGTCTTTCAATGCCAATTTTTGATATTGAAGCTAATTTTAACTTATCTTTAAGATAGACCCTTATCCGCCAGTCTTCTTCTATAAAATTAGGCATCTCTTTTAAATTAAACCATTTAGATTCCCAATCTTTGATATATCCCAGTCTTACGCTTTTGGGATGTACTTTATTACCCATTTTATCTTTACCTTTCGCGAGATTTTTTATTTCATTTGTGTTGTACCTTGATTTTATTTTCGTCTGATTTATTATTTCTTTTTCCCCTACCATCCGCATCTGTAACAACTATCGTAATATGCGCCATTTTCTTTCTTACAATCCGTTTCCTTGCTTTAGAGCAGATCATCACCCTCTTTAATTCTGATCCACTTCCTACCCACGCTTCTTTAACCTTAAGATCTGAATAGTCTTTAAGTTTACCTGCGTTTGCAACCGCGCTTTTTAAAACTTTCTCAGCAATCAGCGCGGCAGTTTTAGGAAGAAAAGAAAGAATTTCAATCGCTTTTTCAACTCTTTTATTCCTAATAAGCGCAAGAACTTGATTCACTTTTCTTGGAGTACACTTAACAAATTTCGCTATCGCTTTTACTTCCATCCTAATAATCCTTTTTTATCCAACAATACAAACAGCGCGCCTTTTTTATTTATCCAACGGCTTAACTAAAACTAAACTAAGCGCTTTACATTACGTTTTATTCATGTTTACGTAGATGACGTTTCCTGCTTTGTCATTCCGCCATGTCCTTTAAAAATTTTAGTCGGAGCAAATTCACCAAGTCTATGTCCTACCATCTGCTCAGACATAAACACCAGTAAAAATTTTTTACCATTATGTATAGCTAATGTATGTCCAACAAAATCCGGAGTTATAACACACGCCCTGGCCCATGTCTTAATAACTTTTTTTTCGCCACTTCCATTGAGTTTTTGCACTTTTTTTAAAAGTTTCTCATCTACATAAGGACCTTTTTTTGTTGAACGACTCATATATCTTTCCCTCCGACTATTTCTTATCTTTATTGCGACGACTTAATATTACCCAGTCCCAGACTTTCTTAGGCCTCGTCTTAAACCCCTTAGCAGGTTGATTCCAAGGACTTCTGGGCTGATTATCACCTTTAGATCTTCCTCGTCCACCTCCATGAGGATGATCAACAGCGTTCATTGCCGTTCCGCGCACATGAGGTTTTCTACCCATATGACGGTTTCTTCCCGCAGAACCTATTACAATATTTTCATGATCCAAATTCCCTACTCGTCCAATTGTCGCATAACAGTTCACCCTGATAAGTCTTATTTCACCGGAAGGCATTCTAACATGGGCGTAATCACCCTCTTTAGCAAGAAGCTGAGCTGCAACACCTGCGGAACGAACTAGCTGTCCGCCTTTGCTGGCTATAAATTCTAAATTATGTATGAAAGCACCTAAGGGTATATTTGCAAGAGGTAGAGAATTTCCCGGTTTTATCTCAGCATTCGGCCCCGACATAATAGAATCTCCAACGTTTACGTCAACAGGTTGAATTATATACCTTTTCTCGCCGTCTTCATATTTTAGAAGAGCCAGTCTGCTTGAACGGTTAGGATCATACTCTATAGCTATCACTTCCGCCGGGATATTAAGTTTATCTCTTTTAAAATCAATAATCCTATAAAATCTTTTATGGCCGCCCCCTTTGAAACGAACCATTGCTTTGCCCGTATTATTGCGCCCACCTTTTTTTTTTATTATTTTAGTAAGCGATTTCTCAGGACTTATTTTTGTAATATCCGAAAAACTTAAAACTGACATTTGTCTTCTTGAATGAGTGTACGGTTTAAATGTCTTAAGTGGCATTACCTTTCCCTATAATGTAAATTCAATCAAGTAAAATTAACTAACAACTGAAAATTAAAAACTTCTTTCTCTATTTATTTAAATACGCAATTCATATATATAACTCAGAGTTCGTCCACCATTTGAATTTCCTGCCCTTGAGCGAGTTTTATTATCGCTTTTTTCCAATCATTTTTATAACCGACGTATTTACCCCTTCTCCTTCTTTTTCCCGTGTAATTTGCAGTATGAACGCTTTTTACTTTCACTTTAAACAAAGTTTCAACAGCTTCTCTTATCTGAAATTTGTTCGCGTCTTTGTCAACCATAAAAGTATACTTATTATTACCTTTTTCTTTTAGAACCGTAGCTTTTTCTGTTACTATAGGCTTTTTAATGATATTCGCAATATTCATTTTATTTCCTGTTTCTCTGCAATAAAAGACATCTTTCAGCTTATTAACGATTGTCTTCTATTTATTAAATTAACAGACTCGGGAGTGATAATCAATTTATCGGCACACAGAACCTGATAAGTGTTTAAACTCTCGATATCTTTTACTACGACATTCTTTATATTTCTTGCGGCGATTCTAAAATTTGCGTCATTGTTTTTAGAAACTGCAAAAATAATTTTCTTATCTTCAACTTTAAGATTTCTAATTAGTTCAACTACTTTTTTCGTTTTAGCTTCGCTAACTTTCAGCGAATCCACGACAATTATATTCCCATTCTTAAATTGGATTGACAACGCCATATTTAAAGAAAGTTTCTTTTTCTGTTTTGGAATTCTTATATAGTAATCCCTAGGTTGTGGTCCGAAAATTATACCGCCTTTCCTCCACAGAGGGGAGTTTCTTTGCCCCGCGCGGGCAGCACCGGAGTGTTTTTGTTTCCATGGTTTTTGACCTGAAAAAGACACTTCGCTTCTCGTCTTCGTTTTATGCGTCCCCGACCTTTGATTGCTCAGATATGCCGTTACAATTTCGTGTAAAAGCGCATCGGAAGCTTCCATACCGAAAAAAACAGGCAGTTTTATCTTACTCGTTTCCTGCCCTTTTGAATTATAAACTACCGCATCCATCCTATTTTCTCTCTTAAACTTACTGTTATAATTAAACGTTTCGTTCAACAGTCATCTCACTCAATATCCTTCCCCGTAAACTCCATTTAAATACCCGCCGACTTAAAAAAATCCTTTATTTTTATAATTTATCTACGCGAATAATTTATACACATTCAAAAATCCCTCAAATCTAAAATATTTAAAAGAATAAAAAACGTTTCTTTAAAAACTATTTTCCGCATCTGCAAATAAAAAGATATAAAATCAAATTTCACTTACCGCAGTATTATGTTCAGTTAACTTATTTTTCGCCGAGCCTACTAGTTTTTGGCTTTGACCTTAGTTTTTATTTCTTGCACAACAGGAATTTTTTTAAGCGTATTACTTATAAATAAAGTTCCCATTTTAATAGCGGGAACGCAGCCTTTGATAAGCAAAATATTTTTTTCGGCGGCAACATTTACAATAAGCAATTTTTGTATTGTAACATATTCATTGCCTAAATGTCCAGACATTTTCATTCCCTTAAAAACTTTTTGAGGCCCTTGTCCACCGCTTGAACCTCGTGCTCGCGTTCTATCGGACTGACCGTGGGAAACAGGCTGCATGCTGAAATTATGCCTTTTAATAACTCCAGCGTATCCTTTCCCTTTTGTAAGCGCGTAAACATCAACATAATCGCCCACTTTAAATACGTCCACTCTTATTTCCTGACCAATGGAAAATACGGACGCGTCAGCGACCCTAAATTCTCTGATAACTTTTTTAGGTGAAATATTATTTTTTTTAAAGAAACTTCTCTGAGGTTTAATAAGGTTTTTATCCAACATTTCTCCAAAACCAAGCTGAACAGCGGAATATCCGTCTTTTTCAATCGTACGCACGCCGATAATCACGCAGGGACCGGCTTTTACTACCGTTACAGGAACAACGTTTCCTTTATAGTCAAAAACCTGCGTCATGCCCACCTTTTCACCAATTATTGATTTTAACATATTATCTCTCTACAATTCCAGATATTCTAAAACTACATTTTAATTTCAATATAGACGCCCGCCGGCAAATCAAGTTTCATAAGTTCATCAACAGTTCTTGAGGAAGGTTCACGAATATCTATCAATCTTTTATGTATTTTCATTTCAAACTGTTCACGCGATTTCTTATCAGCATGAACAGATCTGTTAACCGTATATTTTTTTATTTTAGTAGGCAAAAGCACAGGGCCTGTTATCGCCGCTCCCGTACGTCTTGCCGACTCCACAATCTTTGCTAACGAATCATCTAACATCTTTTGATCATACGCCCGCAGCTTAATTCTTATACGCTGAGCTGATACTGCTTTTTCATTTGCCATAAATTTTGATCCTGTTTCATTTTATTTTCAGTTTAGTCTAATATTTCAGTAACTATGCCCGAACCGACTGTTCTGCCACCTTCTCTAATCGCAAACCTCAGCTGCTTTTCCATAGCAACAGGCATTATCAACT
>JAISUD010000002.1 GCA_031272265.1 Endomicrobium sp. | reverse complement strand
CCTTTTGGAATCGCAAACAAATCCAAAGAAACCGAAATAATCAAACAATGTATAAGTCAGCTAAACATAGATACCGAGTTCCATAAACCTTCCAAAATAATGAATAATATCTCCTTAGCAAAAGGTTAAATTATTGACCCTACAATACAATCCTTTTAAATATAAACAACAAAAAACATACTATTGCGCATTATCTTGTTTGCTAATTCTCACGGATATTATTTTTGAAATACCATATTCCTCCATTGTTACGCCGTAAAGAGTGTCCGCCATTTCCATTGTACGTTTGTTATGTGTAACAACTAAAAACTGCGTTTTCGCAGAAAACTCCCTAATCATAGCATTGTACCTGTCCACGTTCGCGTCGTCTAATGAAGCATCAACTTCGTCTAAAATACAAAAAGGCGAAGGTTTGACCATAAAAAAAGCAAAAATTAAAGCAACAGCAGTTAGAGCTTTTTCTCCACCAGAACAAAGCGAGATACTCTGTAATTTCTTCCCCGGAGGTTGCGCGAAAATATCAATTCCACTTTCAAGCAAATCATTCTTTTTATTAAGAATTAAGTTCGCCTCCCCACCACCAAAAAGTTTCACATAAAGTTTTCTGAAATTCTCTTTCACAAGACCAAAAGTCTTCTCAAAATTTTCCGCAGTGGACCTATTAATTTTCTTTATAATTTCATATAAGTCCTCTTTAGATTTCAACAAATCATTTTGCTGCACCAAAATGGAATTATATTTTTGCTCCAAAGCGTCGTATTCCTCTTGTGCAGCAAGATTCACAGAACCTAAAAACTCAATTTTTTTCTTTATCTGTTTAATTTCTTCATCATCTACTTCTTTAATATTATCGCCAAAATCGTTTTTAATTTCCTCATAATTTTTTCCATACATATCCATAAGCTTTTTCTCTGAATCGCTTTTCTGAAATTCAAAATTCTTTATATCAATCTGCATAGTATTTATTCTGATTTTTAAATCATTCGCTTTGTTTTGCAGATCGCGCAATTCGTTTGTCTTTATATCCAGCGCGGTTTGAACTGTCTGTTTATCCGCTAAAAAAACTTGCATTCCAGATTCTTTCTTAGACTCTTCGTCGCACAACTGCTGTATTCTTGCAGTTTCCTTTTGTCGGGAAGCAAATAATTCGGAAATCTTTTTATTGTTTTCCGTAATTTTAAGCTGGACATGGCTTATCCGATTTCTAAAATTAGCAACATTATCAACAATGTACTGTTGCTCTCTGTTTCTATTCTCAAGTTCAGCAATCTTTTTATTCCAATTAATTCTCGCCTCCATCATTACAGGAGCGACAACTTCTTCTTCTTTTCTCATTAAAAATATGTCGTTTTCAACCGTCTTTAATTCCTTATAAAGTTCATTCTCTTTTTTCTCATAATCCGAAATTTCTGTTTCAAAAACAGATATTCTTTCGTCAAAAGATATAGATTCTAAGTTTTTACAATTTATCTCCTCTTTATGTCTATTTATTTCCCCAATAACAACGTTTATATCGTTCCTTTTTTCTACAATCCGAACATGTTCCCCGTCAATTTGCATTTTGATTTTCATTATGTCAAAATCCAATTTTTCTTTCTCAGTTAAAAGATTCTTTTGATACTTATCTATCTGCTCTATTTTAAACTGTATATCAGAAATGTTCCGTCTTATTTCTTTAGATTCCCTGTTAAGTTTTTTTATTTGCTCTTCAACAAGTATCGGTTTTTCAAAAAATATCTTTCCTCCACCTTGAACCACGACGTTTCCGTAAACTCTATTGCCATAAACAAGAGCGTCAGAACATATGAAACGGATTACTTTTTCGTCACACGGCTCATATCTCAAATATTTTACAAGTTCAAAATATCCAGAAGGAGGTCCTAGATTACCATTTTTATAAGAATCAGAAATTTTTTCAACAATTACAAACGAAAGTCTGCTTAAATTATTGTTTTCCAAAAATTTAATAGCATATTCAGCTTTCTCTAAAGTTTCGCACACAAGATAATTTAATTTCTCGCCTAAAGCCGCTGCTATAAGCTCATACTTATTTTCCTCAAGATCAATTAAACTACTTACAGGTCCTCTCGCAACATTGCCCAAACTCAACACAGTTCTTATAGACGATCTAACAGGATCCTGATAATCAAACTCTCTTAAAGTGATTATACGAGCGTCGTTGGAAGCGAAAATATCTTTATATTTGGACAAATCATTGTTAAGAGTTTTTATTTCCCTGCTGTTCTCCAAAATAGTTTTATTCACTTCTTCTTGCTTAATTTTAAGCGACTGAAATGATTCGTTCTTAGCACTAAGTTCGGCTTCAATCTTTACAATTTCCTGATTCGTAGAACCCACAACACTTTCAAGTCTTGTTATTAACTTTTGTAAAGAAACTGTGTCCGAATTCAGCCGTATTTTTGTCTCTGCAAGCTCTTCTTTTAATTTAAGAAGTCGTTTTTTTTCAGACTCAATTTCCGAAACTTTAATTCGGATTGAATTTTTTTTTGATTCAAGTTCAGAAAATTTTACTTTTAACGAATTATATTGCTGCTCCTTTTCTATATAAATAGCTTCCAAAAGTTTCACTCCGCTCTTAAAAGAATCGTCACTAATATTTAATTGCTCAAGTTGCTCATCCATATGAACAGCTTTGTCACGGTTTATTACAAGTTCTTTTTCAAGTATCGTTTGCTCTGATTTTATTTCAGTTTCACGCTGAGTTGCATGTTGAATTACCTGTTCAGCAACACTTTTTTGTGTCTTTATTTCGCTTAAATCCTTATTTATATTTAAATATTGTTCGTTCATTTCGCCTAGACTAAAACGCAATTTCTGAATTTCCGCCTCAACTTGCACAGACAAAGCGTTATTTAACCGGAAATCTTCTACCTTAGGATCCAATTCCTTTTTTAATTCTTCTATTTCAAATTTATTAAATGTTATAGAGCGCACCAGATAGAAGATTTCATATTTTGCAAGATCGTCCTGACACTTCTTATACTGTTTTGCTTTTTTCGCAGCCGCATCTAAAGCTGTTATCTGCTGTTTATGTATTGTAAGAATATCAGACAAGCGAGATATATCTGTGTCTATTTTCTCAAGTTTTCTCAGAGTTTCTTCTCTTCTTATTTTATATTTCGCAACCCCGGCAACTTCTTCAAATAATTCTCTTCTGTTCTCAGGTCTTGCCGTAACCAAAAGATCAACTTTACCATGCTCAATTACTGAATAAGTGTCAGAACCTAATCCTGTATCCAAAAACATATCTCTTATGTCTTTAAGTCTGCACTGGTTTCTATTTATAAAATACTCACTCTCGCCGCTTCTAAACAATCTTCTTGTTACGGTAACTTCGGAATATTTTACAGGCAAAATACTCTGCGAATTGTCAAAAGTAAGAGAAACTTCAGCCATTCCACCGGCACTCCTTGTTTGAGTACCGCTAAATATCACTTCTTGCATATTAGAACTTCTCATTGACTTTGATCTCTGCTCTCCAAGACACCAGCGTATAGAATCCGATATATTAGATTTACCACATCCATTAGGGCCTATAATACCTGAAATCCCAAGTCCAAATTCCAATACTGTTTTGTCAGCAAATGACTTAAAACCACTAACTTCTAATTTCTTTAAATACATTATATTACTTTGCAAAAGCGATCACATAAAACAAAAATAATTCGCTTAAAACCTCATATAGAGAGTTTTTTCTTTTAGTATATTTTACGTTCTTTCCTCTATTCCTTCGGGATTTTTGGGATAATCGGGATAATTAAAAAGAAATATTGCATAGTAAACTACATTTACTGCAATAATAAGACACGAATAAACACGTTATCACAGATTTAAAGATGACCTCAAAAAATACCAGCAAAATCTTAATTACTGTACACAGCATATTTTTTATATACCTTGCCATTCATCATTTCTACAGTGCGCTGCGTCATTATATTATCGTCAAGTACCCATGAAAGTTCACAGTGTTTATAACCATTTTTAATCGCATTTTTTAGACCTTTTTCATACATAGCCGCTTCAATACCTTTGCGTCTATATTCCTCTAAAACACCCATAATCATAAGTCTCAAACTGTCAATTTTTTTCCTATAATGTAAAAATTTTAAGATTCCAAAAGGTAGAAGTTTGCCGTCAAGTTTTTTTAAAACTTGATTGTAATCCGGCAAAGAAATAAGTACTCCTATAGGAACGTCTGCTACTGTCGCCATTATCACCATATCCGGATCCATAAACATTTTTAATTTTGAAGCAATTTCAACAAACTCTTCGTCGCTCCACGGGACAAAGCCCCAATTTTTTTCCCAAGCCCGGTTATATACTGATATTATAGCTTTTAAATATTTTTCAAATGAAGCATTTTCCCGTATAGTTTCTACTTTAAGCGTCGGAAGTTTTCTTTTTGCTATAGCTACCGCTTTTTCAAGTCTGGGAACCCTTGAATCATCTGCAACATCCATATCATAAGCATAGAGTTCTTTTACTTTCCTAAGACCACTCTGTTCAGCAAGTCGTAGGTAATATTGAGGAGTATAAGACATCATAAGACTCGGCGATATTTCAAATCCTTCCATTAAAAATCCACATTCGTCGTTTGTGGACGGATTCATAGGACCCATCATCTTATACATACCTTGTTCTTTAAGCCAATTCTCTGCTACTGAAAAAAGTGCTCTCGCTGCTGCGCTATCATCAAAGCATTCAAAAAATCCAAAAAAACCACACTTATTTTTCTGAAAACTTATATAGTTGTAATCTATTATCGCCATAATTCTGCCGATAACATTGTTGCTGTCATTATAAGCTAGAAAAAGCTGTCTTTTTGCATGCCACCAGAAAGGATTTTTATCTCCTGAAAGGATATTTATAATACTAGAAATTAACGGCGGTACCCATGGACTGTTTTTTGAATAAATTTTCCAAGGAAAGTGAACAAATTCCTTGAAATGCTTTTTAGTGTCTACTTTGACCACTTTCATTATTATATACTAGTCCCTCTTGTATTTATTATTTACACATTTAACCTAGTATACCAAGCTGTTTCCCGACTTTTTTAAATTTTTCAAGAATAAAATTCAAGTTGTCGTCAGAATGAGTGGCCATATAACTTGTTCTGACTATAGAATTCCCTTCAGGTACTGCCGGAGTAACAACAGGAGAAGCAAAAATTCCTTCGTCAAAAAGCATTTTCCACATCTTAAAAGCACTAAAATCACTGCCGACAGTTAAAGGTATAATAGGAGATTGAGAATGTCCTGTGTTATATCCCATTGATTTAAAAGCCGATCTCATTTTTTTAGAAGTTTCTATAAGTCTTGTTCTCCTTTCAGGTTCAGCAATAACTAGATCCAGAGCAGCATCTATTGCTCCTACACACGCAGGAGGAAGACTTGCCGTAAAAATCATCGTTCTTGCACTATGTTTGATGAAATCAATAACTTCACTCTTACTTGCAATAAACCCACCAATAGAAGCTAAAGATTTGGAAGCCGTAGCCATTAACACATCAATGTCTTCTTCCATATTAAAATATTCGCCGGTTCCTTTTCCATTTTCACCTATTACTCCTAAGGAATGAGCTTCGTCAACAAACACTCTCGCTTCATATTTTTTTGCAAGCCTTGAGATTTCCGGTAAATTTGCAATATCGCCTTCCATGCTAAAAACTCCGTCAACTACAATCAACATACCTCGTCCTTGATACTTAATAAGTTGTCTTTCAAGATCCGCCATATCATTGTGTCTAAATCTCGCCATCTCACCAAAAGATAGTCGACAACCGTCTATAATTGAAGCATGATCTAATCTGTCTGTAATCAAAACTTCATTTTTGCCTACTAAGCTTGAAATAGCTCCTAAATTTGAATGATGCCCGGTAGTAAAAAGAAGAGCTTCTTCTTTACCTACAAATTTCGCAAATTTTTTCTCAACTTTTTCGTGTAAATCATTAGTTCCATTAAGAAATCTAGATCCCGTGCAAGAGGTACCGTACTTTTTCGCGGCAGTTATAGAAGCTTCAATAACTTTTGGGTGATTTGCAAGCCCAAGGTAGTTATTAGAGCAAACAACTATCTTTTTTTTACCGTCAACTATAATCTCCGGTCCCTGTACAGATTCAACTTTATGAAAATACGGATAAAAACCTATTTTTTTAAGCTCGGTTGCGGCTTTAAAATTAAAACATTTTCCAAAAATGTCAAAATTCATTTATTTCCCTCTTAGGTCAATTTTCCTAATAAAATATTTAGAAAAACTGTTATTAAAATACCAATTATATGTTATTTTAGAAGCAACTTCAAGAGGAGTAAAGCTAATATTTAAATCTTTTTCGGAAAGCTCAGTATCTGCAATCCAATATTTTTGAAGTATTTCCATAACTTTTTGTCTGTTTAATACTGCAGGTTTTTTAGTTACATAAGACAAAACTTCCGACACTATCCCAATAAATCTAAAAACAAAATCAGGAATGGGAATCGGAATTGTCTTTACACCGGCAGAAAATGATATAATCTTGCCTATTTCTGACCATGTATATGCAATGGAATCAGCAAGATAGTAAATATTATTATTAGTTTTTCTATTTTCCAAACAAGCTGCCACAGCATTTGCCACGTCTTTTACATAAACAAGTTGCAATAATCTTTTTATCGTTGTTACGGGTCTTAAATGTTTATACACTAAGTTGAAAAATACAAATATATCTTTGTCTCTTGGTCCGTAAACGGCAGCGGGTCTTAAAATTGTATAAACTACCTTCTTGTAAAACATTTTTTTTATCTCTTTCTCTGCCATAAGCTTACTCAAACCATAATCTGAAATCGGATTTTCCTCATATGTAATTTTCTTAAAATTAACCGAAGATGACGGTCCCATGGCGGCCTGAGAAGAAATAAATATAAACTTTTTTAACCCGGGGTTTATATTTAAAACTACTTCACATAGGTTTTTAGTAATCCCTACATTTATTTTAAAATATTCACTTTTAACTACTGCACGCACAATAGCAGCGCAGTGAACAATAATATCCGCATCTTTAACAATCTTTTCTAAAAAATTCTTATCGCTCAAATCACCGTATTCATATCTTACAGGCAAACCTTTTATCCACCTTAAATCTGACGTTTTTCTCACGGGACATATGACGTAATATTTCGCGCTAAGCAACGCTTCAACAATATGACTTCCAACAAAACCGTTCGCGCCTGTAACTAAAACTTTTAACATCCACTCCCCTTCAACCCACACTAACTAACACTAAATAAACATTAATCAGTAACAGGTTAAATTTTCATAATAATTTAGAGCAAAATATTATTGAACATTAAACAGATTTAGAGGATTTTATTTCTTTTATTATATTTGGAATAATCTCATATAAATCGCCCTCCAAAGCATAAGAAGCAATCTGCATCATAGGGCAAGTCGCGTCTTTATTTATTGCAATAATAATATCAGACGAACCCATACCTACTCTATGTTGGATTTGTCCGGAAATTCCGCAGGCAATATAAACTTTAGGAGAAACTGTTTTACCTGTCTGACCTACTTGATGTATATCAGGGATCCAACCTGAGTCAACTGCTGCCCTTGAAGCACCTACCGCTCCGCCTAAACACTCAGCAAGTTCTTCAATAAGCCTAAAACCCTCTGGTTTACCAAGTCCTCTTCCGCCGGATACGATAATTTCCGCCTCAAGAAGATTGACATAGTTGACAGCGCTTTTTATAAAACCCAAAAACTTCGTTCTATTTAACAAAGTCTTTACATCAACTTTATATTCAATAACTTCCCCTTTTCTACCTGTTTCTATTTTAGCTTCTTTGAAAACTTTATGTCTTACTGTAGACATCTGTGGACGATGCCTTGAAGTCAAAATAGTCGCCATGATATTTCCGCCGAAAGCAGGTCTTGTCTGTTGAAGATTTTTTGTCACAGTGTCTATCTCTAATGAAGTGCAGTCTGCAGTAAGACCTGTATGAATTTTCGCCGCGACTCTTGAGGCAAACGAACGTCCTATATTCGTGGCACCCATTAAAATAATTTCTGGTTTTTCTTTTTTTATGAGCTGAGTTAAAATACTAGTATAAGGATCATCTTGAAACTCAACAAAAACAGGGTCGTCACAAATGTAAACTTTATCTGCACCTCTATCTATCAACTCTTGAGCTTTTGATTTAATATTACTGCCTATCAAAACTGCACCCAAAAACGTTCCAAGTTTTTCCGCAAGTCTTCGCCCTTCACTTAAAAGTTCATACGCAATATTTGAAATCTTACCGTGCCTTTGCTCTGCGTAAATCCATACACCTTTATACAAACTTTTATCAATTTCAGCCTGAGGTCTGCATTTTTTCAGTTCTACTGCGCTAAATTTGCAAATTTGCTTACATGCCCCACAATACGTGCATTTGTTTAAATCTATAACCGCAAGTTTAAATTTCCTAGCATGTTCTTCTGACCTTTCAAGCATTGAAATCGCACTAAAAGGACATTCACTTTCACATATCCCACATCCGACACATTTATCAGCTAATATTTTTATACTGTTTTCCATTTAAACAACTCCGTTTAGAATTTGAACAAATCAGATAAAATTACACGCTTTTGACATTTAAAACTTTGCGAAGATATACACATAATAACAATACTAACATTATATATATTATCTTTTTATCATTCATTGAGCCTGCTATTAAATCCTTATCATACCATACATAGTTACTAAGCTATACCTAACTCAGACAATCTTTTAACTAAAGCAACTGCAATTTTTTTCGCGTCACCAGTAAGTTTTTCTCCGCAAGTTCTCTGTGGAGGTGTAAATATTTTTATAACCTGGGTGGGAGATCCATTGAGACCTATTCTTTTAGCATCTGCGTTAATAGTTGCGGCATCAAGAGTCTTAATAACCGCTTTCTTTGCAAGCATTTTACCTTTAAGAGACGAGATTCTTGGAACATTTATCTCCTTACCAACTGTCAAAAGAGCCGGCAATGGACTTTCTATCAAGTCGCATCCGTCTTCCATTATTCTTTCAACTCTAATTGATTTATCACCAAGTAATTCTATTTTTTTTACATAGGTTATATGCGGTATATTAAGCATTTCCGCTGTTCCAGGACCAACTTGAGCAGTGTCCCCATCCGACGCTTGTCTACCACAAATAATAAGGTCGTAATCGCCTATAAACTTTATAGCAGACGACAAAGTATAAGAAGTCGCTAAAGTGTCCGCTCCTCCAAAAACTTTATCGCTTATTAAAATTGCTTCGTCGGCACCTTTTGAAATAGCTTCTCTTAAAGCGGATTCAGCCTGCGGGGGTCCCATTGTAATAACTATAACTTTCCCGCCAGCTTTCTCCCTAATTCTTACACCTTCTTCTATAGCATACTCGTCAAAAGGATTAATTACAGACTCTACACCGTCTCTTTGAAGTCTTCCAGTTTCCGGGTCAATTTGAACATTTGCCATACTAGGTACTTGCTTAATACAAACAATTATATTCATATTCCACCAAACCTAATCATATTTTTATAATTTATTATTTAGAGCTTGATATATATTCTTTAATAAGATTAAGCGCAATTTCATTTTTTTGAATTTGGCTTGTTCCTTCATAAAGGGTCGTAATTTTTGCATCTCTCATCATTTTTTCTACAGGATATTCTCTAGTATATCCATAGCCACCAAATATTTGCACAGCATTTGTAGTAACTTTCATTGCCACTTCTGAGCAGAAAAGTTTTGCCATTGCTGACTCTTTACTGGTGCGTTTTACTTTCCCTGAATCGATCATTCTTGCAGAAGCGTAAAGCAACGCTCTGGCAGCTTCAATTTCAGTAGCCATTTCCGCAAGCATATGCTGTATTGCTTGGAAAGAAGCTATAGGCTGCCCAAATTGCACCCTCTTTCTTGCATATTCAACAGCCTCATTTAAAGCCCCGGTTGCAATACCAAGCGCCTGAGCTGCAACACCGGGACGAGAATTATCCAAAGTAGCCTGCGCTATCATCAAACCTTGTCCCTCTTTTCCAAGCAGTCTATCTTTATGCACTCTGCAATCATTAAATACAAGCTCTCTTGTAGAAGATGCTCTTATACCCATCTTTTTTTCTTTTTTGCCAAAACTAAAGCCCGTATCGCCTTTTTCTAAAATAAAGCACGATATTCCTCTCGCCCCTCTTGAAGGATTAGTTTTAGCAAAAACCGTATATGTCTCAGCGTCTCCACCATTAGTAATAAAACATTTTGCTCCATTTAATACATAATAATCACCGTCTTTAACAGCAGTTGTAGTCATTCCGGTTGCGTCTGAACCAGCTCCTGCCTCTGTTAAACCAAAAGCCGCAAGTTTCGTACCGGAGGCAATATCAGGCAAATACTTTTTCTTTTGTTCTTCGTTTGCAGCTACAAGAATAGGAAAAGCTCCTAACGCCGTTGCGGCAAGTGATAACGAAATAGCACCGTCAACTTTACAAAGCTCTTCAACTGCAAGCACAAGACCCATAATACCTTTGCCAAAGCCACCATATTCTTCAGGAATATACGTTGCAAATAAATCAGCCTTTGCAAATTCTTTTACAATATCCCAAGGAAATTCTTCTTTTTCGTCATAATACTCTCTTAACGGTTTCATCTTTTCAACTGCCACCGTTCTAGCAGTTTCAACTATCATTTGCTCTTCTTCGGATAACATATAATCCATTACCATATAAAACTCCTCTTTAACAAGTCTACCAACACAAATTCTAATGCACACCAACCACTGCTTACACATACAGAACGGTTTATACTTTTTATTGCTTGTCTGGCAGCGGAGGATGTGCTTCTTTTTGGAATTTCCTATACCTTTTTCTAAAAAACTATCTTTAACATATATAGCGGTTTCAAACTTTTTGTTATGTCTTAGATACAATTTCTTACTATCAAATACTTGGGAAGTTCTTTATTACAGAGACTGAACTGTTTCTTGTAATCTGCTTTTATAATCCATGATTATTATTTCTTTCTACCTGTCCAAAAATTTTAGGACAAATTTTCTAGCATTCTTAAAGCCACCGTCTAAATATATCATCCTGACAATAGCTTCACAAACACACCGCATAATAAACTGTTTTTCAATCTTACTTTTAGTACCTTGGCCTTTACCTAAAAATACATAAATTCCCAAATTTACCTTTCTGGTCCAATCACTTAAATTAAGAAGCTGAAATAATCTGCACTTTAAGCAGTTGCAACAATCTTCCTTCACCGTCAATAGATACCTTAAATAAAGAGTTTCTACAACAATCACTGAAAGAACGCTATCCCCAAAAACTCCACCGCTCATTATAAACTTCTTTTTCATTTTCAGCAATATAAGATTTATGTGTTAAAGTCATATTTAAAAACTCAAGATTATTGAATTTGTACTCAATAAATTTTTGGAGTTTTTCCTGACTTTTATTTAACATATCTCTTTATTACAACACTCGCGTTATGTCCGCCAAAACCTAAAGAGTTTGAAAGAGCACAATTAATATGCTGAATTCTTGCGGTATTTGGAACATAATCCAAGTCACATTCTGGGTCGGGCGTTTCATAATTTATTGTAGGATGTATAAAACCTTCCTGCATTGTAAGAATAGTAGCTGCAAATTCCACAATAGAGGCGCCTCCAAGAAGATGCCCTATCATTGATTTTGTAGAGGAAACAGGTATTTTATATGACCTCTTACCAAAAACTTTTTTTATCGCAAGCGTCTCTGTTTTATCATTCAACGCAGTTGACGTACCGTGCGCGTTTATATAATCAATTTCATCTTTAGAAATACCAGCATCACTTATCGCTTTTTCCATAGCTAAAATAGCTCCCCGTCCTCCCGGTTCAGGAGCTGTAATATGATAAGCGTCGTCAGAAGCGCCATATCCTGCAAATTCAGCGTATATTTTCGCTCCTCTATTTAACGCATGTTCTAAAGTTTCAAGCACAACTATACCGCCGCCTTCGCCCATAACAAAGCCGTCGCGTTCTTTGTCAAAGGGCCTTGAAGCCTTCTGCGGTTCGTCATTTCTCCTAGATAAAGCCCTGATAGAACAAAAACCAGCCAGTCCTAAAGGGACAATCGCTCCTTCCGCACCGCCAGAAATCATTATGTCTGCGTCGCCACTGCGAAGTAATCGTAAAGCGTCTCCAATAGCATTATTAGAAGAAGCGCACGCACTCGTAACAGCATAATTTGGTCCTGTAAAACCATAATTAATAGCTATTTCGCCGGGAAGTATATTTGTAATTATCATAGGAATAAGAAAAGGGCTTACTCTTTTAGGTCCTTGCGTCAAAAGAGTTTGTTCTTCTTTCTCAATTATATCCAAACCACCGATTCCAGTTCCAGTGATAACACCGATCTTTGACAAATCCTCCGTGGAAAGATCAATTCCCGAATCCTCAATAGCCATCTTTGCTGACGCAAACCCAAATTGCGTAAATCTTGCCATTTTTTTTAATTTCTTCTTGTCAATGAATTGTTCGGGATTGAAGTCTTTAACAACAGCCGCGAACTTCGTAGAATATAAACTCGTGTCAAACGATTCAATAGTACAAGCACCTGATTCGCCAGCTTTTAACGCTCTAGTAAATTCAACATTCCCTATACCTATAGACGTGACAACCCCTATACCGGTTACAACTATTCTCTTTCTCATCTTAACACCTTATTTTGTAGCGTGAGTCTTTACATACTCTATCGCACTTCCTACCGTTTGAATTTTTTCTGCCTCTTCATCCGGGATCTCAATACCGAATTCTTCTTCAAAAGCCATAACAAGTTCTACAGTATCCAAAGAATCCGCACCTAAATCATTAACAAATGACGCGCTACTTACCACCTCAGCAGGATCTGCACCCAATTGTTCAACAATAATCTTTTTTACTCTAGCTTCAAAATCTGCCATTTTGTATATTCCCTCCTCTCTACTTTTTTCCACATTTAATCTCATAAAATTTTCACTTCATTTACATATATATACCGCCGTTAACAGCTAAAACATGTCCTGTTATATAAGATGAATCGTCGCTTGCCAAAAATAATGCTGCTTTCGCTACGTCAAAAGCTTCCCCAAATCTTCCAAGGGGTATTGCCGAAGCTACAATTTGCCTTTGTTCTTCTTTTAATTTATCCGTCATTGGAGTGCGAATAAATCCGGGAGCAATAGCATTTACTAGAATATTTCTTGAAGCAAACTCTTTGGCACACGTTTTCGTCATCGCAATTACACCTCCTTTTGACGCTGAATAATTTATCTGGCCCACGTTTCCCATCTGACCTGCAACAGAAGCTATGTTTATTATTTTGCCTTGTCTTTGCTTAAACATAGACTTGCTTACAACTTTTATACAGTTAAACACACCTTTTAAATTAACAGCTATAACCTCATCCCATTCAGTTTCTTTCATTTTTAAAACTAGGTTGTCTTTTGTTATTCCAGCATTGTTGACTAGTATATCTATTTTAGAAAATTTGTCAAGAGAAGCTTTAATAAAAGTCTCGCAACTTTCTAACTTTGAAACATCTAAAACAAATGCTATAGTCTTACAACCGTATTTCTCCGTTATCTCTTTAGCCGTTTTCAGGGCTGAATCGTCAATTCCTGTGATTACCAACTCTGCTCCTTCAGAGGCGAAAACTTCCGCGATAGCTTTTCCTATACCCTGAGAAGAACCTGTAATAACCGCCGTTTTATTTTGAAGTTTCATTGTTTAGATCCTCAAGCGTTTTTTGTAAACTAACTGAATCTTCTATATTTAACGCTTTTTTTGATTTGTCTATTCTTTTTAAAAGCCCAGATAAAACTCTACCTGGCCCGATTTCTATAAATCTATCAAAACCTGCTGCAATAATATTAATTATACTCTCGTTCCATTTCACAGGACTTTTAATTTGTTTCACAAGTTTTAACTTAAGAGCTGATTTATCAACAGTCAAAGAAGCGTCACAATTTGTAAATACTCCGAAAGATGGTGCTTTAAAATCATATTTTTCAAGCTCTTTTAACATATTATCCGAAGCCGAACTCATAAGAGAAGAGTGAAATGGTCCAGAAACATTTAAGACAACACTTTTTTTTGCTCCCGCAGCAGTTGCAAGTCCAATCGCCTTATTTACTGCCGTTGAAGTTCCAGCTATAACAATTTGCTCGGACGAATTAAAATTAACCGGTTCGCAAACACCTAAACTTGCAGCCTGTTTGCATATGTATTCAACGCTAGATTTTTCCAGACCCATAATTGCAACCATTATCCCCGGATTTTCCTCAGATGCTTTTTGAATAAACTCCCCTCTTGCTCTGACCATCGCCAATCCTTCTTTATAGCCAAAAAACCCAGCTGCGCATAAGGCAGAATACTCACCTACCGAGTGGCCTGCCGCAACAAAATCGCTCACTGAAACATTACAAAATTCTTTGAAAACTTCAAAAGTCGCCATACTTATCGTAAATATTGCAGGCTGCGCGTATTTGCTAAGTTTTAAAATTTCTTCCGGACCTTCAAAAATAATTTTTTTAAGCTCACCTCCTGCTGAATCTATTATTTCCCTAGCTTTTAGATATTTATCATAAAGCTCTTTACCCATTCCAACTTTCTGCGCACCTTGTCCAGGAAACATCAATGCTATTTTACCCATTACACCTCTCAAAAGCTACATAAAATGCAATTTCAATTAATATAAAATCTTACTTGTTTCTTTAACTTAAATTCACAGCTTTATTAAATTAATATTCACACAAACTTTATTTTAAACTCTAAGCACCGTGGCACCCCATGTAAATCCACCGCCAAATGCCACTAATTCTACTATATCTCCTACTTTAAGCTTACCGGTTTTTATAGCTTCATCTAAAGCTGTAATCGTAGTTGCCGAAGAAATATTTCCTGTTTTATGAATATTTACAAAAACTCTATCCATAGAAATGCCTATTCTTTTAGCAACTGCTTCAATTATTCTCATATTTGCTTGATGAGGAATAAAAAGTTTTACGTCTTCAACTCTTTTTCCAGAGAATTCAAGCGCTTTTTCAGCAGCAAGAACCATTTTTGGAACAGCGACCCTAAAAACTTCTTGGCCGCGCATCTTTATCGTATGCAATTTCTCATTTACAGTGTCTATTGTTGCAGGACTACGAGTACCTCCTGCAGGCAGAAAAAGCAAATCTGAATATGAACCGTCAGCACCTAAAAATACAGATAAAATATCCTCGTTGCTCTCTGAAGCCGATAAAATCATCGCTCCCGCTCCGTCTCCAAATAAAACGCACGTACTCCTATCCGTCCAATCCGTAATTTTTGTAAGTTCATCAGCTCCGACTAATAAAATTGTCTTATAAAATCCCGATTCAATAAATGCCTTAGCAACTGAAATTCCATATATAAAACCACTACATGAAGCTGATAAATCAAATGCCGGCACTGAGAGAATGTTTAATTTTGCTTGCAAAAAACACGCCGTTGAAGGAAAGAACATATCAGGGGTAATTGTCGCTACAATTATTATATCTATTTGCTTAGGTGAAATACCAGCAACTTTTAAAGCTTCTAAAGAAGCTTTAAGGGCAAGTTCTGAAGTCGGTTCATCTTTTTCCGACATTCTCCTTTCTTTAATACCTGTTCTTGTACTTATCCATTCGTCAGAGGTGTCAACTATTTTCTCTAAATCCACATTAGTAATAACTTTTTTGGGGAAACACGATCCCGTACCTAAAACCTTCACGCCTATTTTTTTCTTCATCTATTATTTACGTCCTTATTATTTGTTGTACTTTGCTATTGCTTCCCTTATTCCGACTGCGAGATTATGTTCCACAGATTTTACTCCAACAAAAATCGCATTTTTCACTGCCTTCCCATTTGACCTTCCGTGACCTATTACGCATACACCGTCAACACCTAAAAGTGGCGCTCCTCCAAATTCACTATAATCAACTTTTCTCCTTAAATCTTTTACGGCAAGCCATAAAAAAGGAAGCGAAATCCATGCTATAGGACGCTCTTTAAATTCTTTTTTTACAAGTTTAAGCACCATTTCTGAAAACCCTTCGCCAAATTTCAATATTACATTCCCCACAAATCCATCGCATATAACCACGTCTGCTTTAGCCCTAAGAATATCTCTCCCCTCAACATTTCCTATAAAATTTATATCCGCTTTTTTCAAAAGATTAAAAGCCGCCAAGGTAAGCTCGTTGCCTTTTACAGGCTCTTCTCCAATTGAAACTAAACCAACCTTGGGGTTTTCTATACCTGTAATTTTTTCACAAAACAAACTTGACATTATCCCAAATTGAAGAAGATATTCAGGCGTACAATCTACATTCGCACCTACATCAGCAATTATACAATAACCACCGTTAATGGTAGGGAGAGTTGTTGAAATCGCAGGTCTCAAAACACCCTCTATTCTTTTTAAATAGAAAAGCGCCGCTGCCATAACAGCACCGGAATTACCCAAAGAAACAAAAGCATTAGCTTTTCCCTCTGCCACTAGTTGCGCACAAATAGATAAAGAAGATTTCTTTTTTCGCCTAACAGCTTTCGCAGGATGCTCGTCCATAGCAATAATTTCAGGCGCATCTACTACTTCTATATTAAGCGAGGTAAAATCACGTTGTTTACTATATTTTAAAAGCTCTTTCGTTATAAGTTTCTCGTGACCTACAAGAACAATTTTATGTTTAGATTCTTTGGCTGCAAAAATCGCTCCTTCAACTGTTGAAGCAGGCGCGAAATCGCCCCCCATTGCATCAAGCGCAATTATCATTTTTTATCAGCTCCCTCTTATTTGTCCCTCACCATCAACAGGTTTTTTTACATTTTTAGTCATAATAATAAGCTTGCCATTATAAAATCCGCACTCAAGACACACTTTATGCGGTCGTTTCGCTGCATTACAATTTGGACAATTACTTAAATTTGGCATTTCAAGTTTTGAATTTGCCGATCTTCTGCAGTCTCTGCGGTGAGGCGTGTGTTTTCTCTTCGGATTTGGCATTTGTATCTCCTATGATTATCTTCACCTAACAATTTTCCAATTTTAATAACTGACTTTTCTTTCTAGTCAAGACAAACTTACTTCTTAACAGCACATACAACATATTAATTTTAATTGCAATATTTATAAAACCGTCTCTATATCCTACTTACTTAGACAAATTAATTTCCTTTTAATTTCCTTAAAAAACAAGAAATACGTTAGTTAAGCGTTATCAAGCAAAAATAAAAACGGCAAAATTATAAATCAAAAAAGTACATTTATTGTCTACCATATAAACAAGCTTTTGACTCTCTTGCAATCATCAATTCTTCATTTGTAGGAATTACCATAATTTTTACTTTAGACGTCGGGACAGAAACCAATCCTTCTCCATTTGACAACGTATTATTTCTTTCCAAGTCCATTTCAATTCCCAAAGTCTGCAAATTAACACATATTTTCTCTCTAACAAGCGGAGAATTTTCACCTATACCCGCTGTAAAAACTAAACCATCAACACCGTTTAACACTCCGTAATAGGCGCTTATATATTTTTTTACGCTGTAACAAAGCATTTCAAAAGCAAGTTTTGCCCTCCTGTTGCCTGCTTTAATCGCTTCAACAATAGTCCTTATATCAGCTGAAAGACCGGATACGCCAAATAACCCGCTTTTCTTATTCATAAAACTATTTAAGGCATCGCTATTTTTATATTGATGAGGATAAGTATTTAAAATATAGGTTATAATCGCAGGATCTATATCGCCGCATCTCGTTCCCATAACAACTCCCTGGAGCGGGGTAAATCCCATAGAAGTATCTACAACTTTTCCCTTTTCAATTGCCGCTACGCTGCTACCATTTCCGAGATGAACCGTAATTAATTTTAATTCACTTAAAGGCTTATCAAGTATCGCAGCTGCCCTTTGAGAAACATAACTATGTGAAGGCCCGTGGAAACCGTATTTTCTTATGTGGTCCCTTTCATAATATTCATAGGGGATAGCGTACATATAAGCATAATCAGGCATTGTCTGGTGGAAAGCAGTATCAAAAACTAAAACTGAGGGAATTTCAGGAAGCATTTTTTCTATCGCAACAATACCGGCATAGTTGGCAGGATTATGCAAAGGCGCCAGCGTAAAATACTCTTTTAAATCTTCTTTTACTTTTTCAGTAACTAAAACTGATTTTGAAAATTTGATTCCGCCGTGTGCTACTCTGTGACCGACAACAGCAATCTCATTTTTATTTGTAATACTGCCAACTTTTTTATCTAAAAGATTTTTAATTATAAGTTCAAGCGCTTCTATATGGTTTGTAACTTTTACATAATCTCTTCTTCCGGCAGTATCTATAGTTTGTCTTCTATAACATGCTTCAGGAAGACCAATGCATTCAACTATTCCCCAAGCAATCTTTTTTTCATTTTCCATCTCAAAGAGAGTATACTTAACTGACGACGAACCACAATTAACCACCAACACCTTTAATATATTCATACAATAAAACTTCCATTAAACTTCAAAACTCAATAATCCTATATCTGTTAAATTCACCTCAGTTTATTAAAACAATATTACTTTCTATTTGCCTTTCTGCCAAACAATACTTTCCAACTATACACACTAAAAACTTTTTAATGCTAAATTAAATAAGTTACTCTACTTATCATGCCGTTTAAATAAAATAGATTTCATTTAATGAAAATTAGTTCTTTAAACTGATAAAATCCCTAATCTATTTGCTTATTAACTATTTTTATCATTTAAGTCTTTCAATTATTGCTTGTCCCATTTCTTTTGTCCCCGCAGTACCGCCTAAATCATAGGTAACGCATTTCTTCTCAATTATAACATCCGCTACCGCTTTTTCAAGTCTGCAGGCAGCATTTATTTCACCGAGATGCTCAAGCATAAGCTTCGCAGAAAGAATTAAAGCCGTTGGATTCACCTTATTTAATCCTTTATATTTAGGAGCAGAACCATGAACTGCTTCAAAAACTGCAATATCTTTTCCTAAATTTGCCCCAGGTGCAACGCCTAGTCCGCCTACAAGCCCTGCACATAAATCTGAGAGAATGTCACCATAAAGATTTGGAAGCACTATAACATCATAAAGCTCGGGTTTCTGAACAAGTTGCATGCACATATTATCAATTAATCTTTCTTCGTATTCAATTTTACCTTCGTAATCTTTCGCCACCTTTCTTGCCGTTTCATAAAACAATCCGTCAGTACATTTCATGATATTTGCTTTTGTCACAGCAGTAACTTTTCTTCTCTTGCATTTTAACGCATATTCAAAAGCGTATCGTACAATTCTTTCTGTTCCGAAACTTGAAATAGGTTTTATTGATATTGCAGAATGTTCTCTTATTTTATTATTTGAAAGTTTAATTATCTCCTTAGATTCCTCTGAGTCCTGCGTGTACTCAACACCTGAATACAAATCTTCTGTGTTTTCTCTTACGACAACTAAATCTATATTCTCATATTTTGACTTTACGCCGTTATAAGTCTTGCACGGTCTAAGACATACAAATAAATCAAGCTCCTTTCTTATTGCAACGTTGACGGAGCGAAATCCAGTGCCTATAGGAGTCGTCAGAGGAGCTTTCAAAGCCACTTTATTCTTCCTTATAGAATCCAAAGTACTTGAAGGAAGAGTCGTTCCTCCTTTTTCCACTGCCTCAACACCTGCTTGTGCTATTTCCCAATCAACTTTTACACCTGTAGCTTCTATAACTTTTGCTGTAACCTCAGCAATTTCAGGACCCGTACCATCACCTGGAATAAGAGTAATTTTATATGACATATATATCTCCAATTTTGAATTTTTAACAATGACTATATAACAATTTTAACTTGTTGTCAACTAATTATTAAATAATACTCCTAAAAATATTTTTGAAAACGTTTATTTGAAACTCTTTGATTCTCCAGTTAAATAAACATTAACGAAGGTTTGGGAATAAACAAAGATATAAAAGATGCTGTTGATAAAAAAGGGCCGAAAGGTATATACTCTTTTCTTTCAATTTTTTTCAAAAATACAAGTATTAATCCTACTATACCGCACAAAACCGCCGCAACGAATATTGCAAACAAAACTTTTTCCCACCCTATAAACGCGCCAACACCCGCCATAAGTTTAACGTCTCCACCACCTATAACCTCTTTTTTATAAACAAACTGACCTAAAACTCCTAAAATAAACAACGAACCGCCACCTGTAAAAACACCTAAAAAAGAATTTAAAAACCTTGACAAACACGTTTCGCCCAAAGTTAAATTTATAAAACTTGACAATATACCAAAAATAATTAAAAAAGCTGAAAATATTACAGGTATGATTTTATAAAAACAATCTATCACTGAAATAGAAATCAGCAACATTACAAGAAAAGCAAATATAGCAAATTGAAGTGAAAAAGAAAATTTATAAAAAAGAAACACAAATGAAAACGCCGAAAGAAGTTTAATAAAATGCGTTCTATATATTATACTTCCTGCCATAAATCCTATACAAAAAACTAAAATCACTCCTAATATGAAAGATGCCATTTTATAATTTGTTCAGCTTTACACGCAATTATAGATTGCCAAAACTTTATTTTTTTATTCCAATATCCTAATTTAAAATACTACAAGCTTTATACACGGCACTGCTTCCCCTAAAAAGAAAAACAAAAAGAATTACTCCTTTTACTTTCTCTTTTTGTAACCTTTTTATTATTTTAAATAAATTAAAAAAGCTTGTTACCTAATACCTCTAAAAAACTTTTTCCCATTTTCATTTAATTCAGCGTTTCATTGTTCGTAATTTAAAACTCTGCAAATACAGTAAAAAACTAAAAATCAGTTGCAGATAAACTTTATTGGAAAAACTGCACATTTCTATTTTACTGCTGAAATCAACACTGCTTTGCAAAATTTTCTTTTGATAAACCCATAACATGCTTTTTTAATTCTTCATCTACGCATTTAGGCACAAAGTCAATGATATTGCCTCCAAGCATTGCAATCTCTTTTACCATATTAGATGAAATGAACGTATAAGTCTGATCCGTCATTAAGAATATCGTTTCAATTTTTTTGTTCAGCTTTCTATTCATTAACGCCATTTGAAATTCATACTCAAAATCAGAGAGCGCCCTCAATCCTCTTATCAAAATAAAAGAATTAATCCTTTCAAGATAATTTGCCAGAAGACCCGAAAAAGATGTCACTTCCACATTTTTCAAATTCTCAGTAATTTTCTCAAACAAATTAATTCTTTTCTCTAAAGAAAAGATATGCCTTTTAGATACATTTTCAGTTATGGCAACTATTATTTTCGGAAAAAGGCAAGAAGCTCTCATTACAATATCCAAATGGCCATTTGTAGGCGGATCAAAACTTCCCGGATAAACCGCTAAAATTTCTTTAGTCATACTTAAAGTTTATATAAATTTCAATCTGTTTTGTCAATCAAACAAAATTATATTCTGAGTTAAATCTATTAATCCGGCAAAAGTAAAAGCAATAAATATCTATAACAAAGAAATTATTCTATAAAAAATAAATTAAACGGAGAAGGAGGGATTTGAACCCTCGATACAGTTTCCTATATATCAGTTTTCGAAACTGACGCCTTAAACCAACTCGGCCACTTCTCCATACCCAAAAACGCCGGAATAAAGCTACTGAAATTGACTGTCTTTAACCAACAGTAATATTTTCCATGTCTATACTATAATCTCCAAAATATACACACCGCGCTTGAATGCTATATCATTTTAACACTAATTTTTTGAATCACAATCAATCAAATATAATTAAATAAATCGCAAATTTTAGTAAAAACATAATCTATAACGACCGTCGATGATGCAACCATAATAGAGGTGTTGCCTCCAAGTCATTGAAATACTTTTTGTTCCTAAAAGACTTACTTACTGACTCAGTATCAATCCTAGCAAATACCTCTGTGTTCCAACTCTCTTCTTTATCTCTTGAAACATCTCTTACAAATCTCACACCTAAGAAGAAATTATAACAATGTAAATCTCTGAAAATTTTAAATTCACATTTATCCACTTTAAAGTGTGATAAATCAATAGAAGATTGCTGTGTTGTAAAATTACAGTCAAATCTCCATTTAGAAGTAATCCAAAATCCAAATCCTAACATAGTATTAATTTCGCGGTTTCCGCAAAAAAAATTAAAATTCAAATAAGCCCTATCCAATTTCCCAATTTTGGAGTAGAACTGAAAATAATTAACCTTAAACGGATATAACGACTGGGAATGTTTTACATTTGCAATTATAAAATTTCCGGGGATCCATGTTAGTTCTGTAACAAAAGGCAACCGCTCTTCGTCATATGAAAGGCGAGTTTTGATAACAGCCTTATCTCTAATATACATATAACTAGTAAAAGAAGATTTTGGATGGTAAAAATAATAATGCGAAAAATTCAAAAGATCTTTTTCGTTTTTTAATCTTAGTAAACAAAAATTGAAGTCCCACTCCATCCAGTCTAAAACTCTATGTCTTAAATTTAAAGATCCCACACATCTTGGAGAAAATCCAACAATATATTCTGGTTTCAGAAAAATGTTAAAATCATAATTTCTATTCCAAACCTCAAATATTGCTAGCAGTTCTAAATTAGGTTTTAACATAGTTCTTTCCCCCAAACTAAAACTCCTTGTCAAAGCATGATTTATACATATCGTTTGTTTGATAATCATTTTCTCTTGTTTATAAGTTAGATTGGAATGGGCTTCTTTGCAAAGTCGTCTCCGAGATCCAGCATTATAAAAAAATCCTTCAGTATCGTATTCTTGATTATACCGATTCCGTAAATAATAATCGCCAATTAAAGTACTATTCCACATAAATCCAGTTCTCTGCACTATTCCATAAAAATTAAATTTATGATACCACGTAAAATCTATTGCAGGACGTATTAAATTCAAATTCTCATAATTATTATACCCTTCTGGCGGTAAATAAAATCTCCTTCTCACACTCGGAAGAGCAATACCGAAATTTAAGTTTATATTGTTTGTCTGCATACTTAAAGATGCGTGCGTATAATTATCTTCGCTAATACTTTTACTGTTAATAATAGATATAGTTCCTTTGGCCCGCGACGTCCACATATGATTTATTATTTGAAAATAATTAAAATTTACGTAAAAATCTTTCTCCTCTTGGTCGGACTGCTTACGGTGCTTATCAGAAGGCTTATGAAAAACGTGTAATTTCGCAATTAAGTCTTTAGTTATATAATCAAGTGTCCCTTCGCTGTCACTTTTTATTAAATGGAAAGCATCAAATACAAACCCAAGTGTCAAATGTTTAAACAACGGAAATGAAAGTTCTGTTTTCAAAGAGAGTCTTTTCTTACCATAGGACAGCTGAGGATTCACTTTAAGCTTATAAAGAAAACTTTCTTTATCCAAAGATTTCCAAAATATAGGTAGATAAAACACTGGAATTTTACCTATATAAATAACCGGGTTATAAAGAGTAACCATTTTATTTAACTGGAGTTTTCCTCGTCTTGCTTTCAAATAAAAATGCGTATCATCTAAATCGCAGGTTGAAAGTTTTATATCTCTTATCGCATACATATCATTATCATTTGCGTCTTTTGTGTCTTTGCCAATCCCTCCTAGATATTTCGCGCGAATAAAAATATCACGCGAATATCCAAAAACTTCTTTTATTTCGCTGCTTTTCTTATCATAATTATATTTAACGCTATCCGCGTGAATTATACTCCCGGATTCTTCAACTTTGACATTGCCACCAGCGGTTATAGTTTTCTCACCGAGAATAAATTCAAGATAGTCGGCGAATATCTTTCTCTTTCCCCAGTAAAGAATAACACCGCCTTTTGCCGAAAAACGACCTCCTTGCTCTTCACTGTATTCAAGATTATCCGTAGATATATCAATATCCTCATGAGCAAAAATATCCCCCGTTAACAATAACACGTTTAACAACATTATAACTATGACAAAAGCAATGATCTTCTTAAATTTAAATAATAATATATCCCTTGAATAGTTGCTGAAATTATCAGCCATAACACCTCTATAAATTTAATTTGATGAGGATTTTTTTCTATATAAAACAAATTTTCTTAAAGTCACATTTTTTGTTTTAAGATAACTTTTTAAAATCTATATACCTCTGTCTTTCAATTATTTATTATAACCACACTTGATTAATAACTACCACTTTGAATTAAAACTTTGAACAAAAAAGCAGTACTTAGAGAACTTTTCCGTCTAATTTTTATAATTCATTTGAATTCCTTCACTCCTCGCGTGTTTTAAAACTTCTCCTGCAAGATAAAGAGAACCTATTGTCGCCACTATTTCTCCGTCGTCTATCATATTATAAGCGTTTTTCAGCGAACTTGCTGTATAAACTTTACTTTGCTCAATATACTTTGAAAACTCTCGTTTTAAGATGTCAGAGTCTAAAGCTCTGCTATTATTTATTTTTAACAATATTACTTTCTTTGCAAAAGAAGCCACTTTTTTCACCATGCATTTATATTTTTTCTCCTTCATGACAGAAAAAATGAAAACTCTTTTCTCATTTGAAAAACCAAGTTGTTTAAATGTTTTAAAAAAGGCATTCAAACCTTGAACATTATGCGCACCATCTATAATCAACTTAAAACTCTTATTTCCCCAAACAATTTTTCTTATGTCAAACCGACCATGCCAAACTGTGCTAGCCAGACCCGCCCTTATATGTGTCTCATTTAAATGATATCCACTATTATTTAAAAGTTCCACAGTAAAAATAGCAACTGAAGCGTTTATAGACTGATGTATGCCTAAAAGCTTTACTTCAACATTTCGCATTTTAATATTTGTACTAACATAATCAAATTTTTGACCGTATATGTCGTCTTTATTATTTATAATTCTAAAATCTTTTCCATATAAGTACGGCTCTGTCTTATTTTTTACCACAACGATAGCTTTTGCGGGCAGTTTACTGCAAACAACATAGGATCCTTTTTTTATTATCCCGACTTTTTCAAAAGCTATTTCTTCAATCGTAGTTCCGAGTATTTCTTGATGCTCTTTCGCAATAGATGTTATTATGCAAATCAACGGCTTTTTTATTATGTTTGTCGCGTCAAAACGACCACCAAGTCCCGTTTCAATTACAGCAATATCTACTTTCATATCTGCAAAATATATAAAGGCCAATGAAGTTAAATATTCAAAATATGAAAGTTTGCACTTTAATGCTTCTGCTGAATATTTTTCCGACAAGTCGTCAAAAATTTTTTTAGATATTTCTATACCGTCAACTTTAATTCTTTCAGTAATATCAATTAAATGTGGCGATGTATACAATGCCGTTTTATACCCACTCGCGCTACAAATTTCAGATATAAAAGCCGCCGTTGAGCCTTTCCCGTTAGTCCCTGCTACATGGATTACTTTCAATCTGCTCTGAGGATTGCCTACACTTTTAAGAAATCTTCTTATTCTTGAAAGTCCCGGCGTCATTCCCTCATATTCTTTTAAAAATTTAAAAACCATTACTTATTGTAAAAAAACTTTAATATCTTAGCAAGAACATCTTTCATATTTTTTCTTTCTACGACAATATCAATCATTCCGTGTTTCTCCAAAAATTCAGAAAACTGAAAATCTTTTGGAAGCTGTTGTCTTATAGTTTGTTCAATAACTCTAGGCCCTGCAAAACCTATTAAAGCCTTCGGTTCGGCAATATTTATATCTCCGAGCATAGCATAACTTGCGGCAACTCCACCAGTGGTAGGATCCGTTAAAATAGAAATAAATGCAAGTCCGCTATCGGCAAGTTTTGCAAGTGCGGCGCTTGTTTTACCCATTTGCATAAGAGATACTATACCCTCTTGCATTCTTGCCCCACCTGAAGCGGAAACGATAATTACATGATACTTTTTTTTCAAGGCTCTCTCTATTGCTCTTACTATTTTCTCGCCCACAACAGATCCCATGCTGCCGCCCATAAATCTAAAATCCATAACGGCTATCATAACATTATAACCACTAACTTTTGCTTCACCTGTAACAACAGCGTCGTTTATCGCAGATTTTTTTATCTTATCTGAATATTCTGGAAAATCCAAAAAATTCACAGATTTAATATTCGCGTTAATTTCTTTAAAACTTTCTTTATCTACTATAAATTCAATTCTCTTAATCGCATTAAGTCTTGTATAGTAACCGCATTTAGGACAGACCATAAAATTTTCTTCAAAATCTTTTTGCAGGAAAACATTATCGCACTTTTTGCATTTAGTCCAAATACCTGCAGGAAGTCCTTTCTTTTCAGATGTTTTCTTAACTCTCATTTCCATTCTAATCTTCCTCCGACCTATCCCCTCTTCGTCACCATTTAAAAATATCTCATATCAAAAAATTGAGATATAGTATTTAAAACATTTTAGCCAAGAAATTCCTTCAGTCAATAAATCCTCTCCATCTTAAAGACATCTTCGTAAACTGTCATTTCTTAAAAATCCACAATTTCGCTTTAGCTATTTACACAGCACTTACCGTTTAGAGTTTTGCGGCTTGCACAACAAAAAGAGCTTCTTTACCACCTGCAGTTTATTCCACAGCAAAGTTTTGCTATCATCCTCTCAATTATATACATATCATATCATTACTTTTAATTTCCTTTTTAAAAAGGCTCTGGTATCATTAAGACATTTTCAAATTTTGACTTTTATAAGTTTACTCACAATATAGACGAATTTTGTCTAATCTTCAACTAACATCTTTATTATTTGAAACACGATTTGACAGACCCTTAAAGCAATAAAAGAATAGAGATTAAAAACTACGTTTTTTTGATAATCTTTTAGAGTGTTTTCAAAAGCCAGCAAAAACTTAGCAAAATGTTAACTCTGCGATTTATAAATCTTCGCATCCTATAACTTTTTTATTAATATTAGTGATATCTTTTTCTTATTTTAAAGATTTTTTATAAACCTTATCGGGATCAAAAAGTATTTCGTCTATTGTTTCTATCGTCTCGAGTGAGGTAACCTTCGAAAAAAAACAACTTCTATGCCCGGTATGGCATGCCGCATCCCCAACTTGATTTACTTTTAAAAGAATACAATCACCGTCACAGTCATAATAAAATTCTTTTACTTTCTGCACATTCCCTGAAGTTTCACCTTTAACCCAAAAAGTTTGTCTCGAGCGACTCCAAAAAGTAGCCTTTTTTGTTTCAAGAGTTCTCTTAATAGCCTCTTTATTCATATAGGCTAACATTAAAACTACATTATTTTTCCAATCCTGAACTATGACGGGAATAAGTTTTTTATCGTCAAACTTCAAATTTTTAATAATTTCGTCCATAAAAAATTCTCTTTTTTAATGCGTATTAAAATTTAACTCACCAAGCTAAAATCTATTACAATAGCGTAATTATTTTTACGTCACCTATCTGCCGATATATAATATCTTTAACTCTCAGCTTCAATTTATTGTTCTAACAAATATATTTTTAGACTCTAGATAATCCTTAATCTCTTTTATCGTCAACTTTTTGTAATGAAACAAAGAAGCTGCAAGCATTGCCGAAGCGCCGTACTCGCAAGCTTGGGAAAAATGCTCTATTTTTCCCGCACCGCCGGAGGCAATTACCGGTATTTCCAGAGAATTTGAAACTGCTTTTAAAAGTTCTAAATCATAACCGTCTTTTGTCCCATCCTTATCCATGCTAGTTAGTAAAATTTCACCGGCACCAAGCTTTGCAGCTTTTTCAGACCAAACAACAGCATCAATTCCAGTATCTATTCTCCCACCGTGAACAAATACATTCCACTTATATTCCCTTACCTTCTTTGCGTCCACTGCAACAACTATGCATTGGATACCAAATTTATCACTTGCTTTCCTTATAATTTCAGGATCCTTAACAGCAGAAGAATTCAGCGAAACTTTATCTGCTCCCGCATTTAAAAGATTTCTTATATCTTCAATAGTTCTTATTCCTCCGCCCACCGTAAGCGGAATAAAGACTTTTTCAGCTGTCTTTCTAACTAAATCCACCGTAGTATTGCGTCCTTCGTGAGTCGCCGTAATATCCAAAAACACAATTTCGTCCGCACCTTCTGAATAATATTGTTCCGCAACTTCAACAGGATCACCCGCATCTCTTAAATTAACAAAATTCGTCCCCTTAACAACACGTCCC
Organism: Endomicrobium sp.; assembly: GCA_031272265.1. Classification (GTDB taxonomy): domain Bacteria; phylum Elusimicrobiota; class Endomicrobiia; order Endomicrobiales; family Endomicrobiaceae; genus Endomicrobiellum. Next base: position 22,286 of record JAISUD010000002.1, on the reverse strand, counting down.
TTAGCAACATCTAAACACGGTATTAGTCTTATTCCTAACATTTCAATCCCTTGCCAGTTTGTTGTCGTCTCTAAATCTTAATAAAAAATGCTTATTCCACTTTTTTTATCGCATCTTCAAGCTTAAAATCATTTGTATACAATGCGCTGCCAACCACTGTAGCAAAAACACCGTTCCTTTCGTATTTTTTTAGCTCAATTAAATCGTCAATAGTTTTCACCCCACCAGAAGCAATTATTCTCATACCGCTTTCAGACAATCTTTTAATTCCTGCAAAATCAGGTCCCATAAACATTCCATCTCTAGATATATCAGTATATAAAATCTCCTCAACACCTATTTCTTTTAGTCTCTTTACAAGCCCTAAAATCTCAACTGGAGTTATATCTTTCCACCCGCCTATTGCAATCCTTCCATCTTTCGCGTCAACAGCAACAATTATTTTCTCAGGGCCATATTTATCTATAGATTTCCTTACAATCTCAGGATTATAAACCGCTACCGTACCCAAAATTGCATATGAAGCGCCCATATCAAAAACTTCTTTTATTTTATCCATATCCCTTATTCCGCCACCGACCTCAATGGGAACATCAACTGCCTCGCATATATTTCTAATAATGTCTTTATTTATATTCATTCCGTTAAAAGCACCGTCTAAATCAACAACATGTATACGCTGCGCTCCCTTTGCTCTCCAGAGTTTTGCAATAAAAACTGGATCTGTGGAATAAATAGTTTCTGCGTCAATTTTGCCCTGTTTCAACCTTACCGAATTCCCTTGTCTTATATCAATTGCCGGTATTACAATCATTTACCTACCTCATTTATAAAATTACTTAAAATCTTTAATCCTTCCTTGCCACTTTTCTCAGGATGAAACTGGCTGCCCCATACGTTTTCATATGCTACAGAAGAGCAAAATTTTAAACCATACTCACATATACTTGAAACATATAAAAAATTTTCAGGCACTACATAATAAGAATGGACAAAATAAAAATTTTCTCTATTATTTATCGAATAAAACATTTTTTCTGCATATACGCCCTCTGCTATACTTATATCATTCCAACCCATATGCGGAATCTTCAAAGTTTTATCTCCAAACTCAAATTTTTTTACTTCGCCGGATATAATATCAAGTCCCTCATAATTGCCATTTTCATAGCTTCTAGTAAAAAAAAGTTGGAATCCTAAACATATTCCGTAAAGCATTTTCCCGGAATTTACATAATCGCGTATGATTTTATAAAAACCCTTTAACTTTAAAAAATCCGCTGCTGGGCCAAATGCACCTACACCGGGAAGTATTGTGCCACCAAAATTTAAAATTTTTAACGGAGAATCAACAATACAAGGCTCCGCCCCGCAATAACGCAAAGCATTTATAACACTCTTAATATTGCCAAACCCATAATCTATAACCGCGATTTTTGTTCGTTGCATTTTTTTCTAAAGAATTCCTTTAGTTGAAGGAACAAAGTTCTTATTTTTGGAATATAATATCGCTCTTCCCAAAGCGTGGCCGAAAGCTTTGAAAACAGACTCTGCTATATGATGATTATTTCTTCCTTTAATCATTTTAATATGTAACGTGATACCAGCATTGCTTGCAAGAGCATAAAAAAATTCTTGTATTAAATCATAGTTAAATCCGGTTTTCTGAAACTTTATATTGACTTCATAACTTAAATAAAACCTACCGGATAAATCTAAAGCTACATAACTTAAAGCTTCGTCCATAGGCAAAAGGAAATGTCCGTATCTTAGAATGCCCCTTTTATCTCCAAAGGTTTCTTTCAAAGCCTGGCCTATAGCAATCCCCGAATCTTCAACCAAATGATGGTCATCTATATTAGTATCTCCAAAAGCTTTGATTTTAAAGCCTATCCCCGAATGCACAGCAAAAAGCTCAAGCATATGGTCTAAAAAACCTATAGTAGTTGACACCGACACTACAGAGGAACTATCAAGATTAATTTCAACGGAAATACTAGTTTCTTTAGTTTTTCTTACAATTTTTGCTTTTCTTTGCTTCATATTCTTATTTCTGAAGACTTTTTATGATAATACATGCCTTCGGACTGTGCAAAATCGGCGATAGTCCTATATGCCTTTTCATTTTTTTTATTCATTTTTATATATGAGGACCTTTTCAAAAATGTCATTACCGAAACACCACTTGAGAATTTTGCAGAACCATTTGTTGGTAAAACATGTGACGGTCCCGCCCAATAATCGCCGGAGGCCGTAGGTGTTTGATAACCCGCAAAAACTGCTCCCACATTTTTGATATTTTTTAGTAAATTCTCATATTTCTCCACTAGCAATTCCAAATGCTCAGGTGCTATTTCATTCACCTTGTCAACAGCCTCTCTCAAAGAGCAAAATTCTATTTCTAACTGCTCAAAAGCCTTTTTAGGAAGTAATTTTCTAATTTCAGCTATTTTATTTTCAGATTCGCATAAAAGATACGATCTTGCCATAGGATCATGCTCCATTTGAGCCATTATATCAGCAACAACATAATTTGCAGGAACATTTTCATCCGCAATTATTGCCACTTCGCTTGGACCTGCTAGAGAATCTATGCCAACATATCCAAAAACCTGTCTTTTAGCTTCATTTACATAAGCATTACCCGGCCCTACGATCATATTAACTTTTTTTAATGTTTCTGTTCCGTAAGCAAGCGCCGCTACCGCCATTATACCGCCAACACAATATATTTCTTTCACTTTGCACAGATTTGCAGCAAACAAAACAGTGTCGTTCATATTTTTGGGTGGAGTAACCATTACTATTCTCTTTACACCCGCTGCAAAAGCAGGTATCACTGTCATGATAACTGTTGATGGATAAGCGAAACGCCCTCCCGGTACATAAATACCAACAGATTCTACCGGAGTATAAAATTGTCCCACTTTTAAACCATTTTTATCATAACTCCACTTTTTCCTAATTTGGGAATACTCATACTTATGATATGCTAAAACGTTTAAATAGGAAGATCTTATTGCGTTTTTCAACAATTTTGGAACGCGTTTAACAGCTTCGTCTATTGTTTTTTGACAAACTTTATATCCTTTTTTAGATAAATCTACCTCGTCAAATTTCTTAAGATATTTAAAAACAGCTATGTCGCCATTTTTTTTAATATCCTCAATTATCTCTGAAACGTAAGTATTAATTTGCCCGGTATTATTCATTTCCTAGTATTATATAAAAAATCACAAATTTTTAATAACAATATATCCTGCTAAATCGATATTATAGAAACTGACTCATCAATAAGCTAAAAAAGCTGTTTTAATCCTTTGAAACAACTCCATTAAAGACGCATATAAATCACCAAAAGACCATTGTTGTTCTGAAAACATTTTCTTTATTTTTTCCCTAAGTATAAAGCATATTATTAGTGTAAAATACTAATGAAAAAAGCATAAAATAACCCTTAAATAAAAGCAATCAAAAAGACGCCTCTTCACTAACAGCAATACTAAGGAAACTATTTTTTTTCTCTCACTCCCACAAATATCTCAAAAGATTTTCTGAATCGTTTTTTATATTCAAAAACATTTGTTCTGCATATTTTTATAATATAACCTTTCTTAAAAATACATTGGTACTTCATAAAGCATAATCGCAAGTTTTGTTTAACAATAAAATTTTAGCCAGAACTTGTTTTTTTAAAAATTAAAAAGAGTTTTTAACCGGATAGTTTATTAAAAGTCAGAATTTCAATAGGATTTGTTAAACTTCAAATAAATAATAAATATTGAATGTTCCCGGTATTAATGCAATTAGGCAGCGCTCCATTCTATCAACTGTCAATAACATCCATATTTATAACGCGTATTTCTTTCCATTTATTAGATCTATATCTATAATAAAAGCTAATCGCGAGAGTTATACTATAACTAAGCATAAACAACCACGCAACATATATACCAAGTTTAAAGACTACCACAATAAGATAAGTCGGCACAATTACAAAAATCACAGTTAAAACCGTAAGTCTTTTCATAATAAATACTGTATCGCCTGCGCCTTTAATAGCCGACGTAAAAATTATACCAGTAGCGTCAAAGATTATGTATATCGCTAAAATTCTCAAAAGGTCTACCGTCATCGGTGTTATTTGATCCATAGGCAATGCTTGCGGTAGGTGTAAAAACGGATAAAGAAACGGATAAAGAATTTGATAGGGCAAAAAAATTAAAACAAAAATAATAAGTACCGAATACAAATACATTATATGAGCGGCAGATTTGACACTCCTTTGAGCAAGAGATGCTTTATTCTTACCTAAATAATTACCAACTATTACTGATATTGCCATACCGCTTCCAACAAGAGGCATAATAATCACATTATTTACATTTAAGATCAGATTGCTTGCTGTAAGTTCCGTTATGCCCAGCCTTCCAACTATGGACACAAAAATTCCAAACCCCGCCATATCAAAAAAGAATTGCACACCGTTTGGAAAACCATAACGCAATAATTTTTTCATAAAATTAAAATCGGGCTTCATACATCTTACATTGTAAATATTATTGCTTTTTGAGATAACCATAAAGATATAAATTATAAACATAATAGTTGAAGAGATATTACTTGACCATGCTGAACCAATAACACCCGCTCTGGGAAATCCAAAACGTCCAAAAATTAAACAAAAGTCCAAAATAATATTTATGACAACACCACAGGCACTTACCAATAAAACTACTTTAGTTTTACCCCTTCCCGCATAAAAACCGGATAGCGCTGCCACCGAAAGAATCGGAAAAGCGCCATAACATAATACCCTAAAAAATTTTACTTCCTCGCATGCCACAATATGAGGGTGGCCTAAGTTCATAAAAATACTCTTAGAGAAAAAAGAAATACAAAGAATTATAAAAGCCGAAACTAGTGACATATAAACACCCTGCCAAACGGCAGGACCTATTGACTTGTACTCTTTTTTGCCGTAATATTGCGCTATAAAAACATCCACATACGACAAAGTTCCCAAAAAAAGAGTTATAATCGCCCAATTAGAAATGCCAGCCGGAGCTGAAGCAGCAAAAGCTTCTTGAGAATACCAAGAAAGAAAAGTTCTGTTTATAAAGAGTTGAATAGCACCAATACTTGTAGAAATAATAAGAGGAATTGCTATTTTTAAAAATTCCAAATAGCCGCCGGGTGCACTGTACTGTCTTTTTATATTATCAAAAATATTCATTTTTTAATCCAACTTTTTTTGCGTTAATTTAATTTTGTTTTATATTGTGTATTGTTGTGTATTGTATTGTACAGTAATTTATTTCACCTGCCATAGCATAGAATAATTCATTTTTCGTTCTCTCTGTCCAAATAAAACACGAGCAAGAACAAGAAATATGTACTAAAACTGCAGAATACAATAACCTTTTAATTTAGCTGTAATACTTATATACTATTATACTATGCTTAGTATTATATCAAAAAAATCGTTATAAACATAAAAAAAGAAAAATTTATTGATTGGCTTAATAATTTCAGCGTCAGTTTTCAGCATAATTTTCATTTCAAACAAAATAAGATAAAGCAGAAACTCATCTATGTTCCCAGAAATTAGACGACGTTTCTGTATATATAAATGAAAAAGTTAGTAGCTGCATTAGGATTATTGGATGATATTAGATATAAACAAACATTTAGATAAATGAGAAACCGATTATTAACCTATATTTATAAACTTCGTTTTATCTGAAAAACGTTTCTGTATAAGTTCTTTTAACACAGAATTCTTATCTTTGGAAAGACTAGGATCATCTTCTATGGTTTTAACGGCACAATTTTTAGCAAATTCAATAATATCAATATCTTTTACTAAATCGCCGGCCTTAAACTTAGGAAAACCATGTTGTGTAGTTCCCATCAGTTCTCCAGGTCCCCGCATTTTAAGATCCTTTTCTGCAATTTCAAAGCCGTTATTTACAGACGTTAAAATTGAAATTCTCTTACAAGTATTTTCGCTTCGCGATGTAACTATAAGATACACATAAGACTGTTTAGAACTCCTGCCTATTCTTCCCCTAAGCTGATGAAGTTCTGATAACCCAAATCTCTCGGCATGCTGTATTATCATAACCGTGGCATTAGGAATATCCATTCCTACCTCAATAATAGTTGTAGACATCAAAACATTGAACTCTTTATTTTTAAATTTAAGTAATATTTCGTTTTTTTCCGAGGGCATCATTTTGCTATGCAACAATCCAATTTTAAAATCTTTAAACCATGTCTGTGATAATTTTTCAGAATCTTGTACTACAGATTTTAAAGCAAGTTTTTCCGATTCTACGATAAGCGGATATACAATATACACTTGATTCCCATTTTTAAGTTCTTTGATTGCATTTGTATATGCAACTTGTTCACTTGAAGAATAAGTTTTTACTGGGATTCTTCCGGGTGGCGAATGTACCATTGTAGTTATATCTATTTCTCCGTAAACAGTCATAGAAAGAGATCTTGGTATAGGAGTTGCCGACATCATTAATATGTCAGGCGATTGTGCTTTATCTAACGCTGCAAATTTTTGCGTGACTCCGAATCTATGCTGTTCGTCCACTACTATTAACGACAATTTTTTGAATTTTATTCTATCTTCTATCAACGAATGCGTGCCGATTGCTATTTTTATATCATTATTTCTAAATCCTGCTAACATCCTTTCTCTTTCTCTTTTTTTCTTCAATGTAGAAGAAGTTACTAGAACAGGTTTAATGTCAATTCCAGAAAGCATATTTGATATTGTAATATAATGTTGTTCAGCTAAAATTTCAGTTGGAGTAATAATAATTGCTTGATAACCATTTTCCACTGCAAGCAAAATCGCGCTCAATGCCACAACAGTTTTCCCAGAGCCTACATCTCCCATGAGTATTCTATTCATGGGATATACGCTTTTCATATCGGAAAAAATATCGTTTATTGCTTTTTTCTGGTCTTTTGTAAATTTAAATTTTAAACTGTTTTTAAAAGCTGTAAGAAGAGTTTTTTTTACTTCATATTTTTGCACTTTGTAATTTTTTCTGAAATTATTTCGCCATAGAAAAAGAGCAGATTCCAAAACAAAAAATTCCTGCAAAGCAAATGCTCTTCTTGCATTTTCAGCATCTACTAAACTATTGGGATAATGAATTTTTTGAATCGCAAACGAAGAATTCAACTTATAAATACCCTTGCAATCTGGTATTAAATTTGAGACATCAGGATACAATCCACAAGTTAATTCCAAAATATCTTTAAGAGTTCCTCTAATAAATTTTTGATTTATTCCTTCAGTCGTAGGATATACAGGGATGACTTTATTAAAAAACAAAGGTTTATCATTTTCGTTATTGACTGTTTCGTAATCGTTTACGATTATAGATCCCAATCCGGACCCTATCTTTGTCTCACCATAGATATAAGCAAAAACTCCACATTTGAAATCATTTTTTATATGAGCAAAAACATCAATGCCAGAATACATCTTTTTCCTTCTAAAAAAACGAGCGTAAATCATAGAAGTTTTATCAAATATTTCTATGTCTAAAATACAAAGTCCTTGTGGAAGCATTCTTTCATACGCCTTTCCTACTTTGCCAAATATACAGCTTTGCGATTGTTCGTAAGCTTCTTTTAGAGAAATAACTCTCGTTCTATCCTGATATTGACTTGGGAAAAAAGTAAGCGCATCCTCAATAGTTTCTATTGCAAGTCTTGCAAGCATTTGTGCGCGTTTATATCCTATTCCTTCTAAGCACTGCACTTTACTTTCCAAATTCAGCATAACAATATTAATTATACAAAATAAACTAGATTTGACTATAAGCTGACAATTAAGTTATAATTAATTTTTAGGGAGGGGTATAAAATGTCTTATAAATGTGTAATCTGCAGTAAAGGTTCAAGCTCAGGAAATACAATTAGTCACTCAAATAAAGCTTCTAAAAGACTTTTCAGGCCTAACCTTCAGAGTTTGAATATCATTATTAATGGGAAAAAAATACGTGAATATGTTTGTACCTCTTGCATTAAATCAAATAAAATTAAAAAAGCAATATAACTTAATAAAAAACAACTCTATTAAACATATTTACATTATACTTTAACTTTATAATTTTATTTTTTGTCAACGATAACAAACATAAATTCAGCTTCAGTTGTTAATTTGCCACCTACATAAGATGTACCTTTTATCTTACCACGTCTCCCACTATCTTTTAATGTTTCTACATGTAACTCTAAAACATCTCCCGGTTTCACCGGTCTGCGGAATTTCACCTTATCTATAGATATAAAATACGCTAGACAGCCTCTCATCTCCGGTTTAGATAGAAACATAACGCACGATGTTTGAGCCATTGCTTCAATAATTAAAACGCCAGGCATTATTGGCGCTCCTGGAAAATGTCCCTGCAAAAAACTTTCATTTCCGCTTACGAGCTTATATCCTATAGCTTTCAAAGGTTCCGCTGTACTTATCTTTACCTTATCAACCATAAGGAACGGATACCTATGAGGTATATAATTCAAAACCTCTTCAAGATTCAATATCACCTCTGTTTCTGTTATTCCTGTGTTTCCGGCATTTTTTATCATCTCAATATCATCTCCATATTTTTATTTTTCAACAACTTTATCGTAGTAACACAACAATTCTTCATATATGACTATGCACTCTATATATGAACTATTATATTATGCTTATATAAGCTTAAAATAATTTTGCTTCTTTGAAATGTTTCTATTTTACAACCAAAACGAAACACTTTGGCACAACAATATTATTTAAATAAAAGTCTTTATTTAAAATCTAAATTCTTAAAATACAAAGTATATCACCCGAAATTATACTCTTTCACTTATTAAAAATTATCCCCCCACACTAAAATTAAATCTTAACTCTTTTTTAGTCAGCACATATCCCAAATCAAATTCTATAGCTATGGGTAAAAATATTCTTATTCCAACACCTACGTTATGTCCCCCTTTTCCTTCCCACTCAGATAATTTTCCTTTTTTTCTTTCTAAAAGTACGCCTATATCATAAAATAAAAATATTTGGACTAATGCTCTCTCTTTTCCAAAAATTGCTTGAAAAGGACATATCGGAAATTTATATTCAATATTCATTAGTCCCATAATTTCACCGCCCTTATCAGGATCAATCTCATCTCTATCATAACATCTTAAAGTCTTTGGTCTGCCTAAATGAAATCTTTCATAGACAGGGATCTGATCACTAAAAGGCATAATTGCACCTACGCTCAAATTAACACTTAATACAAGTCTTCGATAAAATGTAGGGAAGAACCACGCTGAGCTGGCAGTTCCCTTAATAAAATTTTTGTTACCGTTAATTAAATTATTCACATTCGTCACACTTAAATTTACAGAATGTATACTTCCCTTTGAAGGATCAAAAACATAATCTCTTAAATCGTACAAGACACCACAAAGAAAACTTAACAATCTGTCCGTCTCATACGGTTTTAGATATTTACCATAAGAATGAAAATCAACATCTTCATATCTACCTCCGATAAATAAACGCGTGCGATCGTCGATCCGGGGACATATCATCATTTCAAACGTCTTTCTTGTAATGTCTTTCCCAATTTTTTTGTTATTATCAGTCTTACTCTTGCGCCTTATTGAATCAACCTCAGTAGTATCATAAAGTTTCAGTAGCAAACTCATATTTTTACCAAAAAAATAAGGTTCTTCCCAACTAGTTCCATAATTTACTTCTTTACTTGAAAAAGCTAGCGAACAAAAAAGATTCAATTTTTGTCCCAATCCCAACATATTAAAATGAGAAAATTCCCCCCTTCCAGTAAAAGATGAAATAGAAGAATATCCAATATTCAAGCTAATATTATTATGCTTAGGACTGTCTTTAACAGAAAATTCTAAATCAACAACACCAGGATCCCCAGTGTTTAATATATCACACTTTACCTCGTCAATAAAACCCAAATTGTAAATTTTTTCAATACTTCTTCTAAGTTTTCTACGCGTCAACACCGCACCGGGTTTTAAAAGCATTTCTCTCCTTATTACTCTATCTTTAGTAGAGACAAGTCCATTAATGTAAATATTTCTTACGCTAATAACCTCACCTTCTTCAACCAAAAAATTTATGTTTACAACTCCTTCAACATCTTCTTTATAAAAATACGGCTCAATCACCGCTTTTGGATATTCTTTACCGGAATAAAGTTTACGAATGCGTTTAACAGTTTCAGTAATCTTACTTTGATTAAAAATTTGACCTTTTTTAACTTTAATCATTTTTTCCATTTCCTTATCATCAACGACGAAATTGCCATTATAAGTTACAGAACCTATTTTATACTTATTACCCTCGTTGATTTCTAAAGTTAAAAACATTTTTGTTTTAGCGTCATTATACGTAGTAGTTAAAGAAATAAACTGATAATCCATAAAACCATTATTTTTATAAAATGCTTCTATTGACTCTAAATCTGCTTGATAAATATCTTCTCTAAATGCTTTTTTTGATCTCGTTTTCATAACTTTAAGAATTTCTTTTTCCTTAAAAGAAATTACACCTTCAATCTTAATATCCTCTATAACTATTTTCTTATTTTCATTTATAAGAAAAGTTACCGTCATTTTATTTGTATCCGTGTTAACTGTAGGATAAACTTCTATTTTACAGTTGAGGTAACCTTCATTGAGGTATAAAGTGCTTATTTTCTCCTTAGTCTCTTCAACCTTTGAAACATCGTAGTAATTTTTCTCCTTCAATACGCTTAAAAGCTTAAGTCTAAATGTAGAAAACGCTGAATTGCCTTTAAAAACAATACGTTCTACATAAGGATTTTCAGTAACGATAAAAACAAGATTTCCCTTGTCTTTGTCAAAACGAATTTCAATATTATTAAAGTATCCTAATCTCAAAATTGAAGCAACATCTTCCCTTGCTTTATTTTCTGAGTAGAACTCTCCTTTTTTAAGATTTATAACTGATAAAACATCCTTCAACTTTACATTTTGTAGCCCCTCAATCAAAACGTTTGAAACTGTATAGGTAGTCGCATAAGAATATACGGGAAAAAACATAATAACTATAATAATGGACATTACAATATAACGGATTTTCATTAAAGCACCTGTAAAAAGTAAAAACACAATTAAATTGATAAATGAAACGCATTTTGCACTACGGTATCAGCTGGTTTAATACAAAAACACATTATGACATAAATTTCTATCTCTTGCAATTATCCTGATAAACCTAACTCTCTGTATCTATTATCACATCAATCTCTTAGATAGAGTTAAATAGATTTTAAAAAGCAAATAATTTTTTTTTATATTTAATTGTTTTCAAACTATCATAATGCGCTTTTTCTGTTAATCAAAGACAGTCTTAATTTCAACAACATAAATTATTTTGTCTAAACTTCAAACTTTTCAACGTTTTGTACGATCACGATAATTAGTTTTTTCCACCTTTATCACTGTTCTCCCATATAATACGTATTCCTTCCAAAGTTAAATTTGGCAGGATAACTTCTATTTCTTTCGTCTCATTTGCTACAAGACCTGCCAAACCACCAGTGGCAATTACATGTTTAACTTTCATCTCTTTTTTCATTTTTGCAATAATTTCCTTTACGAGTCCTATATATCCAAAATAGAGACCAGATTGTATACATTCAACAGTGTTAGAGCCTATTGCTTTTAAAGGTTTTTTTAACGCAACATATGGAAGTTGTGATGTTTTCAAATTTAGCGCCTGCGCAAAAATTGACGGACCAAGAACTATCGCTCCGCCAAGATATTCGCCATTACAGTTTATGCAGTCAAAAGTTGTCGCGGTGCCGAGATCAATAACAATACAGTTTCCGCTGTAAAAAGAATACGCAGCTACAATGTTAGCAATTCTATCAGCACCTGTTTCTTTAGAATTTTCTGGCAAAAAAACAAGTTTTCCACATTTTTTGTAGCTTATAAAAAATATCTCTCGGTTAAAATATTTCTTAAAAAGTTCTTCAAAAACAGAATTTAACGACGGAACAACACTTGCAGCAGCAATACTGTCTATTTTTTTTGCGTCAAAATCCGAGTAAAAAAATATATTCATAAGCATTACTGCATATTCGTCAGAAGTCTGTTTTTTTCTAGTTGACATTCGCCAAACTCTTAACGGGTTAGGTAAAGTTTTTTTATCTTCCACGCTAAACAAACCAACAGTTATTTCTGTATTGCCAATATCTAACGCTAAAAACATAATATTTTCTTTGAGTGAATAACCATTTAAGTAAATATAATAACTATTTACAGCTTCATTTATTCATACAATATAAGCCGCAGTCATTTTAGATTTTAGAAATTGATAGATAATATAGGGAGAATTATATCTTAAAAACAGTGCCACCGAAGCTATCTATAGCAACAATCAACGGCATATTTTTAACTTCAAGCTTATAAACTGCTTCGGGACCCAAATCCTCAAAAGCAACTATATCAGCTCTCTTTACAGTTTTAGAAAGAAGTGCTGCAACGCCACCTGTAGCAACAAGATATACTGCACTGTTTTCCTTTATAGAATCAACCACTGTTTTAGAACGAGCGCCTTTCCCAATCAAAAATTTAACGCCTTCTTTTAAAATCCTCGGGGTAAAAATATCCATTCTCGCAGAGGTAGTAGGGCCGCAGGCGCCTATAACCGCGTCCTGTTTTGCAGGCGACGGCCCACAGTAGTATATCGCCGCATTCTTTAATTCAAAAGGAACTTTTTTGCCGCTATCCAGCATTTCTATAATTCTGCTATGAGCAGCGTCCCTCGCTGTATAAATAGTTCCGCTAAATAAAATTTTTTGTCCCGCTTTTAGAATTTTTGAATTTAAAACCAAATCCTGTAAATCTACCCTCATATTATAACTGTCTTCCTTCTAAATGAGTGACATTGAATATTTACAGATACAGGTAAAGAAGCTATGTGTGTTGGTCTCGTTTCAATAAATACCGCTAAAGCTGTCGTTGCTCCACCCATTCCCATAGGGCCAATATCTAGTTTGTTTATTTCATTTAATAATTCTTTTTCTTTCTCACCATAAAAAACATTTTTATTTTCGCTGCCTATCTCGCGAAGTAAAGTTTTCTTTGACATAAGCCCAACTGAAGCAAAATCTCCACCTATGCCAACGCCAACAATCAAAGGAGGACAAGCATTTCTGCCTTTCTCGTTTACATTATCTAAAACAAATTTTTTTATTCCGTCCCAACCTGCTGACGGAGTAAGCATCTTTAACGAGCTTGCATTCTCGCTTCCTCCACCTTTAGGCAAAAAAGCAATTTCTATTTTATCACCAGATATTATTTCAATGTAAATATTCGCAGGCGTGTTATTTTGAGTATTTTTTCTTTTAAACGGATCAACCACAATAGATTTACGCAAATAATTCTTTATATACCCTAAAGAAACACCTTTATCTATCGCCTCGTAAATATTTCCGTCCACTATATTTACGTCCTTGCCGAGTTTTACAAAGAAATTTGCTGTGCCGGTGTCTTGACATAGTGGAATTTGCTCCCTCTTTGCAATGTCTGCGTTTTCAATAATTTCCTTTAAAACACTCTTTGCAATGTCTTTTTCAAAAACGACGCTTTGTTTCAAAGATTTTAAAACGTCTAAAGGAAGCTCAAAATTTGCCTTAGCACACAAATTTTCAACGGCGTTTACGATAATTTCAGATTTTATCTTTCGCACTTTTTATATAGCTCTTCTTCATCATTGTTTCAGTTATAGCTCTGCTCCTTCTTATCATTATCTTTGCATTGTCAAAAATTTTATCATAACTTATTTTTCTGTTGGCAACTTTTTCGCTTATTGCTTTCACTCCTATTGCTGCGGCAATTTTAGGAAAAATTTCCCAATTATCCATAGTAGGAAGAATTTTGCTGGGTTTTATTCTATTATCGGGTATGCAGGAGGCAAGCTCTATTGCAGCTGTTATACACATATTATCTGTGATTGTAGACGCCATTACGTCAAGAACTCCGCGAAAAACTCCGGGAAATCCAAGAGAATTATTCACTTGATTTGGAAAATCACTCCTGCCTGTCGCTACCACTGCCGCGCCTGCTTCTTTTGCTTCCCACGGCCAAATTTCCGGCACAGGATTTGCGCACGCAAAAACTATAGAGCTTTTAGCCATTGTTTTTATCCAGTCTTTTTTTATCACACCTGGTCCGGGAGTGGATAAAGCAATAACAGCGTCGGCATTTTCTATGGCTTCTTTAATTCCACCGTGCACGTTATTAATGTTGGTATTTCTAGCTGACAGCCACTTTTCAGAATTCGCTATTAAATCATTTCTATCCTTATTAATAATGCCATGTGAATCAACTAAAATTATATTCGCAGGATTCGCGCCGTAAAGATTTAAAAGTTTTGATATGCATATATTTGCAGCACCGGCGCCTATCATTGCAATTTTAACTTTTTCTATTTTCTTGCCGACGACCTTTAAAGCATTTATTAAACCTGCTAAGGTTACAAGCGCCGTTCCCTGCTGATCATCATGCCAAACAGGTATACGGCATTCCTCCCTTAAAGTATTCAATATAGAAAAGCATTTAGGATGTCCGATATCTTCTAAATTCACGCCTCCGAAAGACGGCTGCAATATTTTTACAGTTTGTATTATTTCTTTTTCATCTTTCGTACCAAGACAAATAGGATAAGCGTCAACTCCGCCAAGATATTTATATAAAAGAGCTTTTCCTTCCATAACTGGCATTCCAGCTTCGGGCCCTATATCACCTAACCCTAAAACTCTTGTTCCGTCGCTTACCACAGCGACACTATTCCATTTATTAGTGTATTTATATACAAGTTCAGGCTTCTTGTAAATATCAGTGCATACAGCTGCCACACCCGGACTATACCATATAGAAAAATCGTCAAAACTTTTAACTCTGCATTTTGGGACAATTTCAATCTTACCTCTGTAAAAAGGGTGCAATTTTCTTGCAATTTTAGACGGTTCAAGAGCAGTTTTCAAAAGTTTTTTTATATCAACTTTTTCTTGTTTTTTCATTCTATTTCTCCATTGCGGTAATAAAGTTTTTGTCTATATGTTTTAATATGCTGTAATTCATAGGTACTTATTTTTTAGGAAGGAGAATTACCTATCCGACATTAAAAAATAATAAACTGCAGTTTAAAATTATTTAACACGACAAATTTAGTAAAGACTTTATTTTAAATTTTACACCACATATTAATAAATCTTATATAGTCGGCAATTTAGAATTCAGACATTTTTTATTTTCTGCTATTGTTTTTTCTCTTAGGAATATGTTAGATTATAATATTTCTAGTATAAGCAGTCAACGACCGCTTAACTTAACGCTATAATTACTGACTTCATAATAGTCAATTTAAAAATACTATAAATTTAACTATTATTCATTATATATTAAATCAAAAATTATTCATAACCTTCTTATAACTATGATCAAAATACAGCTTTGCTAAAGGCAACACTGTAAGAGTTTAGAAGTCAAAATTATACCCAATATAACCAAGTAAATCGCGCTTCCAATTTATAACCAACCAATCAATATAAAACTTTAATTATAATGACTAAAACGAAATAGGCAAGCATAATATCCTTTTATTTAAGTAAAGTGTGATCGGTGCGAGGAAAAAACAATTACTTGCAAACAAAATGCTAAAATTTATATATACTTTGAAAGACAATAAACACTAAGAAGAACTAATGGATAGAAATAAACGAATTGGAGACGATGCTTATTTCATGCTTCAAGCTGTAAAGGAAGCCTATAAAGCAAAAGAAGCACAGGAAGTACCCATAGGAGCAGTTATAGTTAAAGACAGAAAAATAATAGCAAGAGGATTTAATAAATGTATTTCATCACTAGATCCTACAGCTCACGCTGAAAATGTCGCACTGAGGAAAGCCGCAAAAAAACTAAAAAACTACCGTTTGAATAATTGTTATATATATGTTACAATTGAGCCTTGTATAATGTGTCTGGGAGCTTTGATAAATGCAAGAATAAAAAGAGTTACTTTCGGCGCATTTGATAGGAAAGCAGGTGCGTGCAGTGCTTACAGAATAACGGAGCACAAAAAATTTAATCACAAAATAGAAATTACAGGTGAAAAAGAAAAGTATTTAAGCAGCAAATGTGCAGAGATTATAAAAGATTTTTTTAATGAAAAAAGGACTAAAAATAAAAAATAATATCCATTAAATTAAAAAATAATGATATCGGGGGGTGAACAGGTTTCGACGAGAACGATTGATGTTAAGACAGCAGGTCGGAGTTAGTCGATGGCTCCGTAAAAATCGACTAAAAAATAAATGACAGTAATTCTATTCCAATGCATAACACGAATTCTCTCGCGGGTTTGGGAGGAGTTATGTTAGCCCTTTTAGCTTTAAGAACAAGAAAGACTAACACAAAGCGTGAGAATTTTAGAATGCAGGAAGTGTCAATGGCCGCATAAGACGGCCACGTTTTACCTTAGACACCTGCTATTAGGATAAAACGACAAGAAGCAGGTTAGTTTTAAACTTGTTTACGTTGCTAGTTTAAAATGAAACTAAAACAGCGTTAGTTTATAAGGCGAGCTTGTTTGGAAGCGGCGTTATAAATGAGGAAATATTCCAGACTAAACCTGTAGCGGTCTTACTGAAGCATTTTCGGACGCGGGTTCAATTCCCGCCACCTCCATCTCCATAAAATTATTTTTACTTAGAGACACTTAATTATTATTTTTAGTTCGTATAAAGAATTATTATTTATCACAATTTATAACTGCAATTTTAAATTCTTTTTTTATATTGATAATTTTAATTGACTCTTAAGAAAGAGATGTCTATGTTGTTTATATTCTAAGCTTAGTACAACACAAAAATCAAAAATATGAACAGTATCTTTAACGGTCAGAGTCTTGTTGTTCAGCCCACTCTCTAACGTTCTAAAAAACTAAAATCACCTTCGTTAAGCCAATATGATTTATATTTACCGCCTATTGCATTTTTGTCTTCAGCTATCAATTGAAGTTTAAAAGTTATTTTCATACCTTTGTAAATAAAAACTTTCGGCCGGTCATTTTCAAAAAATAATTTCTCAAAATCATCAACTTTACTCTCATAATCCGTATGACTCGTTCCTTTAGGATCAATAAAAATAATTTCATAGTCAGACTTATTTTTAATCCAGAAAATAAAATCCGGGAAAAACTTTCTATAAGAATTATCTTTAGCATAAAAATACGGCACGCATATTTTGTCTAAATTCTCGTTTATTTTGCAAAACATCCACTGGACATTTTTATCTTTACTTACTCCCGCTACAAAATTATCAAGGTTTTTAATAAATTTAACTTCACTCGGGTGATAAATAATACGGCTTACATAATTTATTTTTTCGTCTTCGGAATATATCAAGGGCAAATAATAATGATTTACTATTTTTTTTAATTTCAATACTTTCCTAAATTCTTCTTCAGCTTTATCTACAGGGGTGAAATTTTTAACTTTTTTAATTTTATCCTCTAAAAGTTCCGTTTCTTCATCGCTCAAATTAAAAACTTTAATATGTTTAAAATGGATAATTTCATTATCTAGTCTTTTTACACCGTCCACAATTTTTTGTCTAGTACAGGCAAGGTCAATTATTTGCTGGAACAAAAAATTCATATCGCTGTACACATTTTCGCTTTTTACTTGAAATAGAGAACCGTTTTGAATCTTCTCAAAAGTTGAATTTAGTTTCTGAACGCTTATTTTATTTTTTAAAAGCATTAAATTTTCATCTAGTCCTCCACAGTACTCTTTAAACTTTTCAAGCGTTCCCGACGCTATATTAAATTTTGCAAAAACAGGAGAAATCTCTGTTTCCTTATAGACAGGAATAAGTAAATCAAAAGGCTTTTCGTCATTTTCCCACAAAGATATTTCTCGTTCTTGACGACTTTGATTTTCATTGACGGTTTCCACGATTGCTTTTATAGAATTCTTATCAGTCGCAAAAATAAAAAGCGTTTCAAGTAGAACATTTTTATTCGCGTCCCCGTAATCAAGCCTTTTTCTCACTCCTTTGCGAGGCTCTACCCTAATACCTCTGCCTATCGCCTGCAAAACAAACTTCTTAGCGTCTTTTTTACCGATGTTGATCATATTTATAACATTGGGTCTGTTGCTGTCCCAGCCTTCATAAAAACCTCTGCTTCCAAGCAGCAGATTTATGTTTTCATCTTGATTTATATTCTCAAAAATCTTTTTTTCATCAAAGCCGATAATCTGCATATATTCATTTCCAAGCTGTTGTCTACGAAATCTTTCCGCCTCACCTATTTTTATTAAAGCAAAAGGACTTTGCGCTGTTTGAAGCTTTAAAACAATTTCTTTGCCTTTTTCACCTTCAAGCAATTCTATCTTGCCGTGCCTGCGACTGTTAAAAACCTGCAATAAAACATCTTTAATTTCAATTTTTTTGACGAGTTCAGCGTCAAGTTGAAATTCTTCTTCGCTGAAAAAGTATCGTCTATTGTTCAAAAAATCTGAAATCAGCTCTTGTTTTGATTGTTCAAACAAAGCGTTTTCAACGCTGCCAACGGCTATTTCCTCTAATTTTTTAAAAAACAACAATAGATCCGCGTCACTGGTATTCACAGAATTAACAAACGTCATAAGCAGAGGATTATGGTATAAATTATCCTGTTTTTGCATTTTAACCAGCGTGAAGACTATCAAAGATTTCAAAACTTGTTTCTGCTTATCTTTTTCGCTAAAATCGTCGTTGTCTTTGCTGAAAGAAAAATAAGAATTGCTTAAATAGAGATTCTTACCGTAACCTTCATTTATAAATTTCATTAAATTAAAGTTATAACACGTCGTGGCAAAATCAATTTCTTCACTAAAAGTCGCACTGAAATTAAACAAAAAACCGTTTTTAGACAAAACGCAGATATAATCCTGCATTAAAGAATTTTCTTTTTCGCCTCTGTGCGCTTCGTCCAAAAATACATACCAATTCCCGTCATTCTGGTAATTTTTATAATCTAAAAACGCCTCTTTTCTTTCGTCCCTCAATAAATCGCTTCTGTAAAAATAAACTTTAATAGTGTCGTCAAAATCAAGAGACTGGTTCTGCTTATCATTTTCATAATCTTTAAGACTGACAAGCTCTATTTTCTTTTCCCTGTCGGAATTAAAATCGCTTACTTCTCTTTTAAATTGACTGATTAAATCTTGTCTAGGCAATAACAGCATTATCTCTTTCTTAGGAATAAGTTCTTTTTTCTGCAAATGATCCAAGATTTCTATTGTTTTAATAAGTACAAGACTTTTACCTGATCCCGTCGCCATCCAAAAACAAGCTCTGTTTAAAAAGTTTTCGCCGGAAATATACTCGTCTTCCACTCCTTCCAAAACTTCAAAATGATTCCTAAAAAAATCAAATCTCTTATTTACAGCGCTCTTCTTTCTGTCTTTAGAATTTAAAAATTTTTTAATGCCGGCAATTTTTACGCCTTTGTTAAGGTATTTATCTAAAAAATTTTTCTTACCGTTTTTGTTTTCAAAATACAATTTCAAAACTTTTATTATATTTTTAAGCGCTTCAGTTTGATAGTTCCAAAGATTTTTATCTCGGCAAAAATGCGTAATTTCAGATATTTTCCACAAGCCTAAATCTTCATAATTTATATCCGATAATATTTGTTCAAGAGTTGAAATCATTATTTTTCTTTACTACTCTTTCCGGTCTCGGAATTTTCACTATAAACTGCTCTCCGTCGGAGTCATTTATAAACTCAATGTCAGGTTGTTCCTTCAAAGCTCTTTTTATACCTGACCCTAAACCGGAGTAAGGGAGTAAATGCTGTGCAAAAGTTACAATCTGATTATTGCGTATTACGGTATTGCCGTATTTTATTTGGTCAACTATTAAGCTATTAGGCAATACACCCGGACTTATTATTTCAATCCGATTATCAAATATAAGAATTCTCACTGGAGCGTTTTTAAAATAATCTCTGTGAATTAAGGCGTTCACAATTAACTCTTCAAGGGCCGTATGAGAAACTTCTAAACTCCCTTTTGAATTAAAATCCTTTTTATCTTTCTGTATATGGTGTAGATTAGCACTGCAAAAATCCGTCGCCTGCTTAAACAATTCAGGAATTGTCCCTTTGAAATCCGAAGGTTTGCTTCTATATTCTGTTCCTGAAAGATCATTGCCTATAAAAGAAACGGCTTTAACCGTAAAAGCGGGTTTTATAGTCTGAGGACTATTGTTGAAAAAAAGCAGTCCCGCTAAAGTGATTTCCCCGTCTCTCATAATTCTTTTTACTTGCAACGCCCTTTCAAAAGACAGAGCTTTCTCTTGATATGTCTGCCTGAATTCCTCCCTAAAATAATCGGCAAATAATTTTTCGTCAATATCGTTTATATCAGTTCCTTTAACAGTCAATTCGTCTGCTGATAAATTGCCACTCTGTTGAAAAAGTCTTTTTACCTCATTATTATCAGTCACCCGTCTTTTATCTGGTCCTTGTTTAATCCAAATTGCGCCCTGACTGTCCTTATAAGGTTTGTTCATTCCCTCTTCTATATCTATAACCAAAACTTTTTTATCGCTAACAGAAACAACTTCTGTACAAATAAATATACTTGGTTTTATTAAATTGTCAGCTATCGTAGCCAAACGACTCCCATAATCTTGCAGTTCTTCAAAACCTAATCCTGATATTTCTCCTCTTTTGTCTTTGACTCCAAAGATAATACGCCCACCTTTAGAGTTAGACATGGCAATCATTTCAGCAGCAATGGACTTATCATTATCCAATTTTTCTTTGAACTGCACACGACTAGTTTCGCCCGAGCTTATAATATCCAATAATTCCAGTGCGTCCATTTATTTTGTTTCCTCATTATTCCAAATATTGTAAATCTTTCTCCTACTCTCAAATGCTTCTTTTCCACCTTCCATTATCCTAATTACTTTTTCTTGAATAGGGAACTTCTTATCAATACTACCGGTTTCCACTTTAATATTCCTACCGTCCGTATATTCACAAGCAATTATCATTTCACTGTCGCCAAGAACCGGTATATTCGCATTATGCGTGGCAAATATAAACTGCATATCTCCTTTTATTTTCTTAATTTCTTTAATAACATCCTCATAAATAGTTTGATTGTCCAAATCGTCTTCCGGTTGGTCTATTATTAAAATATTGTTTTCTTTTTGCGCTAATAGGAACAGAATTAGCGCGGAAGCCCTCTGTCCCAATGAATGCTCTCTCAAAGGTCTGTCTTCAAAATTAATAGTTACCTCATCCGCGACTCTAAATGTCAAAAGATCGTAGAAATCGCTTTCAAAATGTTTTCTAAAATGACTTTGCTGATGTTCATTTTTTATTATAGTTTTAAGTTTTTGAAAACCATCTTTAAATATATCTATAAAATCTTCATATTTATTGGATACATCTTCAAATAACGTTCCTCTTATTCCCTCTCCCTTAAAATCATTTTGTAGCTTACTTAGAAATTTATCCTTACGCGCTTTATATTCTACTTTTACTGATAATTTAGTTTTGCTATCATTTATTTTTCGAGCTTCTTCCTGAAGAATTTCAAACTCTTTATGCCATAATCTATCTAAGTCTCCTAAACTCACCTTAAGCTGATTATCTAATTTCTTCCTTTTAGCTTCAGATTTATCAATCTCAATTAATCTAGTCTTTGATATTTCTAACTCTTTTTTTATTTTAATATAGTCGTCAGGGTCAAGATTTGTGATATTAATTTCTCTTTTTATTTTTGCAAATTCTTCTTTAAATTTATCTCGCTTAGAAATCAATCGTATTAAAATATCTTCTAAGTTGCTACTGATAGCTTTAGAACGTTCAAAAATTACGTTTAAATTACTAAATTCTTGTTTCAATATTTCCAGTTGTTTGTTTATTTCTTCAAAAAACGATTTATTGATGCCAAAATCATAAGATAAAATAGCTTGCTCTATTAAAAACTTATTATTCTCAATCAAATTACTTAATTCTTCAATATAATAAGTATCCACGTTCCCTTTAAAGCTTTGAACCTTATTTATATCCATTTCAAAACTTGTTTGAAGTTTTAATTTGTCCGCAATTCCCTTTTCTTCAAACACTTTCAATTTATGTTCAGCATCTTTTTTTTGGGTCTCAGTTTCTTTCTTAAGCTCTGATAAATCCT
>JAISUD010000025.1 GCA_031272265.1 Endomicrobium sp. | reverse complement strand
TTATCGCTGCCGTCAACGTCGTCTTACCATGATCCACATGCCCTATCGTACCTACATTTATGTGCGGCTTGCTCCGCTCAAATTTCCCTTTTACCATTTCCCCTTCTCCTCCCAAGTATCCCTATTATTCGCACTCTGTCCTATCTATAATTTCTAAAGCATACATTAGCCGAGGACGGGAATTGAACCCGTGACCACCTCCTTACCAAGGAGGTGCTCTACCGCTGAGCCACCTCGGCGTACACACTCAGAAATACTTATTCTTACTAAATTTTCATTTCAAAAGCGGGAGACGGGAATCGAACCCGCGTGGCCAGCTTGGAAGGCTGAAGCACTACCATTGTGCTACTCCCGCAAAACACACATACATCACATTTTTTTACATTTACTTTTTTAATGATGGGGGCGGATGGATTTGAACCACCGAAGGGCAAGCCCGCCAGATTTACAGTCTGGTGCATTAAACCACTCTGCCACACCCCCCTTTTTAAAACCTGATTTCACTCTGACGCCGTATTAATAACATATTAACCTTAACTAAATAATCGGGAAATACAGACTTCACTGCTTTTTCAACAACTTAAAAAATAAATAATTGTTAATTTTACATTAATTTTATATTATAAGTTAATATAAATTAACATCAATTGATTCTATAAAAAGATACTCTTAATTGTCAAACCCTTAGTATACAAGATATTTAAAAACATTCACCTCATCTTAAAATATCGCAAACAAAACCTATCCTATTTATAACTAAGTATAAATTTAAAACAATATCTTACTTATTTTTTCACTTTTGGCAATTTTACTCCAATCGTGCATTGTAATGTCTTTAGGTTATTAAATTAATAAAATCATTTTTTAATTTTATTACTTTGATTATGTATAATAAAAATATATAGGAATTTTTATGACACATTTTTACGTAAAACCTGAAAATATAAAAGAAACTACTTTCACCGTTAGAGACGAACAAGCACACTACATACTTAATGTACGACGGTTTAAACTTAACGACGAAATAATGATTTTTGACGGTACCGGAAACTCTTACAAAGCAAAAATTAATTCAATAAATAAAAATCTGGTTAGTGGAAATATTTTATTTTCTTCATATAAAATTCCGGAATTCATTATAAAACTCTACACTTCAATATCCAAAGCTAATAGGTTTGAATGGCTCGTAGAAAAATGCGTTGAAATAGGCGTTTCTGAAATTATACCCATCAGCACTAAAAGGAGTGTGAATATCAGTTTTTCAAAAAATAGACTAAACCGATATGAAAAGATAGTTATCGCCGCAAGCTCGCAATGCAGAAGAAATGATATTATGAAAATAAAAGGACTTGTAGATTTTAAAGCCGCCTGTAAAAATGTCGCTTTAGAAAGGGATTTTATAAACATCATACCCTGGGAAAGCGAAAATAACGGCAACAGCAAAACTCTTATTAATAACATTTTTAAAAACAATTTAAAATATAAAGGTGCAAATATTCTTATAGGTCCAGAAGGCGGTTTTGAAGACGCAGAAGTAGGATTCGCCAAATCACTAGGCATTAAAAGCGTAACGCTTGGAGACAATATTTTAAGAGTAGAAACAGCCGCAATAGTGGCAATTATTTTAACTTTAAACTATTTTAAAACTTTTAAATGAAAAAATATTACATATATACTTTTGGCTGCAAAGTAAATCAATACGAATCACAGCTTGTTTCCGAGAAATTTAAAAACGATAAATTTGAACACGCGCAGAAACCTGAGGAAGCTGACATTATTGTTTTTAATTCTTGCACTGTAACCGCAAAAGCCGACAAAGAATGTGAATATTTCTTAAGAAAAACAGCAAAATTGCCAAATAAACCTAAAATAATACTGACAGGATGTATTGTAAAAAACAAAAATATTTGCGTCAAAACACTTTTGCCCGATACTGACATTGAAATAATAACAGATAAAACAAAACTTTTTATTGAACCCCAAAAGCAAATAGTTTCGAGCTTTGATAAGCATTCAAGAGCGTTTTTGAAAATACAGGACGGCTGCAATAATTTTTGCAGTTACTGCATAGTCCCTTATATAAGAAGCATTTCTTGGAGTAAGTCCGAAAAAGAAGTTTTGTCAGAAATTGAAAATCTTGTAAAACGCGGTTACTGCGAAATAGTCATAACTGGGATAAACTTAGGAAAATACAACGACAGATTACTAAAAACAGGACTATCAGGACTTATTGAAAAAATAATTAAAATCCCTCTAGATTTTAGAATACGAGTTTCATCTATAGAATTAAACGCGGTTGATAATAAATTGATAGAAGCCATTAAAGAAAATCCAGAAAAGATATGCTGTCATCTACATATCCCATTGCAGTCGGGAAGCGACAAGATATTAAAACAAATGAACAGAAAATACTCAGCAAAAGAGTTTGAAAAAAAAATAAACAAAATGGTGGAGGTTCTACCCGATTTAGCGCTTACTACAGACGTAATCACGGGATTCCCTAATGAAACTAAAAAAAATCATAAAGCGACATGTAATTTTATAAAACGACTCCCGTTTACAAGATTACATATATTCAGGTATTCCGATAGACAAGGCACAAAAGCTTCAACATTTAAAAACAAAGTCTGCGCAAACGAAATAAAAAATAGATCGCAAGAATTGTCTAAAATAGATTTTGAAAAAAGAAAAATTTTTCTAAAAAAATATATAGGCACAAAAAGAAAAGCTGTAAAAGTAGGGGAATATAAAGCTCTAACAGATAACTATATCAAAGTGGAACTTCAACAAGCTGAAAACAAAAATACAACAAACTGCTCTGCGTCAAAATGTTTAAATAAGACTCTGTTAAACAAAACACGGTACATCGCTAATGCCGTTTACAGTCCACACTCCCCATTATCTTTAAAGAACGGCATTTTTGAAGTAGAGATAACAGAAACCGCTAAAATCTAACAAATTCACTTTTATTAAAAAATAACAAATTAAACCATAAATTTCTAATTTTACATTTTTACCGTCTGGGTTGCCTGTTTTAAAAATTGTTCTGCGGTATATGCAATATATTTTGCGGCTTTCGGCAGGGCCCCTTCGTCAATGTTAAAATTACTGTGGTGCCATGGATAGGAAGTATGTTCATTCTTGCAAGTGCCTATATGCATAAAATTGCCAGGTACTAATTTTAAATATTCAGAAAAATCTTCACCGCCCATAGACGGCTTTTCCAATATCTCAACATTATCTTTACCGTAAAATTCTTGGGCAGTTTTAACACATCTTTCCGTAATCTCATAGCTATTAATAAGCGCCTCTCCTACTTTATTATAGTTAGCGACACATTTAACCCCATAAGCTAATTCTATGGCATTAAGTTTTCCCAAAATACTTGTCTTTATAAAATTTCTCGTTTTACTATTGAAACTTCTAACTGTACCTTTTACTTTCACTTTATCACATAATATATTATAAGCGCCTCCACTTTTAATTTCTCCCAAAGTTATAACCGCATATTCCAAAGGATCAAGCTCCCTCGAGATAATACATTGAACCATATTAACAAACATGGAAGCCGCGACTAAAGCATCTTTACCCTTATGAGGATAAGCCCCGTGTGCTATTCTTCCAATAATTTCTATTTTCAACTCGTCAACAGCAGCCATCATAGTGCCGAATTTCAAACCAATTCTTCCCGTTTTTATCCAAGGACTTACGTGAATCCCCAAGATAAAATCCACGTTGGGACTTTTTAACGCATTTCCTTTAATCATAGCTTTTGCGCCGTTTAAAATTTCTTCTTTAGGTTGAAAAATAAATCTAACATTGCCGTTTAATTTACCTTTTTTTCGGCTCAAAATTTTCGCCGCGCCTAATATTATAGCTACATGTCCGTCATGTCCACAGGCATGCATAATGCCGGGGCTACCGGACTTATATTCAACCTCATTGCCTTCACAGACAGGTAAAGCGTCTATATCCGCTCTTAAAGCTATTGTTTTTCCGGAAACTGCACCTTCTAATGTGCCTATCACTCCTGTCTTCCCTACACGCTTATACGGTATCTTCAATTCCTCAAGTTTAGATTCAATAAATTTTGCAGTATTATACTCGCTTCCGCTGAGTTCCGGATTTTTGTGTATATGCCTTCTCATACCTATAATTTCGCACTTTAAATTCATCTTACGTCTCCTAAACACTTTATACTATAACAAACGTTCTCAGCAATATCGCTTGCAATAACACCCGAAGCACCTCTACTCTTTTCCGAAATTTCACCTGCAAGTCCGTGAGTATAAACTGCAAATTTTACAGCTTCAAATATATCGTCTGTAATATTTACAAAAGAAGATATTATTCCGCTTAAAACATCCCCGCTGCCGGCAGTGGCCATCGCAGGAGTACCGGTGCCGTTTATATACGTTTCTTTACTAGAAGATACAATAGTATTATTTCCTTTAAGAACGCAAATGAGAGAATTCTCCTTAGCAAAATCCGCAGCTATTTTTTCTCTATTATTTTTTATTCTGGAAATATCCATACTTAAAAGTTTAGCAAATTCGCCTAGATGCGGCGTTATTATAAGCTTAGCTTTTACACTTTTAAATTCGTTTGAAATGCCATTAAAACAAGCAATCCCCGAAGCATCTAAAACAACTGGAATATCAACTGAACAAACAATTTCCTTAATAAATTTGCAAAGCACGCCAAAATCTGCTTTTAATCCGGGTCCTATGACGATGGAGGAAATCTTTCTGCATTTAACAAAATCAAGAATTTCCGTTACTGTCTCATAAACAAAAAACATTATTTCAGGTTTTGACATTGAGCAAGCCTGATTTAAAAAAACATCTTTAACAGCGTAAGTTACAAGCCCCACTCCGGAACGCAACGCCCCTAAACAACATAAAATACCCGCGCCCGGCATAGTTTTAGAGCCTGCAATTACCAAAACATGACCATAATCATATTTATGACTGTCAGGATTTCTTTTTAGTTTCAAAACAAAATTTTCAATTTCTTGTTTTTCCATAAAAACTTTTTAAAAAACAACTGCAAAGGCAACGACATATTTGTCAGTATGAGACAATGATACATCTATCTTCTTACATTTTTTATTTCTAATATAAACTTGCGGTCTACCGTCTTTATTATTTTTAATTGAGATATCAGTAACCATAAATCTCTTATTTCTAGTATTTAACGCTTTCCAAACGGCCTCTTTTGCCGCAAAACGCGCGGCCAAATGTTGCATAGCGTTTTTCTTAGCAAGCGAATATGATATTTCTTCGTCCGTAAAAACTCTTTTTAAATATTTTTTGTCTTTCACATATTTCGCAAATCTCTTAATCTCTTCAATATCAACGCCTATATTCATATCTAATACTTAATTTTACAAGAAAAGGTAAAAGCAATTAAAAATAATTGTAATAATTTGACTAAATTAACGATTTTCAAGTTTATAGATTTTGCGAAATATTATTATACAAATGTTGTCCCAATACTACTAAACGCAAAATTAAACGGAGCTAAGCAAGAGAAATTAAGATTCAGTTACAACGTATATTAAATTTCAAATTCAAAAAATACAATGAAATCATTCCACTGTGACAGATTTAGCAAGATTTCTAGGTTGATCCACATCGCAGCCGAGAAAAACTGCAATGTAATAAGCCAAAAGTTGCAACGGAATTACGGTCATAAGCGGAGATATAAATTCGTCAACTTCAGGCACATAAATTGTGTAGTCGCTTTTAGTTACAATTTCTTTGTCAGATTCACTTGCCACTACTACAACACTCCCACCTCTAGACTTAACTTCCTCTATATTTGAAACTATTTTCTTATAAACTTCGCTTTTAACAGCTATTGCAAGTATAGGTATAGATTCGTCAATTAAAGCTATCGGTCCATGTTTCATTTCACCAGCAGCATAACCTTCGGCGTGCATATATGCAATTTCTTTTAGTTTCAACGCACCTTCTAACGCAACAGGGTAATTTACATGTCTCCCTAAATACAAGAAATCTTTCTTATTCATGAACTCTTTAGCAAGAGTTTGAAGAGATTCAGTATTTTTCAAAAACTTACTGATTTTTAAAGGAATTTCCCATAATTCTTTTAAATATTCTTTCAATTTCTCTTTTGTGAGTTTTCCTCTTTTATACGCCCAATCAAAAGCAAGCAAATAAAGAACAGCAAGCTGGCTTGTAAAAGCTTTTGTAGAAGCAACGCCTATTTCGGGACCACAATGGGTGTAAACTGTATATTTAGCTTCACGACTAATGCTTGAATCCACGACATTACACACCGCAAGAGTTTGACAACTCTTACTTTTCGCAAGCTTTAAAGCCGCCAAAGTGTCTGCAGTTTCACCGGATTGAGAAATAACTATAATTAAAGTTTTTTCATTTAGAATAGGAGTTCTATATCTAAACTCAGAAGCAATGTCAACCTCGGTTGGTATTTTCGTAAAATTTTCAAATAAAAATTTAGACGCTAGGCCTGCATGGTATGACGTTCCGCAAGCTACAATATAAATGTTTGAAAGGCTTCTAATATCTTCTTCTTTGAGCTTAGCTTCCTCAATGCAAATTCTGCCTGTCTCTGGATAAATTCTACCTCTAAAAGTATTTTCTATTGCGCGAGGCTGCTCAAATATCTCTTTCAACATAAAATGCTTATAGCCGTCTTTTTCAGCTTGTGCAGCATTCCACTGTATATTTTTTATCTCTCTGTTTTTTATACCGTCCTTAATATCTTTTACAACTATTTTCTCCGCGCTGACCTCAGCAATGTCGCCGTCTTCAAGGAAAATCATATCACGCGTATAAGGAAGCAATGCCGTAACATCAGAAGCTATAAAATTCTCACCCTTGCCAACTCCTATAATCAAGGGGGCATCTTGCTTTGCGCACACTATTTTATCAGACTCGTATTTACATAACACTCCAAGCGCGTAAGAACCTTTAACTTTACACAAAGCTTTTTGGACAGCATTAAATAGATTATTTTTATAACATCTTCTTATAAGATGCGCTATTATTTCAGTATCAGTTTCAGATTTAAATTCCCATTCGCATTTTAACAGTTCGGTTCGCAATTTACCATAATTTTCCACTATACCATTGTGAACTATAACTATACTTTTAGTAGGATCCATATGTGGGTGAGCATTTTTTTCAGAAGGTTTCCCGTGTGTGGCCCAACGAGTATGTCCTATACCTATATTTGCACTCATAGGACTCTTCAAAAGGTTTGATTTAAGATTACAAAGTCTGCCAACACTTCTTCTTATTTGTAACTCTTTATCAATGACGACAGCAATACCGGAAGAATCATATCCTCTGTATTCAAGTTTTTTTAAACCGCTAAATATTATGTCTACGCTATTTTTATTACCTACATATCCAAAAATCCCGCACATATTCTAATTCCCATTAATAAGTTTTTTAATATTTTTAACAGCCATTCCAAGACCTGTAAACACCGATCTTGCAATGATTGAAAAACCTATATTAAACTCATTCATGCCGGAGACTTTACAAATTTGTCTTACATTATCATAGTCTAGCCCATGCCCTGCATTTAGTATAAGACCCTCCTTTATCGCCACTTGTGACGCTTCAAAAATCCTTCTCATCTCTTCTTTAAATTCAACGCTATTTATTCCATTTTCTCTGAAAAATTTTGCGTAACGCCCTGTATGAAGTTCTACAGCGTCGGCTTTTATATCACTACACGCAAAAACCTGTTCTACGTCAGCGTCAATAAACATGCTTACAATAATTCCAGCTTTTCTAAGTCTAGCAACAACATTTAAAAGTTTACTTTTCTGGTTCTTAACATTAAGTCCGCCTTCTGTGGTAAGTTCTTGTCTTTTTTCAGGCACTATACACACAAAATCCGGTTTCGCGTCCAAAGCTATTTTAACTATTTCCTCATTTGGGGCCATTTCAAGATTTAGTTTTGTCTTAAGAGAATTTTTCAAATTGTAAACATCTTCGTCTTGAATGTGTCTCCTATCTTCTCGCAAGTGCACAGTTATACTGTCTGCTCCGCTTCTTTCGCAAATCGCTGCCGCTTCAATTATTGAAGGAAAATTTTCTTTCCTCGCCTGTCTTAGAGTCGCTATGTGATCTATGTTAACGCCAAGTTTTATCATTTCATTTAAACATACCTCTTTCCCTTAAAACTTTTCCCATTAAAGTTTCAGCAACCAACCTATCAACATCTTAAGAGTCAAACTGTCAAACGATAATTAATAGATAAAACCTTAACTCATTTCATGCTATTTATAAGCCAAACCAAAAAAGCAATTCCCAAAGCAAGTAATTTAAGAAACCAGTCTTTTCTCATTTTGTCATATAATTTTTTCATTTTGATCTCAAAGCAAAGCCTCACCACTTGTAACAATTATTTCTTTAAGCTCCTTTGGCGATATATTCGTTTTTAATTTCCCCTTATAAGCAACAGATACTATACCTGTTTCTTCGGAAATAACAATTGTAACTGCGTCTGTTACTTCACTTAAACCAAGCGCCGCTCTATGTCTTGTCCCAAACATTTTTACGTTATCATGGCTTAAAGGGAACAAACATCCCGCAGCCAAAATTTTATCGTTAGATATTATCACGGCTCCATCGTGTAACGGTGCTGACTTATTCTTAAAAATTGAAAGTAACAATTCTTTTGAAACATCCGCATTTAAAGGTACTCCTGTTTCCGTAAAGTTCTTCAAACCTACTTTATTTTCTATAGATATAAGGCCACCCGTCATAGATACGCTTAAATCCTTTACAGTCTCTACAACTTCGTTAACATAAGGATCTTTTATTTTTAGTTTAGAACCATAAATTTGCCCGCCGATTTGAGCTAAAACATTTCGGATTTCTGCCTGAAACACAACAGAAAAAACGACAACAGGGGTAATCCAAAAATTTTCTAAAATCCATACTATTGACCTCAGATGTAAAAATTTTGCAACAGTTGTAAAAAACAAGATTATAAATATGCCGAAGACAATTTGTATCGCCCTAGTTTTCTTAATAACAAGAATAATCTTGTAAAACACTACAGCAAGTATAATAATATCAAGGAAATTGGCTATATATCTATTGTAAACACTTAATAGAAACTTCCCTATTATAAAGAAATTGCTTATATTTATATATTTTAAAGTTTCCACTATTACTACACTCTCTGGAAAATTTCAGCTATCTTTAAAACATTTACTGTCTTTTTTACATCGTGAACTCTTATAATATCTGCACCGTAAAACGCTGTAAGAAAATTTGCAATGATAAAAGCCGTTTTATCTTCGTCTCCTGTAAGCAATTTTATAAATCTTTTTCTTGATACTGCGCCTACAACTGCACCAAGCGTTGAAAAAATGCTGATATTCTTTACTAGTTCAATATTATGTTCTACATTTTTTCCAAAACCCGGACCTGGATCGACTGCAATGCGTTCTTCAACTACACCGAAACTAACCGCATATTCTTTACGTTCTTTAAGAAACTTATATACCTCAGACGTACAGTTTTTATAACTCGGCGACATTTGCATATTCTTCGGTATGCCTTTCATATGCATAAGTATTAAGCCCACTTTAGCATCCGCTATAAGCTTCGCTAACTTATCCTTACCTTTCCTTAAAGCGAAAACATCATTTACTACATCTGCGCCTTCATCAAGAGCTGCCTTTGCCGTCTCATACTTATAAGTATCTACTGAAACTGGAATACGAACATTTTTCTTTATTTTCCTAAGAGCAGGAAGTAATCTCTTTATTTCTGTTTCCGCATCAATAAGCTTAGATCCTGGTTTTGAAGACTCCGCTCCTATATCTATTATTTTAGCACCGAACTCTTCAAATTCAATAGCCTGTTTAAGCGCTTTGTCGGGATCTGTCAAACCGTCTCCCGAAAAAGAATTAGGATCCATATTTACAATACCCATGACAACAGGTTTTGATAAATCAAAATACTTGTCACCGTACTTAAAAACTTTTTTTTCATTTATTACATTGGCAAGTTTTAAAGCAACTTCTTTTAATCCGAATGGCTGCAAACTAAGTTTATTTATTAACTTTTCAATCTGATCTACAGTGGCAAACAAAATCGCGTCAGAACTCCCATGTTTAAATTTACTAACAACTTCATTTACTGCAGAATCCGCTCCAACAGAAATAGCTTCCTGTTTTAAAATATTTGCCGCCCTGTTATCTATCTCCTCAATAACTATTGCGTTAAGAAGTCCTTTCTTTGCAAGAAATCCATTAATATTAAAGCTACATCCCACACTTCTAACAAGCTTTAAAGCGTCACTAAGACTGTTTACAACTGCTTTTCTTATAATCATTAAAAGCTGACAACCTAAAATAAATTTACGTCTTAACACAGCGACGTTTTTCAGTAATAAGCTATCTTTGAGTCTCTTTAACTATCATTAAATTTTTAACAACGCTATTGCTTCAGAACGCGTTCTTACATCCTTTAAAAATATACCGCGCATAGCAGATGCAACAATTTTTGAACCTGGTTTTTTAACGCCTCTCATAGTCACACACAAATGTTCTGCTTCAACGACTACCATAACTCCGCGCGGTTTTACCGATTGCATTACAGTGTCTGCAATCTGTTTTATAAGTCTTTCCTGAAGTTGTAGTCTACTTGCAAAAACTTCCACAAGTTTTATAATTTTTGATACACCGACTATTCTATCTTTTTCAGGTATATATGCTACATTTGCCTGACCAAAAAAAGGAAGCAGATGATGTTCACATATAGAATAAAATGGAATATTTTTAACTAGAACTATTTCCTCATGATTTTCTATCGCATAATGCACCGAAATGAGCTTTAAAGGATCAATTTCATTTCCTGATAAAGCCTCTTTATAAAAGTCTGCGACTCTCTCCGGAGTGTGTCTGATTCCTTCCCTATTGAGATCTTCTCCAAAAGATTCAAGCAAAAGTTTTATAGCTTCTTGCGCTTTTTTCCTATTAAAATTAAACGTTTTCACTTTATATTTTATTCTCTAAAACTTGCTCGCTTGTAACTTCCTTTTCAACAGTGTTTTCTTTTTTATCCTTCACATCAATCAAAGAATTGTCTTCAGGTAAAGAAACTAATTCTTCACCCTTTAGTATCTTATCTATATCCTCACCGCTCAAATTTTCTCTTTCTAAAAGGTAATCCACAATCTTATTTAAAATCTTCATATTATCCTTAATAATTTTGGAAGCTCTACTTTTTGCAGTATCCATAATACTTTTAACCTCTTCATCTACAAGCTCAGAAATTTTTCCGGAATATCTTATATCTCTTGAAATATCTCTGCCCAAAAACACTTCCTCTTCCGGTCGTTTTAGAGACATAGCACCTACTTTATCGCTCATACCAAATTCCGTAACCATTTTCCTAGCAATATTTGTTGCTCTAAATATGTCCTCTCGAGCGCCTGTAGTAATCTCTGCCCCTGAAAACACAAGTTCTTCAGCTACACGCCCGCCCATATATATTGCAATTTTATCCAGCAGTTCGGCTTTTGAATTCAAATGTTTATCTTCTTCTGGCAGCTGAAGCGTATATCCTAAACCACTCCCGCGCGGAATTATAGAAACTTTATGAACAGGATCTGTATTTGGAACAAATTTTGCAACAAGAGCATGTCCCGCTTCATGATGAGCAGTAATTCGTCTTTCTTTAGCAGACATTAAACAAGACTTTCTCTGAGGGCCGGCAACAACTCTCTCAATAGCTTCTTCTATATTTTCCATATTTACGACTTCCTGATTATTTCTTGCTGCAAGAAGAGCTGCTTCGTTTACAAGATTTGCAAGATCTGCACCGACAAATCCGGGAGTTCTTCTCGCAATAATATTCAAGTTTATATCACCACTAAGTTTTATTTGTTTTGAATGCACAGCAAGTATTTCCTCTCTGTCTTTAATATCGGGACTCGGAACTACAACTTGTCTGTCAAATCTTCCCGGCCTTAAAAGCGCAGGGTCTAAAACATCCGGTCTATTTGTTGCAGCGATTAAAATTACGCCTTCTTTCGTGTCAAAGCCATCCATTTCAACAAGAAGCTGATTTAACGTCTGTTCTCTCTCATCATGTCCCCCTCCTATACCTGCAAACCTGTGCCTGCCCACAGCGTCAATTTCGTCAACAAATAACAAACATGGCGCAGACTTTTTACCCTGTTCAAAAAGATCCCTCACCCTTGAAGCGCCAACACCTACAAACATTTCAACAAATTCCGAACCACTTGAAGAAAAAAACGGAACGTCAGCTTCGCCTGCAACGGCCTTTGCAAGCAACGTCTTTCCTGTTCCAGGCAATCCGAAAAGTAAAACACCTTTAGGAATTTTTCCCCCTAGCTTCTTAAATTTTGCCGGACTTTTCAAAAACTCTATTATCTCTTTAAGTTCTTCTTTCGCTTCGCCACATCCTGCAACATCTTTAAAAGTGATTTTTTTAGCAACACTATTCTTTCCCGCGAGTTTCGCTTTTGTTTTTCCAAAAGAAACAGCTCTTTTATTTCCACCACCCATGCCTCTAATTACCCAAAGCCAAAACAAAATTAAAAGAATCATAGGTCCCCAGTTAAAAAGGATAGGCGAAATCCAATCATTCTTTGTCGTAGCCGAAAATTCAAACACTTTACCATCTTCCATGTCTTTTACAAGGTTAGGATCATTCATAGGAATAGTTTTAAATTTTCTTAGTATCCCGTTGCTATCTCTAAAATACCCCTTAATACATTCCGAGCCAACTAAAACTTTTGATATATTTCCGTTTCTTATACATTGTTTGAATTGGGAGTACTCAAGTTCAAGTTCCTGAGATTTTTGTCTGAAAGAATTCACAACCATAAAAATAATTATAAACAACATTACCCAGAAAAACACAAGCCACGGAATTTTCTTTTTTATCTTCATCTAACAAACTCCTCTAATTTACATATATAAGGTAGTCCTCTGAAAAACCCATTATAATCCAAACCATAACCTACAACAAAATCGTTACCCATACTAGCAGCCATCTCTAAACATATATATTCAACAGGAACATCCTTTTTACGCATACATCTTTTATCAACCAAAACACATGTCTTAAGACTTTTAGGATTTTTTGAAGCGACTTCTTTAATTATAAAATCTAAAGTCATGCCCGTTTCAATAATATCGTCCAGTATAAGCACGTCTTTGCCCGTAATATTTTCTTTAAACCTTGAAAGCACTTCTATTTTTCCAGTTGAACGTATACCTAAATATGAACTTATCGTAATGAAATCTATCTTAAATTTCACATTTGTCAAATTGCGCACAACATCAGCACAAAACACAAAACTACCGTTTAAAACTCCAATAAGCAACACTTCTCTATCTTTATAATCAAACGATATTTGCTCTGAAATTTCGCTGATTCTTTTTCGTATTAATTTTTCAGAAAAAAGAATATTCACTCATAATCTCCTTTTTTCACAATTTTCTCTTTTTAACAAAACAGGCTTTATCTGATTTCATCTTAAAAACCCAATCGGAAGACAACTTATAAATAGATTTATCTGACGATAAAATTTTATGCATTATGAAATTAATATGTGAACTATATTTATTTTGCGGTAATATATTTTTTAAAATTCTAAATTGCATAACTTTATTATATCGTAAAAACATCGTCAAATCAAGCAAAATTTGATTTCTCTTTGTTTTTACACATTTTTTCAATAAATTAATCGAAATTTCTTCCAAATACGCGTTTTCTCTATTCTGTATGCAGCTTAAATCAAAAATATGTTCTACAAACATAGGGTTTATTTTTTCAAAAATAGGCATAAGGGAAAATCGTATTTTGTTTCTTGTGTAAATATCTGAAAAGTTAGATTTATCAACACAGAATTGAAGATTATGGCTTTTAACGTACTCTTCTATCAACTTTCTTTTAATCGGCAGTAAGGGTCGTATTATGACAATTTTCTTGTTTACTTCTCTTTTTTGAGGTATTCCGGCAAAATTCCCAGTTCCTCTTAAAAGCCACATGATTACGGTTTCGGCATTATCATTTGCGTTATGCGCGATGGCAATCTTGTTGCAATTGTATTTAGTTGCAATTTTTTCAAGAGTTAAATATCTTAATTCTCTCCCTGCCGTTTCAACTGAAACAGAGTGGGATCTTGAATATTCCTTTACGCTGATTTTCTCAAGAACGCATTCAATTCCAAATTTGGCCGACAAATTTTTTACGACATTTGCTTCTTTCAAAGACTCTTCTCTTAAATTATGATCAAAATTCACTACCAAGAAATTAATATTTATTTTCTTCGCAAGACGCCAAAACATATGTAGCATGCAGACAGAATCTATTCCACCAGAGACTGACAAAACAATTTTATCTCTTGCTCCGACAAAATCGTTTTGACAAACGTTTTTATAAAAAATGTCCCAAGCTTTCATATTTTAAAAACCCTATTATAAAGAAACGTCTTTCCGCGACAATTTTATAGTTGGAGAAACTAATTTTGCTAAACTTCTAACAAACACAGGAATGTGGTTAGTCGGATAAATAGCAGCATATTTATCACGCCATATTGGACAAAATCTGTTCTTAAATTCCCTTAAAGCCAAAAGATTATAATTGAAATGTTCTGCAAACATAAACATTTTCGCAAAATACTTTACCACTTTGTTTCCTTTGTCTATTGACGGGAAATAAGCAAGCCCTAGATCAAACAGTTCATATCCGTTTTCTTTTGCCCATAAAATATTCTTAGATATCATATAATCAAAAATATTTTTATCGCATTTCATATATCTTATAATTCCCGAAGATACTTCATGTTTATTTTTAGTTTTTGCAATAATGGAAAAAGCATGAATTTTGCCGTGTTTTTCAAGCACTGCAAAATTCATGTCTTTCATATAAGAATCATCATATTTCCCCGGTATGAAATTTCTCTCAACATAATTTATATTTTTTCCCCACTCCCTATCTATCTGAGAAAATATATCCTTATATAGTGTAAAATGCTCGGCTCCCAACATTTTATACTTAAACCCCGTATTTTCAATCTCCTTTTCTACATGACAAAAATATTTAAAACACTCTGTCTCTTTATTAAAATCTCTTAAAATAATTTTTGCTTCCTGTCCTATTTTAAAAGTATTTAGTCCTATATCGTTATATATATGCAGATATTGACAACTTACGTCTATAAAAGCGAGTTTTGCCGAGCTAGCGTCTGCCATTTCTTTAAATTTCCATAAAAGTTCGTTTTTATTTCCATTGCCACATTTGCCAACTGGATCACCCAGAACAATCCAACTACCTTTTAATTTTGCATACATAATGAACGCATCCTTTTTATCGTTGACAACGTAAGTTTTATCGCAGGCAAGTGCACTAAATGAATACGTATAATCCGAAAAATCAATTATGCTTTTTATGTCGTCCTTAGTAAACGAAACAGGATTCCTAAATAAGTTTCTTAATATTTGTTCTAAAGCAACTATAAAGATTATAATTCCCATACCGATAGTTAATCTTAAAAATCTCGCGGCATCAGTAGTGCTGTTTAACATATTTTTAAACGATACATTTAAATGCATCCAAGAAGAAATATCCTCTCTATTTACAAAGAACCCCAAGCACGCTAATAAAATAAAAACTCCGACAACAGCACTAAACCATAGCCCGCTAAAAGTCATATTTAATATTGAAGTATCTCTGTAAAAATACTTTTTTGAAGCCAAAAGAGTAATCAGCAATACCGTAAAGAGTAAAAGAACAAAATACGATTCTCCGAT
Source organism: Endomicrobium sp. (assembly GCA_031272265.1). Lineage (GTDB taxonomy): Bacteria > Elusimicrobiota > Endomicrobiia > Endomicrobiales > Endomicrobiaceae > Endomicrobiellum. The sequence goes on along the minus strand of JAISUD010000025.1, from coordinate 30,807 downwards.
AACAAGCATAAGAACAATCGCAAAACTTACCAAAATACACGCGGCACTCCACGCGTTCGTGATTCTAAGCTGCAAAGCCCTTGAAATAAAAAGCAATCCTAAAGCTGCTATGCTCAATAAAAAATGTAATAAATCTGCAATCCACATTGGAAGAATACTCGTTATAAACTCCAATCGAGCCGCATTGAAAGACACCCATGTAAAAAACATTGCAATCATACTAATAAAAAACGAGGAAAGCGCAATAATTTGGATCATAAACGAAGAAATAGTTTTCCCGAAAATTCTTGTTGTTTTTTTGAAATTTCTTTTGAACATCTTAATCTCAAAAGAACCATACAGAACAAATGCTATCAAAAGCGGGAAAAAATAGAATATTATTCTGTAGATCAGAACCCTGCTTATAATCTCCAACTCATTTAAAGATCTGCCAACTAGCGCCGTGAAAAAAGCTTCAAAAAACCCTATTCCACCAGGTGCTTGACTTACAATTCCAATAAACTGCGACATAAGAAAATCTTTAAGCGTGACAAAATACAATATTTCTCCTATCGGCATAAAAAGGTAAAAAATAAACGAGGCAATAAACCAATCGGATACGGAAAGTAAAATTTGCAAAGTAATAATTTTAATATTTGGGAAAGTTATAGTCCATTTGAGCACTTTTATAGTTTTTGAGTGCAATAAGCTATATAAAACTAAAATAATAATAGAAAACAAACCTATCATTTTAAATTTAAAGTCAATAGTCTCTTTTAGAAAGAAAGGGTAAGCAAGAAAGATAAATCCCTCAATTGCTAAAAGCCCGAACCAAATTGTTATAGAAGAAAAAAAAAGAACTTTTGTGATATTAGCAATTGAAACATTGCAGAACGAGTAAAGCCTGTAACGCAATGAACCGCCAAGAAGCATTGAGTACCCGATATTATTTCCAAAAATGTTACTTATAAAAGATGTAAGTAAAATATATTTAGAATTTGGCGAATTTTTTGGATTTATATACTTAAATGCTATTATATCGTATCCGCCCAAAATCAGATAATACAATATGGCTAAAAACGAAGCTATTATAACTCTAAATAAGGAAATAGACTTTAATGCATTTATAATTCCAGTATAACTTAAATTTTTAAATTGATTGCAAAGAAATGGAATTAAAATTATAAAAAATAAAGAACTTAAAAATATAAAAAAAATGTATTTTAAGAGTTTTTTCATAGTATATAGTCCTTTCCTTGACAACTACGATTAAACATTATTTATCAAAAGGCGACTTCGTTTCTCTAATGCCCCTTAAAAAATATTCTATAGTATAATAATATTTTCCCAAACATTAAACACAAAAAAGCTTTATGAAATAACAGAGTTTTAGTAAAACATACTATCGGCAGGACATTCTTTATACTCGTTGACGTTAAAAATCTGAAAAACTTTTATCTTATATTACTTTAATGTCGTACAAACCGTTATCTCCATATAGTTTTACTTCCAATCCAAAAAGAGAAGAGAGTTTATCACTATTAAAAACTTCAGCGCGCACGCCATCGGCAAATATTTTTCCGTCTTTAAAAAGTATAAATCTGTTTATCTCCGGGATAACATCAGAAACCAAATGAGTCACAAGTATTATCTTTGTTCCGCAAGACGAAATTTTTCTCATTGTATTATAAAGTTTCAAAGACGACGCTATATCTAAACTATTTGACGGTTCGTCTAAAATTAAAACTTTTGGATTATTTACAAGAGACCTTGCAATTAAAAATCTTCTCGCTTCACCGGATGACATAGTCTCAAGTTTCCTATCTTTTAAATGAGATACTTCTAAAAACTCAATAATATCCGCAGCTTTTTCAGCCATTTCTTTTGTAATCCTATGCTTGAATATGCCAATGCTGGAAAAAAACCCGGATAAGACAGCCTCAAAGCCTGTTATCTCGTTGTGAAAATCATATTGCAGTTCGTTCGTTACTATTCCAAGCGTGCTACGCAAATCGTGTATATTCCACCGTTTGCGTCCAAACAATCTACAAACCGTATCGTCGCCGGTATAAGACGGATAAAATTTCCCTGTCAAAAGTTTTATGAAAACGGATTTTCCAGACCCGTTCGGGCCTATTATAACAACATTTTCATCAGAATTTATTTCAAGATTAATATTGTCCAAAATCTTTCTACCACTGCGTATAACAGAAACTTTTTTCAATTCAATAAAGTCGTTCATGCCAACACCTTTAACATGATTACAAATTTTATAACACACGATAACAAAAATAAAGAAACGTTTTTTGCCTAAGCTATAAAATATTTTAATCGCCCTGCGGCATTGTAAATATCCGCGCAATAGATAAATTCTTTCTTATTTAATATAATTTACATATAAAGCTGAGGTGGTGGAACGGCAGACACGCAGGTTTCAGAAGCCTGTCCCCTAATAAGGGTGGTAGGGGTTCAAATCCCCTCCTCAGCATTCAAGAATTGAAAATATTTCTTTCTTAAATAATCTAATTACAATAAAAATCACAAAAAATGCTTGACTAGGAAAAGCATAGCATTAAAAAATAACTTTTTAGGCAGTGTTATAATTCCTATAAAATCCTTGTTAGCGAAAATAGTTGAATAGTCGTTTAAAGTCTAAATTATTTTTTTTAATATTAGAATATTCATCGTAAAGAGCTTCTTTTGATCTAGTTAGAGTTGGCGATTTTATTCCATATTCCAATGCTATTGAAACTTCAATATAAGCACATAGTTTATCGCATATTTCAATCAAGCTCCCGTCAATAGTATTATATTTGTCGTCGCCAAAATCCTCCGCGTTTTCAATCTTTCTCATCTTGCCGTTTTCAACAATTCTATCCGAAAATTCGTCTTCCACAAAATATTGCATTTCCAAATGCCAATCTGGTGGAATCAAAGGCAGTATTTTGTCATTTATCTGCTCCTTTTCATAATCTTTTATTATACTCTCAAGACCGGATATTGAACTCTTTACAGGTTTAACAATATCTTTGGTTAAAATCTCAGGAAGATCATGGAATAATGAAGAATAAAAATTATTATATCTTCTTTTGTCTAAAATTTTCATTTCCAGCGACAATATGTACGCAAATATTGCAACAGTAAGCATATGACCTAACACACTTGTCTTAGGCACTCTAAAAGTATGGGACCATCTTTGTTGAAACCGCAGCTGTCCGCATAAATCTAAAAATCCATAATACTTTTTATTTATAATTAATTCTCTTACGCCTGCCAAATCGTGAAAAACAACAATGCTATCCTCCACTTTCTGTTTAGTTTTCCCTATACCGTAAATCATTGAATTCCAAGGATAAATTATATCAAACTCCCATTTTGTTGATAAACAGTGAGCCGCTTTTAAAATCCTCTTTTCACGCACAGCATAACCTGATTCCAAAAAGTATTTAGAAAATCTCTCGCCGAAGTCTTCTTTTAAAGCTGATAAATCCTTATTTAAATTCCTTATGACCCACTCGTTTAATTCCTTCTCTTTTTTTGACATTATCTCGTGGAAAATTTCCGGTCTTAAGTCCGTAAGCATTACTCTTTGGAAAAATTCAAAAATCCCGCCTTCAATAAGCTTTATCCAGTCCACCGATTTCCGTTCAAATTTCGCGATGATATAAGCGATTACCATTTTATGAGCTTGCTTATCAAGCTCATAAAAACTAGACGGACGAACATGATCGTTCCATCTTAAAATATTTGCAGCCGAAAAAATCCTTAAAATCAAATCTTTCGTTATCATCGTTATTTTTTCAAATAATATTTCCTTTTTTCTATAGATAATTTTTCAATTGAGTATCTTAACATTGTTCTAGGCATAACGCTGGAATATCTGTCTAAAAACAAAATAAGTGGTTTTGTATCTATTTTTCCTATTTCCCTAAGCAGCCAGCCTGAAGCTTTGTGAATTAAATCGTGCTTATGTGACAAAAACAATTTTGACAATTCCAAAGTCTCCACAAATCTTCCACGTTTCACAAAATATAGCGTTGAAATAACCGCTGTTCTTTCTTTCCAAAGGTTTCCCGATTTTGCATATTCCCAAAAATCTTCCAAAGAATTCCTATACCAATAGTCTCCTGCAATTAGTGGGGCCGACAAGTCAACTAAATCCCAATTGTTAATATATTTGAAATTCCTTAAATATACTTGCATTATATTGAATTTTATATTGTCATTGCCTTTTTTATACATTTCAGTTAAAATTACCAGCGCGACAAACCTTATCTCGTGAATTTTATGACGCAACAAATCCTCAGTATCTTTCAAATCCGCGTCTTTGCAATATTTTACAGCTACAATCCTCTGATGAGGAACACAAATTCCCCAAAAAAGATCCCCTTCACCATACCCGCCCTTATAAGTTTGAAAAAATTTTGCGTTACGTTTTACAAGACTCTTGTTTTTATATCTACTTAAATCCCTTAAAAGTTCTTGTTTAAAGTTCTTTTTCATACTATAATCGCGTGCCTATTTAAGAAAGCGCAACAAATAGCGGCGAAAACAAAACTCACCGTACCCCCTCCCCCAATTTTACAATTATAACGTTATGAAAAAACGCTAAAAATTAGCGAATACACTGCAGGTTCGTATTCAACAAGTATTCTAACTCATATCTTTATAATACATAAAATCACAATTGCCTTATCTGGTTCGATCTATATATTTCTTTAAGTAATAACCTGTAAAAGACTTTGGCGCTTTCATTACGCATTCCGGGGATCCCTCTGCGACAACTCTACCACCTCTCTCGCCGCCGTCGGGACCTAAGTCAATAAGCCAATCGGCAGTTTTAATAACATCAAGATTATGCTCTATGACAAGCACCGTGTTTCCCGAATTTGAAAGTCTATGCAGTATATCAATAAGCCTTTCCACGTCAGCAAAATGCAAACCCGTAGTAGGCTCATCAAGAACGTATATTGTCCTCCCTGTAGCTCTTTTTGAAAGTTCACCAGCAAGTTTCACTCTCTGCGCTTCACCACCCGAAAGTGTAGTAGCTTGCTGCCCTATCATTATATAGCCTAGTCCGACATCGTTAAGCGTTGACAAAATTCTTTTAAGAGCGGGAATATTCTTAAAAAATTCTACGCTTTCTTCAACCGTCATATTTAAAACTTCGTCAATATTTTTACCCTTATATTTTATCTGTAGAGTCTCTTCATTAAATCTTTTTCTTCCGCAGACATCACATTTTACGTAAACATCCGGTAAAAACTGCATTTCAATTTTTAAAGTGCCGTCCCCCTGACAATTTTCACATCTTCCTCCTTTTACATTGAAGGAAAATCTTCCGGGCCGGTAGCCTCTAGCTCTCGCCTCGGGAATCTGCGCAAATAAATCTCTTATTATTGAAAAAGCACCCGTATAAGTTACAGGATTTGACCTTGGAGTTCTTCCTATAGGTGACTGATCTACAATTACAACTTTGTCTATATTTTCAAGCCCTTCCATATTCTCAAATTTTCCCGGCTCTTCTTTCGCCCCGTAAAATTTATGTGCAAGATTTTTATATATTATCTCGTGTACCAAAGTAGATTTGCCGCTGCCGGATACCCCCGTAATACACACAAAAAGCCCGAGCGGAATACGCACGCTTATATTTTTTAAGTTAAATTGTCTTGCCCCTTCAACTACAAGCCACCTATCCACAGGTTGTTTTCTCTTTTTGGGAATTTGTATTTGTAAATCGCCTTTTAAATACTTGCCTGTCAAAGAGTCTTTAAACTTCACTACTTCTTTTACTTTCCCTTCCGCTACTATATGTCCACCGTGCACTCCGGCGCCTGGCCCTAAATCTATTATATGGTCCGCCACTCTCATCGTATCTTCATCGTGTTCAACAACAATTAAAGAATTACCTAAATCTCTAAGTTTTACTAGAGTTTCTAAAAGTCTAGCGTTATCCTTCTGGTGAAGACCCACGGACGGTTCGTCAAGCACATACAAAACCCCTGTAAGCCCCGAACCTATCTGTGTCGCCAAATGTATTCTTTGCGCTTCTCCTCCTGAGAGTGTCCCGCTTTCTCTGTCTAAGCCCAAATATTCCAGTCCTACATTATTCAAAAACTGCAATCTTTCGCGTATTTCCTTCAAAACAGCTTTGCTAATAATCTTATCTTTATCGCTTAATTCGATCTTATTGAAAAAGTTAAACGACTTTTCAATGGACATTTTCACAATATCTGAAATTGATTTTCCATTAATTAAAATTGAAAGAGCTTCTTTCTTAAGTCTCCGCCCTTTGCATAATGGGCAAACTTTTTTACCCATATACTTATTATAAATTTCTTCTCTTACAAAATCGGATACTGTTTCTTTATATCTGCGCTGCATATTTGTTATAACGCCCTCAAAATCACCATGTCCATAAAGAAAAATTTCCTGCTGTTTCACCGTGAGATCTTTCCAAGGAGTATTTAAGGATATATTATTTTTTCTCGCTGTTTCAGCTAAAAGTTTCCAATAATATCCGCCCCAACTGTTTTTCCACCTATTAGTTTTCGTTGTTATAGGTTCCGCCCATGCAACAATCGCTCCCTGCTTTACAGAGCGGTTTTTATTAGGCACTATCAAATTCTCATCAACTTCTATTTTATTTCCCAATCCTCCGCACTCAGGACACGCGCCAAACGGCGAATTAAAAGAAAATAACCTCGGCTCAATTTCAGAAAGATTTATTCCACAATCAGTACAGGCATAATGTTCGCTGTAAACTGTTTCGGAAATAGAATTTCCGTTTTTTATTACAGCAACGGACACTGTCCCTTTTGATTCTTTTAAAGCCGTTTCAACTGAATCCGCGATTCTTGAACGTAAATTTTTATCAAGTTTTATCCTGTCTATTAATACATCTATTGAATGCTTTTTATATCTGTCCAATTTTATTTTCTCGTCAAGCAGACATATATTTTTATCAACTCTTACCCTTGAATATCCACTTCTTGCAAGACGCGAAAAAAGCTCCCCATAAGTACCCGTCTTTCCCTTAACAAGCGGCGAGAAAACATTAATCATAGTCTCAGAAGGCATTTTCATAATTTCTTCTATTATTTGCTGCGCAGACTGAGGCTGGACTATCTTACCGCATTTAGGACAATGAGGAACGCCTATTCTTGCAAACAAAAGTCTTAAATAATCATAGATTTCAGTTACCGTTCCCACCGTGGAGCGCGGGTTATGCGAGGGATTTCTCTGCTCTATTGAAATTGAAGGGGATAAACCCTCAATAATATCTACATCAGGTTTTTCTACAAGTTCTAAAAACTGTCTTGCGTAAGAAGACAAAGACTCTACATACCGCCTTTGACCTTCGGCATAAATTGTGTCAAAAGCAAGAGAAGATTTTCCGGAACCGGATAGTCCTGTTACAACGACAAGTTTATTTCTAGGTATGTCAAGATTTATATTTTTTAGATTATGTTGTCGCGCTCCGCGGATCTTTATTATATTCATATCTTTTCCTTCTTTCGCTGCGTCATACAAATTTAACTTGAAATAATTTCACCTTTTTTACCGTTTGTCCGCTTTCAAACATAACGACGACACAAATAGCTTTCCCGTTACTGAATTTTCACTTCTGTAACCAGCAAGCACTGCACATTACAACTAACTTCATTTCTAATTTAAGACTACTGATTTAAAATACTTTGCTTTATTTTGTATTTATATTTATTATCGTATTCTTAGCTTCAGGTAACATGAAAGGATAATCCGTATTAAAATGCGCTCCTCTGCTTTCTTTCCTATTTATTGCAGAAGACACAATCATTTCGGATATAAACACTACGTTTCTCAGTTCAACTTCATTTACGGCAAAACAATCTTCCTCAAAATATTGTTCTATTTCGCTTTTCAAAACACCTATTCTTCTTTTTGCTTCCAAAAGTTTTTCATTAGAGCGAGAAATACCTAAATGACTCCACGTCAGTTGCCTAACTTCTTCCCAACCGCTCATAAAAATATCACGTTTGCTTGTTATAATATTTCTAGTAAACTTAAAGTCGACTCTTGAATATTCTTTCCCCAAAAACTGCAACGAATCTTTATATACTCTCTCCGCATAAACAATACATTCAAGCATAGAGTTTGAAGCAAGTCTGTTCGCTCCGTGTACTCCGGAACACGCTGTCTCTCCCAGCGCATATAGATTTTTAATGCTTGTCCTTCCGTTTTCGTCTATTGCAATGCCCCCGCAGAAGAAATGCGCCGCAGGAATCACTGGGATCATATCTTTTGAAATATCTATGCCGCATTTAAGACATTCCAAATAGATATTTGGAAATCTTTTCGTAAGAAAATCTCTGCTCCTCGCGGTAATATCTAAATAAACAAAATTCTCTTTTCTGACTTTCAACTCGTTATTTATCGCTCTTGCTACGATGTCACGTGCAGCAAGTTCTTTTAAAGGACTGTACTTATCCATAAACGTTTCGCCATTTTTAAGCTTTAAAATGCCACCCTCCCCGCGAATCGCTTCAGATATCAGAAAAGACACGGTTTCTCTGTTATACAAACAAGTCGGATGGAACTGCACGAATTCCATATTTTCAATATCCGCCCCGATCCTATAAGCCATTGCTACCGCGTCCCCAGTAGCAATATCGGGATTTGAAGTGTACAAATATGCCCTACCGGCTCCTCCGCAAGCCAAAGCTGTTACTTTCGCCTCAAAAACTTCCACATTGTTATTTTCACTATCAAAAACATATGCACCACGACACATTTTACCATCATCTAAAATCAAATCTACCGCTATATGATTCTCATAGACTACTATATTCTTATGTTTTCTTATATTCCCTATCAAAACATGTTCTATTTCGTTTCCTGTAATATCTCCGGCGTGAAGAATCCTTCTTTTACTATGTCCACCCTCAAGAGCAAGCTCAAACTTCGCGTCAGAACAATCTTTCTTGCTGAAATTAACACCTAAAGATATAAGCTCTTTTATTCTTTCTGGAGCTTCAAAAACCATTCTTTCAACCATTTGTTCGTCGCAAAGCCCCGCCCCTGAAACTATCGTATCGCGTATATGCGCTTCAAAAGAATCAGATTTTTCACTAACGCACGCAATACCACCTTGCGCTTTCCCTGTAGCAGAATCAAACATTTTCTTTTTAGTAATTAAAGAGACACTCCCGTTATTTGACGCTTTCAATGCTAAACTAAGTCCCGCTAAACCACTTCCTACAACTAAATAATCCGACTTTATATTTGTCATATATTTTGAGTTTGTTTAAGCATTACAAAATTATCTATAAGTCTTGTTTTTCCTATCCATATAGCTACCGCGAAAACTGCTTTTTCCGTATTTTTATCCGCAAATGACAAATCGCTGAAATTCACAATTTCAGCATAATCAATTTTGCTGCCCGGTATTTTCTTGAGCTTGTTTAACGCACTCCTTTTAACAAAACTCAAATTTTTAGTCTTAAAGTCTTCCGATGCTTCCCTTAAAATTCTAGAGATATTCTCGCTTGACTTTTTCTCTTTAGCGCTCAAATAAGAATTTCTACTTGAAATAGCAAGACCGCTTTTTTCTCTTATTATAGGACACGGAATAATTTTAATTTTAAAATTTAAGTCCTTAACCATTCTTTCTACGATTTTAAGCTGCTGAAAATCCTTCATTCCGAAATAGCTTCTGTCGGCGCACGATATATTAAAAAGTTTCGCTACTACTGTAACAACACCTCTGAAATGATCCTGTCTGAATTTTCCGCACAAAATATCCTGCAAAATTTTTACTTCTATAAAAGTTTTATGCTCTGCCGGAAACATATCGTTTACCGACGGCATAAAAACATAATCCACATGATTTTCTTTACATATCTCCAGATCTTCCTTAACAGTTCTCGGATATTTTAAATAGTCTTCCTTAGGGCCGAATTGTGTAGGATTTACAAAAATTGACACTATAGTAATATCATCGTTCTTTTCAGATCTCGCAATTAAAGAGGCGTGACCGTCGTGTAAAGCGCCCATCGTAGGAACAAGCCCAATTTCGTCACCGTTTTTAATATGTTCTAAAGCAATCTTTTGCATAAGCGAGGCACTTTTAACAATTCTCATTTATAAATGTTCCCCTCTTGTGGAAATTTTCCCTCTTTTACTTCGTCTATATAATCTCTAACCGCCGTTTTTATTACCTCGCTGAGATTTGCATATTTTTTTACAAACTTAGGCGTAAAATCAGTAAACATGCCAAGCATATCATCAATAACTAAAACTTGTCCGTCACAATAACGCCCTGCTCCTATACCTATAGTAGGAATTTCCAAGCATCGGGTAACCTCTTCGGCAAGACGCTCGGGAACTGCCTCTAAAACGACTGCAAATACGCCGGCTTTTTCTAGCGCTTTAGCGTCTTCAACTAGCTTATCATACTTATCTTCCGTTCTTCCCTGAATTTTAAATCCACCGATTTTATTTATCGCCTGAGGAGTAAACCCTAAATGCCCTACAACAGGAATTTTCGCGTTTGAAATTGCTTTAATCTTATCTGCAATTTCAATTCCTCCCTCAACTTTTACCGCTTCCGCGCCGCCTTCTTTAATAATCCTGGCCGCATTTTTAACAGCATCTTCGACAGTTATCTCATAAGACATAAACGGCATATCGGTAACAAGTAAAGCCCCGTTGTTGCCCCTTTTTACGGATTTTGTGTGGTATATCATATCTTCAAGGGTAACGTAAAGAGTATTTTCATAGCCTAGTTTTACATTGCCTAAAGAATCTCCCACCAATATTATATCTATCCCCTGCGAAGAAATAAGTTTGGCAGTAACATAGTCATAACAAGTAAGCATTGTTATTTTTTCATTAGCGTGTTTTTTCTCTAAAATTGTTGAAACCGTTTTTTTATTCATTTGAAAATCCGTTACACTTCCCCCGTCGCTGACACTCAACTTCATTCCTCTGTTAACACACCTGATATATAATTCTAACCTTTTGGCACTTAAGTGTCAATGATTTATCATATAGAATACCACTTATTCTCCGCCTAAAAACAGGATGAACAAAATTACAGCCTATTTCGCATAACGGAACTAAAACAAACAACCTGTTTTGTATTTCCTTATGAGGAATGACTAATCCAAATTTAGTATCCGCAATAATTTGAGCGTTAATAATTTCTCTGCCGAAAAACAGTATATCAATATCAACAATACGAGGTCCCCATCTTATAGTTTTTTCCCGGCCAGAAATACGTTCCACGTGCTTTATAAGCAAAAGCAGTTCAGACGGACCCAAATCTGTTTGTGCCTTAATCACAATATTATAAAAATCTCTTTGCTTCGGCCCTATGGGAGACGTCTTGTAAAAAGAAGATATTCTCTTGATGTTTACAAACCCGCTGCTCTGCAAAAAAGACAAAGCAAAAACGATATTTTCCGTTCTATTTCCTACGTTTGATCCTAAACTCAAATATACGCTTTTCATTCTGCATTCCTAAACAATATAACTAACAAATATTCTTTACAAACGCAAATTTGTAAATTATTTTAATATTCATTCTTGGTTTTATTCCCAGTTGCACTCACCGGATTTTTACGAAATTTATAAAGTTCATAAAAATCTTTGAATTATTGAAAAATTAATAATATTTATGAAATTTTGAGAATAGAGATAATAGCATGAAGCGTAATAATTCGAGAACAGTTTTTGTAAAAGGTGTTTTCAGACAGGTTCGTTGTAGAAAACACAAGTATTGTCGGACAATCAGATAACCAGAAAATGTGAATGGCCCAGAGAGTTTTTGACGAAATGGCTGGAAAGACTTGATTTTTGCCAGAAACAAAACGTGCAAATGCTAATTTTAACCACACCATAACATAATTTAATTAATTTACTTACTAACCAAATTTATAGTATGATTAAATAAAACGTAAAAATAAAAATTCAAGATTAGGATTATGTGAACTAGAATTTTCAAAAAGTTAGTATTAGGCGTATATATAAATTTTTCGGCGTTAGTTATATTTATCAAACGCGTGCCGGCAGCTTGAATTTTTCAAATTATTCTATGCAAAAAAAAACAGCTTCAAAGTGCTTAACTATCAAAGAAGCCAGCCTATGGGCTTCTAATTATTTAGGTAAAGAAATAACAACTTCAAATATTTCTTATCTTATCCAGTATGGACATATCCGTAGAATCGGAAGTAATGGCTCATCACAAATATCAAAATCAGACCTTGAAAAATATTACAATTTCATAAATAAATCAAAAGAAACCGCGTGGAAAGAAAAACTCGGCGAAGATTTAAACTGGAAATTGTCATTTGACAATTTAAAAGAATCGGATACGACAAAACATATCCATAGACTGCACCCTTACAAAGGCAAATTTATACCTCAGCTCGTTGAATACTTTTTGGATGGCCATACTGATGAGCTTAAAAAAGAAACGTTTTTTAAAAAAGAAGACATAGTGTTAGATCCTTTCTGTGGTAGCGGAACAACGCTCGCTCAAGCAAACGAACTCGGCATAAACGCAATAGGAATAGATATTTCAGCTTTTAACTCTTTTATTGCAAATTGCAAGATAAACACATACGATGTTATTTCGTTGGAAAAAGAAATAAAAAATATCACGGGAAAATTGCTTACAAATTCCCAATTTGCAGAAAACATTGAGTTTGAGCAGATTCTGATTAAAAAACTCAAAGACTTTAATGATAAATATTTTCCCGTTCCCGATTTCAAGCGTAAAATTAAATGTAGTCTCATAGACGAAAATTCTTACGGGCAAGAAAAAGAAAAGCAATTTTCGGTTATTTATAAAAATTTGACGGCAAAATACGAGGCGGAACTGTTTAAAAACAATCCCGCAACATTTACAGATAAATGGTATTTCAAAAATATTATTAATGAAATAAACTTTATCTTTGAGGAAATAAAAAAAATAAAAGACTTAAACAATAAAAATATATTAGTTTTAATCCTTAGCCGCGCTATGCGCTCCTGCAGGGCGACTACGCATTCTGATTTAGCGACGCTCATAAAACCTATATCGGAGACTTATTATTGTCCCAAGCACGGGAAAATATGTAAACCTATATTTTCAATCGTAAAATGGTGGAAAACATACTCAAAAGACACAATTGCAAGGCTAAAAGATTTTTCAAAATTAAAAACAAATACTTACCAGTATTGTCTAACAGGGGATTCAAGAACAATTGATATTGACTACGCGCTTTCCAAGAAGAATAAACTTTTTGCGGATATATTAAACGAAAAAAAGATTTCAGGTATATTTTCAAGTCCGCCCTACGTGGGTCTCATAGATTACCACGAGCAGCACGCTTACGCTTACGACATATTTGGCTTTAAAAGAAACGACGAATTTGAAATCGGTCCGCTGTTTAAAGGGCAAGGTAAAAAAGCTAAAACAAATTACTTAGAAGACATAGCAAGAGTGTTAAACAATTGCAAAAAATATTTAAAAAGTAATTATAACGTCTTTCTTGTAGCAAACGATAAATACAATCTATATCCTAAAATAGCGCAAAAAGCAAAAATGAAAATAGTAAACGCTTTTAAACGACCTGTGCTTAACCGCACAGAAAAAGACAAAGGCGCATATTCAGAAACAATTTTTCATTTAAGAGAAAATTAAAATGTTGTTTATAAGGCTATAAAACTTTCTATACCTTTAGATTAAAGAATAGGTCTGTTCACAAAAAAATTATCTGGTACACACTTAAAGATTAAATAAAATGCTAAATAACAATTATAAATTTGAAATAAAAGAAATTTTAAAGAAAAGCCTTAGAACTAAATTTGACAATTACAAACCAGAACCTGCCGCAATGCCGTTTCATACAAGATTGCTCGGTAAAGACAGGATAGCGTTGTTTTCTTTTATACATTCTTTAAATACAAACTTTGGAACTACAATATTTGAGCCCATTGCTCTTGAACTTGCAAAATCTAATTTTAATGTAACAAAAAAACAAGTAAACGTGGGAAGCGAAATAAGCGAAGGTGCTCAAAGGGAAATCCAAAATATTATTGATAATATATCTGCAGCAAATATCAAACCCAATAAAAAAGATGAAATAGAAAGAATTAGGGAAGCATCTCAGAGAGGTAAGATGCATAAAGTCAAACTTACAAAAGTAGATATTTTTCTTGAAAAATCTGACGGAGAAAAATTTCTTTTTGATTTAAAAACAGCAAAACCTAATAAAGGCGGATTTAAAGAATTCAAAAGAACTTTACTGGAATGGGTAGCAACGATATTTGCACAAAATCCAAAAGCTAAAATTAACACATTGATAGCAATTCCTTATAATCCTTATGCTCCAAGGCCTTATGACAGATGGACAATAGCTGGAATGCTTGATATTGAAAATGAACTAAAAATAGCTGAAGAGTTCTGGGATTTTTTAAGCGGCAAAAACACATATAACGATTTATTAGAGTGTTTTGAAAAAGTCGGTATTGAATTGAGAGATGAAATAGACAATTATTTCAAGAAATACAACAAATAACCATTTATCATTTTTCACCAATAAATGGGCCAACGACGAAAAAGCAGACAATTTAGAAGAATGGCCTACTCTTAAAATCCACAAACTTATTAAAGAAAACAAATTTTTCAGAAAAGCTATCGTGAACATCTTTTTTGAAGGTTCAACAGTCCCATTTCTAACAGAGATTATTCCATTATTTGAGCTTAAAAAAACTAAGCATATCAAAATTAAAATTTGAACTGCACGAAATGATAGACACTCTCATACGATATAAAGAAAAAGGCAGTTATTCTGGAAAAAAAGAAAATAATCCGGAGATTCTGATTGAAGAAATCCTTAGTCGTCTTGAAATAAGCTTTGAAAAAGGCGATCTAACCGAACTGATTAAAAATACTCCATTCAACAAAAGAACAATGGATTTTATAATTCCTAATAAGAAAAATCCATTAATTATCGTTGAGAGTTCTTTTTTGGCAACGACTTCGTCAGGACAGGGAGATAAATCTAAAACTGAGATTTCTATTGACGCTCTTATTAAGTCGTATTACCCACAAGCTAAATTCATAGGATTTGTTGACGGTATCGACTGGTATGTTCGCAAAAATGATTTAAAAAGAATGGTTGCAGCTTATGAAGATGTTTTCACCTTCCATAAAGACGAATTGAATAGATTTGAAAAACTACTAAAAAATATTATTAATAACAAATAACTATGTTAAACAAATTTTTAAACAATATTATTAACGGAGACTGTTTAAAAGTGCTAAAGCAAATACCTGACAATTCCATTGACATAACTTTCGCAGATCCACCTTTTAATTTAAAGAAAAAATACAATCATTACGAAGATTCAAAAGAAAAATCAGATTACTTAAATTGGTGTAATAAATGGCTTGGCGAAATGGTAAGAGTTACAAAATTCTCAGGAGCAATTTTCATTCACAATATACCTCATTGGCTTTCTTATTTTGCAGAATATTTGAACAAAATTGCGTATTTTAAGCATTGGATCGCTTGGGATTCAGGTGGAGCACCTCTTGGTAAAACGCTATTACCCACTCACTACGGAATTTTGTATTACACGAAGTCTATATCACATAAAGATTTCAAATTTTTTGATATACGAGCGCCGCATCTTAAGTGTAGAGCCTGTAAAGAGTTTTTAAAAGATTACGGAGGCAAGAAAGTACAAGCACACAGTTTTGGGCCTTTAGTTTCCGATGTTTGGAACGACATACCCGCATAAGAAAAGAAGAGACAACCATCCATGCCAGCTTCCCATCCCGCTTTTAGAAAGATTAATTTTAATGACCAGCGACGAGGATGATATTGTGCTTGATCCATTTATAGGAACAGGGACAACAGCCGTAGCTGCAAACAAACTAGGAAGAAAATATATCGGTATAGAGCAAGACGAAGAGTACGTAAAGATCGCTGTCAAGAATACGGAAAATGCAAAACAGACAAAAATTAATAATTGTTTTGTATCCATATATTTTGGACAAATAAGAACTATTAGAGACAAAGATTTTAAATTAATAAGTTCAGTAGCGGTAGATACTGAAGAATTCAATCAACTACCGCTTTTTTTATCAATGAATTAGGCATTTTAAATCAAAAATAGTTTTGGAGTGACGATTTAGTTTATGTTAAAGTCATTAAGTATTAAGATTTTCACTTTTTTCAGACGCACAAAAACTCTAAAGCAAAATTGACTGCCACTATAAATCAATGTAACAAGCGTTAGATGTCCAAAGATAAGATATTTAAACATAGAAAGAGTTTCAAATCCTATTTTCATTCCCTAATGCTTAAAAATAAAGGAAAAAACTCAAAATTGACTTTTGTCGTCAAATAATGTATAGAATAATTAAATTTATTTTACCTATGTCTTAACACTGGCGGCGTAGCTCAGAGGTAGAGCAGAGGACTCATAAGCCTTTGGTCGTAGGTTCAATTCCTACCGCCGCCAGTCAGCCCATCGCAATAAAACAGCATTGGAAAATTGAAGATATTGGCAGCCACCGGTTGCAAGCAATAAAACATTTCTGAAAAATCAACGACCAGTAGGCAAAGGCAAATAAAAATAATAATTTAAGGCAGCAACGTTTATAAAGCTATGAAACAAGTAATAAACGTAAATTTAAAAACAAATAAATACGATATTGTCATTTCGCAATCCGAAAACGATTTTCTTACAGGGTTAAAAAAAACTCTAAAAACAAGTTCACTTTTCGTTATCACGGATAAAAATATAGAAAAACTTCATCTAAAATACTTTACAAATCTATTAAAACAGAAAGGCTATAATGTTAAAATATCGGTTATACACGCAGGAGAAACCGGCAAAAACATCAAAAGTCTGTCTTTTCTATACGACAAGGCTCTTGAGGCAGGCATAGACAGAAAAAGCTGCGTAATAGCTTTCGGCGGTGGCGTTGTCGGCGACGTTGCAGGATTCTTCGCGGCGACTTATATGCGCGGTATAAACTATATTCAAGTACCTACGACTCTTCTTGCAATGACAGACTCTTCGGTAGGAGGTAAAACTGCAATAAATACAAAAGGCGGCAAAAATATCGCAGGAGCATTTTACCAGCCCAGTTTAGTCTGGATTAACTCCTCCTTTTTAAGTACTCTACCCCGCAGACATATAAAAAACGGATTTGCTGAAATTATAAAATACGCTTTAATTTTTGACAAAAAGTTTTACGATTATTTATTTGACGCCTTAGACAATGAAACCATAGCGCCGAAAGATTTTGATTATATAATTTACAAAAGCTGCACCTATAAAGCTAAAATTATTGAAAAAGACGAAAAAGAAATAACGGGCCTGAGAGCTGTTCTAAATCTCGGACATACTTTCGCCCACGCGCTTGAAACACTCACAAAATACAGAAAATTCTTACACGGAGAAGCAGTCGCTATAGGAATACTTTTCGCGGCAAAGCTTTCATTGAGAACAAAAATATGCGGCCCAGAAGTATATAAAGAAGTTGAAAAACTCCTAAAAAAAGCGAACTTCAATTTGGATGCAAAAAATGATGAACAGCAATTGCTGCTACTTATGAAAAAAGATAAAAAGTCCCTTAACGGAAATATTAAATTCATCCTTATAGAAAACATAGGCAAAACGGCCGACAGACTTGTAAAAGACGATATTGTTTTAGACGTTTTAAAAAGTTTTACGAGATAAAACAAATGAAAAAAATACTCATTATTAACGGTCCTAATATAAATATGCTCGGAATGAGAGAACCCGCTATATACGGCAAAACCACGCTCGGAGACATTGAAAAAAGACTTCGCTCATTAGCGGAAAAACTTAAAGTAGAAGTTGATTTTTTTCAATCAAATCATGAAGGGGAAATCGTGGACAAAATTCAAAGCAGTGCAAATAGAATTTCCGGAATAATTATAAATCCCGCGGCATTCACTCACACCTCCATAGCTATAAGAGATGCTTTGGTTTCCATTTCTGTGCCGACGATTGAAGTCCATATCTCAAATATCTACGCAAGAGAAAATTTCAGACACAAATCTTATATTGCTCCGGTAGCCATAGGGCAAATCTCAGGTCTTGGCACTGACGGTTATCTTCTAGCATTAAAAAAACTAGGAGCTGAAAACATAAGCAATGCGTTTGAAGAAATGCAATAAAATCCAAAGATTTTCCGTTAAAAAGCCTTTAGCAAGTTATCAATATCAACAATCAAAATAAAAATGAGACAATTTGACAAAAAGTAAAAAAACAAATATAATAATTAATCAAAAATACGGAACTGTCTTAGAAGGTGTAAAAGAACTAAAATTTCAAGAACACAAAACTTATTGTTAACGAAATTATGTTGTCAATAGCAAGGGCACTGAACTAAAAATTAATTTATAATCAATTAAAAGGAAAATCAAATGAAAAAGATTTCAATTGTTTTGAGTGTTTTATTACTACTAGGAATAGCAGCATGTTCCAAAACTCCTACGATTATATCTTCTCAACCTGAAGAAGAAAAAAAACAAAAATGGGAAATGTTAAGCGAAGGACAAACGAGTTTAACAGTAGCAACAGCTCTGCTTGTGGGAACAATACTTGTAAAATGCTGCAAAGATACACAATTTATAAGTAACTGGATGGGAATAATAGCGTGGACGCTTCTAGCAGGACAGGCAGTCAATGGAATCATCAAAGAATGGTAAAAAAATTATAACAGTATTAATTAAATTACTATTTATAGTTAAAAATCTTAATATAAAATAATTTTGACAAAAAGTAAAAAATAAATACGATTAACACAACTTATAACTAAAGAGCATAGTAGTAGAAGTTGCAAAAGAGATAAGATTTTTAAGAATATAAATCTACTACAGCGACGTATAGTGCTAATGCAAAATTAGCGAATTTAAAGATTAACGCGTAATGCGAACAAAAGGAAGACAAAATGAAAAAGGTTTCAATTGTTTTGAGTATCTTATTACTACTAGGAATAACCACATCTTGTACGCCTCTTAAACTACCTTTTCGCAAGCCTAATAAACTAACAAATGGAGAAGAACAAGTCAACCGATTAACAATATCAACAAGCAAAACAACGTTAAGCGAAGGAAAAATAAATTTAATGCTCGGAAGCGGCGCATTATTATTGGCATTATTCGCAGTAGCGACAACAAATGCAGAAATACAAACTATAAATAACTGTATAAAAATAATAGCATCTACACTTATAATTGGAAAATTAGCTCCTGAAATCTTCAGAAAATGGTAAAAAAATCGTACAGCACTAATTTTATTCCGTTGATAGAATGTACAAAACAAAAAAAACAGTTTAACAATTACCAGTGAAAATAATAAGAAAGTAAAACCAAAATGAATAAAAGATGAAATATGCTCAAAGACTTAAAAACGAACAGCAAAAAGAAGTCGTGCAAATTTTAAAGAGAAAGTAAAATAATAAGTGGATTTTCGTTTTGAAATATTGTAAACTACTCACAATAGTTAACACCCAAAAATAGGAAAAATTAAAATAAAGAAAATCATGTAGCATTAATTAATACTATTTCAATTAAGAAGATGCAAAACAGTCAAACGTTCGTTATAGTCAAAAATCTTGATATTAAGATAACTTGACAAAAAGTAAAAAAATAAATATAACTGTGATTGTACCTCAGAAGTTGCAAAAGAGCTAAGACTTTTAAGAATATAAAAACTAAGTGAAGCGGTTTTGCGGGTGTAAAATTAATAAATTAACAAATAAATTGAGTAAAAGGAAGATAAAATGAAAAAGTTTTCAATTGCTTTAAGTGCTTTATTACTGTTGGGAGTAACAACATATTGCAAAGCTGAGGTAGAAGTATACGAACAAAAGGCCGGAGGAGTATCGTCAGCAAAACAAGTAGAATCAATAATAAACAAAGAACAAGCAGTAGAGAGTGTATTAGTAATGGGCACTATATTTGCATTACTAACAATTGTAGGAGCAGCAACAAACTCTACAGATGCCATATATTGTCATACGGGAATATTAGCATTTATAGTTTTTCTAGGAACGACAATCTACGATAAAATCATAAAAAAATTATAAAAAATCATATTAGTATTATTATTCCCGCTAATAGACTACACCAAAGAGGGCTCATATTTCACAACAGCAAAAAATAGAAAAGCACTTCTGTGGAGTTAAATGTAAATATCAATGGTATTTAAATTAGCAATAATAAAAATGAATTGCGAAGAAACAAGTGCAATAATTTTCAGAGAGAGGAGTGGACAAAGTGTTGGTTTTTTACTTTGAAATATTGTAAACTTTTATAAAAAAATGTTAAAAAGTAAAATGAAAAATCATAACAGTATAATATCATAAATATTATTTTAACTAATATGGGGGGTGAAATGATTTAATCACATCATAAATTTAGAACTGATATTTTTTCTCTTAGACCATAAAACAGGGAACTTATGTAACATCAATTATAAGTCTATAAGTCTGCGTATTGCATATAACTTAGGAGAAAAGAAATGAAATGTTAACAGAATTATTGAAAGACTACAAACTGAAAATAATAGTCTAAGAAGAAACTGTAAACAATGGCTATTTAGCAAAGATAAATCAAAACAAAACACACACATAGATAGATTAAACAATAAAATGTCTTTCTCTGATGAGACCGAAACGGGATAATCTATGATTTATAAAATCCAACACTTAGGAATCAGAACCAACGACTATACAAAAATAGCCAACAAAGCCAAAACAAGAGCGTCAATAGAGACTGTGTTGCTGAACACACTGATGAGGGAACTTAGAAATATTAAGAATGAAATGCAAAATTTATAAGTATAATAAAGCGGTTTGCAAAAATTATCTAAATATATTTAAATATTGAAAGTGGATACACAGAAATAGAAATTACTAAAACAAATGGAATAGCAAAATGAAAAAATCACAATCACATTGATTTTATTTTAGTTGAATCGTCAAAGAACCAGTTGGAATCAATGAAAAACAATTAACAATGACCAAGCAGGAAGAGGAGTCATTAGGAATCACAATTATCAGGTATAATAATACTCAACAATTAGACAAAATAAAGCGAAATAACAAAAAAGTTGGCGAGCTAGAAGTCAAAGTCAACAAAATGAGATAGAAATCGTAACGAAGTAACCAGAGACACAAACAAAAGAGATTCAGACTGGAGAATAATAAGTTAAACAATAATCAAAGACCGTCAGCGAACCAATAAATTAGAATCCAAAATCAAAGAACTAGAAAGCAAAGTAGTCAATTAATGTTCTTGCAGCAATATTAGGAATAATATACTACTACTACAAATCCAAAAAAAGATAACTTTAATAAACTCCTAGAAGTCACATTAAAAAGACTAAAAACAATTGAAAACGAAGTAAATATACTGAACAACATATTATAAAGAAACCGCGCTCTAAAAATTGGAAAAGAACCCAAGCATTTCCTTATAAGTGATGAAAATATAAGAGTCGCATTAAATCCCATAAACATGATCTAAAAGATATAGAAAAACAAGTAAGCAATACTCCTCCGAATGAGATAGAAATGAAGATTGAAAAATGTGAAGCAGAGATCATAAAAGGTCTACAACTAATCTCAGAATGCTCTAAAGACACAAATGAAGAGAATACATTTCAAGTCCGATCCACTGTGTGCACATTAAAAAACGCTTTTGTAAATATAATAGTCAATTGTACGGGAAAGACACTTCTTGAATATAGACTAAATAAAGGCGGGTAGAGAGTCGTAAATGTAGGAAATAATTATACGACTACCAAATGAAAACAGAAGAAATACTCAAGATTTAAACGAATCAAAGACGGATAATTGATAATTTTTGCAGGAGCAGGAAACAGGGTAAGACAAAAGAAAGTCATACCTCAGAGAATTCGTATGCCTAATTTTGCAAAGAGTATCGCCGGTAATTTCCGCCGTCACAGTCGCAGAGATATATCTTTTTTGATACAGTTTGCCAAAACTCAAATAAAAATGTGTTTTTATCCGCCAAACGGCATTCTCCACATTTTAAAATCTAAATCTCAAACAGCACTTAATTATCAAAATTTAACATATATCGTAAAAATATGATAAAATTCCAAATAAACTCATGATAATTAAAAGTGCTGAAAACAAAATTTTTAAATACGCTCTTAAACTGCAAGATAAGAAATTCCGCGCCGAAAGCAAATTATTCCTTATTGAAGGGAAAAAGCAAATTGAAGAAATCCCGGAAAATTGGAATATAAAACAAATTTTTATATCTGAAAGATACAAAAATACTGTTGAAAATTTCAAAAATATTATTACTTTTTCAGAACGTTTGTTTAGCAAGTTATCAGCGACTAAATCCCCTCAGGGAATAATAGCGGCCGTTGAGAAAAAATTCCACAACGTAAAAGAGATTACAAAAAACACCGGGCCCTTTGTGATTTTAGAAAATATCCAGGACCCAGGCAACTTAGGAACAATTATACGTTCCGCAGACGCGTTCGGTTTAAAAGCCGTATTTGTTTCAAAGGGAAGCGCCGACATATACTCCGACAAAACGCTCAGAGCAGCCGCGGGATCAATATTCCGTTTGCCGGTAATAGACGATATCACAATTGAAAATATATTAAACTTAATGAATGAAGAAAAGATTTTTGTATTTGCCGCTTCGTTAAAAGGAGAAAAATATTTAAACGATATTAAATTTGCAGATAAAAGCGCTTTTATAATAGGCAACGAAGGACACGGCATTAAAAGCGAAACAGAAAACTCAGCAGCCATACTTGTTAAAGTACGCACGCTCGGCAAAACCAGATCTTTAAATGCCGCTGTTGCAGCTTCTGTTATTATGTACGAAATATCAAAAAAGCTCTAAACAAACTTCTATAAATATTCTTATTTTATTTCACCGCACAGAAAGTTCCAAAACACATATTTTTATGTAGAATCTCAAAGCTTCTAAATCCAACTTTTTTCATAAGCTCCAACTGATAGGTCATTGATCTAGGCGTATCGTTTTTTGCAATACAATTAAATATTTCGCGACTGTATTTCTCGCCGGCAGTTTCTTTTAAATAACTCATATATTTTTCCCTCATGTATTCAGTCAGTAAATCATTATCCTGAGCTACAAAATCCGAAATTATTAAACAACTGCTGGCTTTAAGAAGTTTATATAATTTACTAAACACTCCCTCCCAGTCTTTATCGTCCCTCAGGTGGTGCAAAACCGCGCCGGACAAAATAATATCAAAATGATTCTCTTTCAACTCAGTAGTTCTAACGTCGCTTTGCACTCTCTTAACTACGCCTTTTGTTTTTTTTGAAACTCTTTCAAACGCTCTGTTCAGCATCCGTTCACTCAAATCCAGCAGTGTGCAATTTAAATCTGGCATTTTTGAAAGCACAGCCAAAGTATAATTGCCCGCTCCACAGCCGACGTCCAATAAATCTAAGGCGCCAGGCGTGATCCTTTTCACAGTTTCCGCGGCAATATCTAAAGAAACTTCCGCGTCAACCACAGAAGTCTGTCCCTCAGTAAGATTTGAAAATTCCTCAACGTTATTATCAAATCGTTTTCTTATTTCTTCTATAGTCGCTTTTTTCAATTTACCCTACTTTCCACGAAATTTTATTCCGGCGCATTAAACAAGTCAAACGCATAAAAAACAGCGACATACTGAAAAGAACCGCCTCCTTAACACACTGGACTGCCAACGTATACACATTTTCCGTATCAAAAAATACACAAAAAGGAGACAATCTACTAAAAACTATTTTAAAAATCATCAACCAGCTTCTCCATATAAGCTTTAACGTGCAAACATGCTGGGCATTTATCCAAAGCCTCTTTACTTTCATACACATAACCGCAGTTGCGGCATCTCCATCTTACAAAAGCACCTTTTTTGAAAACTCTGTCGTTTTCAAGATTATCTAGAATTTTTAAATATCTCGTTTCGTGGTATTTCTCGGCAATGGCGATTTTTCTGAAACATTCCGCTATTTCAGGGAAACCTTCTTCCTCGGCAGTCTTCGCCGCTTCAGGATACACCTTTGAATGTTCTTCATTCTCACCCGCGGTTGCAAATCTTAAATTTTCAATCGTACTTTTTACGCTCCCAGCGGGGAAAACCGCGGAAATTTCAAGAGAACCTCCTTCCAGAAATCCAAAAAACCTTTCAGCGTGTTCTTTCTCATTGTCAGCGGTATCCTTGAAAATTGCGCAAATTTGTTCAAAACCCTCTTTTTTCGCTTTTGAGGCAAAATAAGTATACCTCATTCTCGCCTGAGATTCGCCTGCGAACGACTTTAGCAAATTTTTCTCCGTATTTGTTCCCTTAACCGATTTCGCCATAATTTAACACCTCCTTCCGATAATTAAACTATAAAAATAACAAAATTGTTTAGTTCAAATCCCTCACTCTCCTTTGTTTTCAATTTTTACTGCTTACACTGATTTATAACTTTGCTTGCTATTTTTATAAGTCCTGCCGATAGAATATGTCCCACTCAGGGCAAGTACGCTGGGCAAAAACACAAATCAAAGGAGAAACATGCTTGATTATACGGCTCTATCGCTAATCTAATTCAGCGCACTCGCATATTTTTACAACACATACAAACTTTAATTAAATTCCAGCAATTTAGCGCATTTCAATCTGAAAAACTATTAAAAAAACAATTATAAGTTAAACAATCGTGAAAGATTTTCCGTTACTCTAAGGAGGCATTTTTTGGTACAACTCATTATCGTTTATTTTTGCAATTTTTCTCTTAGTATGCGTCCGTCGCAAAGGCAAGAGCTAGGATTGTCGCATAGAGTACTTATACATGCTAAGATTATTAGTTTCTATCTCCTTAACTTTATATCAAACTTTTCACCCCCAACAAATACAGGCACCAGCAATTACTAAAAATATGGGGAGGAACATCAGAGCATAAGTGATCCTGCCACCGTTATCCCTCGACCCGAATAATTCTCTCATGGACTTTAACCCCTTGAATGTCTTCGTCGTACTTGCTTTTCTTTATTTCTAGTTGTGATTGTGTAGGTGTGCATCGCGCCAACAGGTATATACAAATAAAACTACCTAAAGTTTTTCTCATGTTTATATGTTTATATACTCTCTAACTCTAGATTTTCTGAGAGAGTTCATCCATAAGAACGTTTGTTGTTTCGTTGAAGTCTTAAGTTTTTAATCTCTAAATTTAAGTTTGTCTATATCGTTATCTTTATCTATTACGTCCGCACGGTACTGGAACTCATGATCATGTTGCCTACGCGCCCGTTCCCTTATTTTATATCCACTTCGTTAAACCATCTGCCGTGTAAACTACAATTTTCTACAACTTGAACTTTGCCTTTTGCACCGCCTTTTAAATGCACAACGGCGGCAGGATTAACCTCAGGTGTAAACATAACGTTCCCTATGAATTTATTATTAATATAAAAAGTTATTTCAGTTATATAATGCTGGGAAAGCATAGGATGGAGAATCTCTCCGATTTTCACGTGAACATCTAAACAGCCTGCCTCCGGAAGTAAACCGCATTCCTCAACTACCGTAAACGCAGGTATATGCTTTTTCTCAGTCTCACCTGAAACTGCCTTAAAGTCCGGCGTTTTATAAGCCTCCTCTTTCAATTCAAAAACATTCTTCATCTGACAAATAGGGCATTGTTTCTCGTCTCCGCTTAAAGAGACATAACCGCACATTTTACATACTAACCCTTTCATATTATGCTCCTTTTTAAAAATAAAATCCAGACTTCCGCTACTTTCCGTTGCAGGAAATTCAACTCTAATAAATATCCCTTTCAAATTTCACGTTGTATTTTCATTTTTTATTTTCACGGCAAAAGCTCTACCCATTTCAAAACATTTATCAAGCTCCACGCTTGTCGGATTAAAAACGACTTTTAAAGACGGCGACAAAGCGCTGACGCTTGAAACTATATTTTCTATACATTTAACCGCTTCCCCACTCCAACCGTAGGACCCGAACACAAATGACATTCGCTTTTTAGCTTTTGAACCCTTAATAAAATGTAAAAAACCCGCTATAACAGGAAGCATTTCACCGTCGTGCGTGGACGAACCAAAAACCCAGCCCTCAGCGTCAAGCATATAGGCTGCGATATCAGTTCTGTCGTTTTTTGTTACGTCAAATAAAGCAACTTCAACGTCTTCTGAAATCATACCTTCAACAATTTTCTCCGCCATTTTTGCAGTAGAATTCCACATCGTTTCATACACGACAGCAATTCTACTTTTGCAAGAATGAGACGACCAATAAAAATATTTCCGCATAATTTCAGAAACATACTTGCGCCATACAAGCCCGTGGCTGGGAGATATAAAATCAATACTAAGATTTAGTTTACTTATGGCAGAAAGTTTGCCAGAGATAATTGCATTAAAAGGCCAGAGTATATTCGCGTAATACTTTTGCGCTTCGTCCATTAAAGAAGCAAAGTCAACTTCGTCGTCAAAAATTTTATCCGTTGCATAATGCTGGCCAAAAGCGTCGTTTGAAAACAAGATTTTGTCGTAAGGAGAATACGTAAACATATTATCAGGCCAATGCACCATAGGTGTATCTATAAAATTCAAAGTTCTTTTACCGATATTTAAACTTTGTCCAGAACTTACAGAAGTCCAATCACCGCTTAATCCGTAATATTTTAAAAGTCCTTGTTTAGCTCTTTCCGTTCCGTAAATTTTTGCGCCGGGACATAATTTCAATACTTCAGGAAACGCGCCAGAATGATCCGGCTCAATATGATTGATTATTATTACGTCTATTTTTGAAACCCTCACAATGCTGTTTATATTTTCTATCAGAGTTTTTTCAAAACCCTTGCGCACCGTATCAATCAAGGTAATTTTATCGTCCACAATCAAATAAGAATTATAAGTAACGCCTCTTCTTGTTACATAAGTGTGCCCGTGAAAATTTCTCTCGTTCCAATCCACCGCTCCTACCGCGTAAACTCCGTCTTTTAATAATCTTGCCGGCATAAAACTCCTCTTTTTTAATCAAAAATAAAAGTCCGATTAAAAAATTATTTCCGTAAAACTCAAAATAAAAAGCTCTCCTCTGTCCCTTAAATCACTCTAAAAAATAAGCCGTTATTTTTTAGACGCCGCGCAGGCGGGACATTTCTCGTATTCATTCGCGTATTCAGACTTGCAAACAGGGCATATTTTAACGCTGCTGTTCTTACTGCTGATATAACAAGGCTCGCAGAACTCAGGACTCAAACATCTATTCTTTAATTCAGTTTCACAATGCGGACAACAACAATTTTGACGTTTAGACGCATTACCATTTTTCATGCTTTCTACCCAATTTACATTTAGTTTAAACAACATATTTCTACATTTCAATAAATAATTAAGCGTAAATTAAAAACAACGCTGTCGTTTTTATATCATTTCTTGCTTTTATAGTTTTCAATAGCTTTATGTAGCGCGTCCGCTCCTAAATTAGAACAATGCATTTTATTAGGAGGAAGTCCGCCTAAAGCCTTTGCGACGTCCGCGTTTGTAAGATTCATCACCTCTTCAAGCGTTTTTCCGAGAGCCATTTCCGAAACGATAGAAGAAACGGCTATCGCTGCACCGCAGCCGAAAGTTTTAAACCTTACGTTTTTAATTCTATTATTATCAACTTTTATATAAAAAGTCATCATATCGCCACATACGGGATTTCCTACTTCTCCAACACCGTCAGCGTCTTTTATTTCCCCGACATTACGCGGATTTGCGAAATGTTCCATAACTTTTTCCGAATAAAACGCCATCAACAATCCCTCACTATTTCTAAATTTAACAACAAACTCTATCTTCTCAACACCTTAAAACGCGCTGAAAAACAGCGCGTCGCAAAAATTCTCCTCAGGAGTTTTAATGACTATGGCCGTCAAAATCCGCTCCGGGACCCGCTGATTTTCTTTCGCCGGTGCGTATAAAATGAGAATACAGCGGTGACATATCTCTTAAACGTTTAACAATATCCGGGAATTCTTCTAAAACATAATCTATTTCTTCTTCCGTATTAAATTTTGACAAAGTAAACAAAATAGAACCCTGTCCGACGGCAGAGTCAACATTTATAGCTCTTAAAACATGCGAAAGTTTAAGATCTTTACTAGCACAGGAAGAACCACTGGCCGCCATAATACCCTTAGCATCTAAAAGTAAAAACAACGCTTCTCCTTCAACAAATTCTATTGAAAAATTTACATTTCCCGATAAACGGTTCTCCATATCGCCGTTTAAATAAATATGCTCAATTTTATTGAGAAGTCCGTTAGTCAATTTATCTCGCAGTCTGCGGATAAATTTATTGTTATCCGCAAGTTCCTCTTTAGCTATCTCACAAGCTTTTCCAAAACCCACAATAGCCGGTAGATTTTCAGTTCCTGAACGTCTAGAATTTTCCTGAACTCCGCCTTCTATCTGCGGATTAATCTTCAAACCTTCTTTAATATACAAAGCTGCCGCGCCTTTAGGACCGTGCATCACCGAAGCTGAAAAAGTTAAAGCGTCAACTCCCAAATCTTTAACATCTACGGGAACTACTCCGCAGGCGGCAACCGCGTCGGTATGAAAAGCTATAAACTTGCCGGCGTTGCAACTTTGTTTAACCACAGATACTAACTTTTTCACATCTTGTATAGTGCCTATCTCGGGATTAGCGTACTGCACGGATACTAAAATAGTATCCTTCCGCAAGCACTTCTTCAACGCTGAGTCGTCTACATTGCCTTTACCATCAACTGGAACGAAGCTTATTTCAAAACCTTCTTTCTCGAGCCTCTTTACAGAGTTTAAAATTGAAAAATGCTCAATTGAAGAGACAATAATATGTCTGCCGCCCGCTTTTAAAGCACCTGCAATGCCTTTTACCGCTAGGTTATTTGATTCCGTACCACAGGAAGTAAAAACAATCTCCTTAGCAGTCGCGTTAATTAAATTTGCAACTTTTGCCCTTGCTGTTTCAAGCGCATCTTTGGAAACAGTTCCAAGAGAATAGATGCTTTGAGGATTTCCATAATACTCGGTAAAAAACGGTTTCATGTTGTTAAACACTCTCTCGTCAAGTTTAGTGTTTGACTGGTTATCCAAATATACCCGTTTCATAGACTCTCTCCTACTCTCTTTTAAAATCCTCCTTAGAAACGCCGCATAACGGACACACCCAATCCTCAGGAAGCTGTTCAAAAGGAGTTCCAGGGGCAATCCCTTTTTCAGGAATACCTAAAGCCACGTCATAAATATAACCGCACGCAGGACATTTCCACTTCTCCATATAAATCCTCCCTTATTGCTCACTTATAAACTCTTTTACAATTAAGATTATAACTCTTTTTGCAAATCAACTTCCAGTCTAGCAATACAAACAATAGAAATGAAAGCGGCAGAAAAGCAAGATTAACGAGGAAAGTAGAATGCGCAAAATACCGCAATCTCTTCTTTTTAATAAAATCAGTATTTATAAAACAAAAAAATGTCAACGTCAATTTTAACCGAGATATAATAATGAACTTCTTTATCGCACGCAGTAAAATAAATTCAAAAAATACAGATTGGAAAAGCCGTTTTATCGCAATTGTACAGTTTCTTATTTTAGCTTTTTTTGTGCATTTAATTGCATGTTCTTTTCTTCCAAATCAAACATTCCCGCGCAGCGGGAGTATGGTCTTAATAAACCTGTGTAATTGATTCTTTCTTTCAGTACTATGTTTTCCCATTATACGCTTGTTCCAGTATAGTTATTGGGCGGATTCTGGTTTCAGAAATGACTTGTTCGCTACTCTTTTGAACTTAACCCAATACCTACAAGTGTACAACCTTATATATTTCGTCACTTGCCGTGCTTCTATCATTGTTCCGAGTTCCGATACCATCTTATGGATTAAACTGGATTCTTTCTACAACTGCTGATTTGAACTCGTTCCAGTAAAAATTGAGAGGGAAAAATTGAGGTGATCTTTTATACAATTCTTCTTTTCTCAGCCCGCAATTCTAATATTTGGCTTGTTACTCGGACCGTGCCCCTGTAATTCATCTTGGATGTTGCTTTCTTCTTCTTTATAATGATCTAGTGTTTGTTTTAAATGTCTTAGTATTTTGTCAGGTCAACTTTGTTATACACATGATACAGAGATAACTCTTTAATACACTGCAAAGAGAACTGTATCCTCTCTCATAATGATTCTATCTCAGATTCAGGGACTAAATTCTACAAATATTCATTTGTGTATGGTTGAGGCGGTATTGTATTCCCTCTATTTATAGGTAATGCTGGTTCCTTAACCAGAGGTAGTGCCGGATTCTTTTCATTTACAGATGATGCTCGTTCCTCTTCATCTAAGAATTTTTCCAGTCTAGTCAATCTAGTTTCTAATATCTCCTTTTCGGCTTCTAACTTTTCAACTTCTTCAACTCTAGATCTATAACGCCGTTGAGTTCTCAGCTTGTTTACGCGTCCAAAATTTGTCTCTAAAAAAATTGCTAACCCAATTACAACTCCAACAACGACTAAAATCCCAAAATAAGGGGCTTTCTGGCATTTGTGTTATGCGGGAATTGAGGACTTTCTTTGTTCTGCATTCTGACGGTTCTCACGCTAATATTATACAACTTTTTTTATTATCTGCTTAAGTCTTTGAGTACTTTATCCATTTACATTTTGTAGTCATATAATCATTTGCTGCATTTACTACAGTCTCTTTGATTTTGTTAATTTGTTAATATATAATATTTTGCGCCAATAGCT
>JAISUD010000024.1 GCA_031272265.1 Endomicrobium sp. | reverse complement strand
GGGGCGCGACAGAACAACAAAAACTACTTATAAATTCAACACATTTTACACAACTTTTGCGATTCTTCATATTTTTTTAAATAAAATTACACACTTTTTAACTTTTTCATTCATTTTTCAATATGCGAAATATCTTAATACTTATAAATCACATAACATTCGCATTAAATAAATTTTATAAAAAAATATATGTCTTTTCTACACTATTAATGTGCTGTGTAAATCTAGTGGTTCTTTGCAACCATAATGCTCTATTTTCCCTTTCCAATTTGAGCCAAGCATATAAAACCTAATACTATCCCTTTTAAAATCTATATTACTTAACAGTTTATCTTTCAAAAAAACCCATTGAGTAGGATCAACTTCACAGACAAATACTGAAAACTGAACTCTTTGTCCATAATCTAAACATATTTTAGAAACATTCCTTAAGCGTCTTGTTCCCTCACTGTCAACAGTATTTATGTCATAACTTACTAAAACCAGCATAGTGTTGTTTTATCCTCTTTAAAATCTATATTACTTAACAGTTTATCTTTCAAAAAAACCCATTGAGTAGGATCAACTTCACATTCAAATACTGAAAACTGAACTCTTTGTCCATAATCTAAACATATTTTAGAAACATTCCTTAAACATCTCGCTCCCTCACTGTTAACAGTGTTTATGTCATAACTTACTAAACCAGCATAATGTTTTTTTATCCTATTTCCAAATAAAAGGCGGATATGCGTCAATATCTCCCCTTAAAAATCTAGCAAAAATCAACGCCTGCGCATGATACAAAAGACCAACACGCATAGACTCTTTTAAAAAAGGGTGAAATATTTCTTCTTCCTTTCTCTTTCTATACGCGTCTATAACAATTTTTCTACTTTCGTCTCTCATTAAAATTCCGCCACTTGGAGATTCTGAAAAGCCGTCAGCGTCAATTTGGGATAAATTTATCAAAGTAAGAACTAATCTTTCAGCTATAAAAGGCCTAAATTCTTCCATTATATCTAAAGTTAAACTTGGTCTGCCCGGTCTATCTTTATGCAAAAATCCAACTTGCGGATCTAAACCAACTCCTTCTAATGCTGAAGTAATATCGTGCACCAACAAAGTATACACAAAGGAAAGAAGGCAATTTACTCTATCTTTTGGAGGACGTCTATTTCTTTCTCTCATAAAAAACTTTTCTTTTTGTTTTAATATAAGATCATCAAGCACATTAAAATAAGAACTCGCGGCGTCTCCCTCCACCCCACGCAGCACATCTACATCGCCTGCCTTTATAATGCTATCCATTGATTTACGCAAGCTAACAGAAACTTGAATTAACCTATCGGAACTAGATATTTTATCGCCATGATCTCTCAATCCCCTATTAATTACAGTCCTTGAATTATTCAATTTCCCAAGCAAAAATGATTTAGATGTTTCTAAACAAAAACTCTCGTCATCCGCACATTTATATTGTCGTCTCCTTAGAAGAACATTACCTGAAATGGGAGATTGGACTCTTGCAATAAATTTACCGTATTCAGTTAAGTAACTTACAAAAACATTATTTTCAGCACACAATCCCAAAAGAAACGGCGAACACATAACATTTCCAAAACAAATTATTGAACTAATCAAATGAATCGGCGCTCTAAATAACTCTTTACCCTGCACACTGACAACGATATTTTCACGCTCTTTTGATACATAGGTTCCCTGTGTAGATATGTAAAGCGTATTAAATAGCTTTTTCATCGTTTATAATTTCTGCTAAGTATTTTTTTACAGATTTTTTCGTAAATATTTCAGGCAAACACAACTCCTTTAAAGAACAATTATCGCACTTTTTAGAATATTCTTCTTTTGGAGTTTTCCCAATATCAACTAAACTATGAAACTCCTGTGCAAGATAAGAAGTTTCTTCCCTTAAAGATTCGTCAAGTTTAACATTTAAACGGTTCCTGGTCTTTCCATAAAATATTGCGCCATCTTCTATTTTAACATTCATCATTTCTTCAAAACACATAGCCTGTGCGCAAAGCTGAACTTTATCCGTATTATCAGCTTTTGCTCTACCGCTTTTATATTCAACAGGAAATGGAATAAATTTATCTCCTGATTTATGAAATTCTACAACATCGCTTTTGCCTTTCAATCCCAGTTTATAAGATCTAATAAAAACACTGCGCTCTATAATTACACCTTTTCTATATTCGCTTTTTTCTTTATGAACTTTATCGTGCATGACACTTCCTTTAGCTGTAAAAAAATTATCAGCCCACGCTTGTTCAATATGTTTCAAAGCACACCTTCTTTTACAATAAAGCATATTTTGCAAACCTGTTAACGGAAGTAAATCATCCTCAGAATACATTTAATTTTTATCCTCTTTTATACTTAGATATATCTATCTCTTCTTTCTCTTTTGTCACTACATATTCCTTATATTCCTTATTTTCTAAATTCCATCTCTCAGTATGTAAACCTTCCAGTTTTTTTAAAATTATTTTTTCATTATTGACAACCTCTAACGAACGGTGAACTTCTGCTGACGAATATTGTCCTGATTTTGAACTATGTTCCCACCAAACAACTTCCAATACTTCCATACTGCCTTCCGGTCTTGCAGAAGAAGCGTCATTATCAAACAATTTTGGTAAAACAGATTTTATCTTTTCCGCATCTTCATCACTAAACTTTGTTTTTTCAGCTAATTGAGGATTCATTGCTCCTTTAAAAACATACACTCCATACTTTACACAATACTTCATTCCCATAGTATCAGAACCTTTCTTATTTCCATCTTCATTATTAACGCTTTTTGTGATTTGTTTACCAACAATTTCTACCTGCTCCGCGCTAAAAGCCGATTGAATTGTAACAGGTCCCCTAATACCTATTGAACAATTATCCCATGCAATTACTTGTCCAAAGGCACGAACATCAAAAAATTTCTCACATACCTTTTCTACATCATATTCACACTTTTCTTTGCCCTTTTTTTTTAGATCATTAATATTTTCAAGCCTTTCCTTTATAGAAGAATAACCGTCTTTTTTATAATCATTTGATTGAACAAGAATCTCTTCTCCCAAGTCTAAGAGCCTATTTCTTATCTTCCTTTTAATGCAAACGTCTGTAACTTCTCCTAAATCGTCATTATCGGTCCTTGGCATATTTTCACCTAAAGGATCTCCATTAGGGTTTGCGTTTTTGACTTTAAATATTACGGCAAAATCAATCTTTTTGCTTAATACATCCATTTTTTATCTCCTTTAAATTTTTTTCAGGATTGTAATCAAGTTCCCTTAATTGACAAAAGTATCCAAGCAAATATTCTCCTGTTAACTTAGAGTTACCCTTTAATCCCTCTGGATTTAAAGCAACTATACTTTTAATCTTATTTTCAACCCAATTCCCTTTTATTCTACTGCTGTAAGCACTATTAAAGCTTTCATATAAATATCTCCAAGTATCAAAAGGCTTGCTTGAAAAACGTTTCATTAGCCTTTGTGCTTTAGTTTGACGAATAGATTTTGATTCTTCTTCATCTTGTGTCTTTGTCTGTGATTCACCTACTCTTTTTCTTAATACACTATACTCTCCCTTATGAATTACAGCTAATAATCTACCGTAAAGATAATTCCTGTCCTTATTTTCATAATCAAGACACATTTTATAATCCTCCTCCTTATACTTATTATTTCCTTTGTATATAGAGCAGGCTATACTTAACACTGTTTTCCGTTGTTCATAGTTTAAAGCAACAGGATTAGAAGCTTTTCTAATAAATTTTTCCTCTATATACTTGGGAATATTCTTTTTTTCTACAATACTTTGAACTAATTCTTTTATTATTCTTTTTTTTATTCTATCCTCATTTTTTCCAATACTATATGTGTCCTTCCTATAAAAATACATTTTAGCTATTGTATCTATTGACGGTGCACCGAAAAAACACCTATATTTTTGGTTTTTATTTTCACCTAATATATACTGCTTCCAAGCGTATTTTTTATGCCAATTTTCAATATTATCCAAAAATTCAGAGCCTATGATCTCTCTATAATATATTACAGCTTTTCTACCAGGACTTGCTCCGTCTATTCCTATAATTACAGACCTATCGTCAGGTTTAAGCTTTTCCTTGTAACCTCTTATCTTATTTGCTAACTTAGCACCAAAAATTTGACCTACATCGCTCGAAATCTCATTATCCCCTATTTGACCTACATCGCTCGAAATCTCATTATTCCCTATAAGTTCGTCCGAACTGATACCTATTTTAGGTAAATCCGTTGCACTAATATTCCACGCAACAAATTTCTGTTCCTTATTATAATATGCTTGATTTCTTTCTTTTAACATAAGCCATCTAAGCGTATTATGAGCTTTCTGAGTAACTTCATAACTAATGCCAACTACTTCCTCCTTAGTTGAAAACCTCCCATTAAATACAAAATTCTTTTTGTCCTCCGACGAAATAAGTTTTGCTGTAGCATCAGCAAAAGGATGTTTTGTTGTTAGAAATGTATCACTTTTACCCAAAACATAACATAATCCCGAACTACCATTTTTTTCTTTCTCTACTTTATATCTAAAATTTTGCCATGATTTTATAATTTCATCATCTTCCCATGTTTTCCATGCTTTTCCATTTTTGTCCTTACCAACTACCACTACCCATCTAATGAAAGCATCTTTTTGACCTTGTTGACTATTTATAGATTTAAAAATTGGACATTCATCTTTTTCTTTTTTATCTTTAGGTTCTATTAATGTCTTTCCTTCACCTTTCAATATTTTTTTTTGAATTAAATCTTCTATAAGCTTATCACTTTGTATATATTTATTCACTATTGCTATTTTTATATTATTTTTATTATTTTTATCAAAATCAGCCCACTTCTGTAACTGCTTCTGATAAGGTTTTTTTTCTTTTAAATAAGTCTTTATATTAACGGCAAGCGCCCACCTACAATCGTTATCGTCTATCGTAGGTATTACTGTATATTTCTCTTTCTCGTTAGTAATAACTTCAGCCTTAATCATTTCAGAGTTTTCATCCAATTGTATCTCAATATTAATATTTTTATGAGTGTGAGCAACCGGAGCAAATTCATATCCAGCCGTTTTTGAAGCCTCTCTACAATTCTCATAAGTTTCATACAACCTCTGAAACCAACTCATAAAGTCCCTCTCTCATTTATAAACATGTTTTTATACTCTTTATCAACACTTAAAATGTCCTTATCTATTACATAATCAGTCCGCTTCATAGATTTAACATATCTTTTTATATCTTTCTCTTTAATCTCTTTAAAATTAATAATTCCTTTATTCATTTTCGCGTTCCACAATCTAGCTTCTAATTTATCTTCACCTATTTCATTTGGATACCCAAAACTGTGAAACATCATTCCAAATGACAATTCAGATACACGGTGGCGGTCATAAAACCCTTGCCCGGTATTAAATTCACAACGTTCTACATAGCCCTGACATTCTCTTGTTCCTAAGAAAATATCTTGTCTTCCTCCTCTTTCAATAGAACGATTCGCAATAGCAAAATGTTTCCCGTCATTTCTATCCTCTTTAAGTTCATTTTTAAAACAGTTCCATTCAAAGTGAGCCCTTACTTGGTACTCAACATTTTTTAAATATGTGTAAAAATATAACCCTGCTTTTCCGTCATAATATTTTATTGTCCGAATTCCTTTTGATTCCATTTCAA
This sequence comes from Endomicrobium sp., assembly GCA_031272265.1. Classification (GTDB taxonomy): domain Bacteria; phylum Elusimicrobiota; class Endomicrobiia; order Endomicrobiales; family Endomicrobiaceae; genus Endomicrobiellum. The sequence goes on along the minus strand of JAISUD010000024.1, from coordinate 31,030 downwards.
TACTTTTCATAACACGCACTTCATCCACAATCCAAATGAAAGTCGGCTTCCAATAAATAGACTTTATAATCCCCTTGATAGCCTCATAAGTAGGAATCTGATATGAGCATTTTTCTCCTCCTAATTTTGTGATAGGATCTGTAAATAGCGCATACTTACCACACACCTTAAATTCTATTGTGTTTTTTGGCGTATCAGACATTTGTACCTCCTTTATCCAGTGTAGCCTCTTCAGTAATGCCAAAATTATTATCATAATAATATTTGTCTAAATAAAAAATTTCTAAACTATTTGAAACTTTATCAATTGCTTTAATATTCTTAAATCGCTCAAATTGCTCACAATATATATTTAAACTATACTTTTGTAACTCTTTTATAAGCTTATGTTTTTCTGAGAAACCTAACGTTTCATTAGATTTATCTAGTTTACTTATAATTCTCCTTGCTTTACCCTTACATAAACAAACCGCTTTTGTAAGATTATCTATAGGTTTAAAAATCTCTGCCGCTTTTTTAAATGACTGCTTTAAATACAGATCCTGTTTTTTGTATTTAGAATTCTCAGACAATAGGTCAAGTAGACTATTTTCGTGCTCACATAAATATTGCATCTCCTTTTTTCTCTGATAAAAATAATCCTCATAATACTCATCCATGATTTTAGTAGATATAACAGTGTCTGAACTTTTTGACAAGACGATTTCACTGCTTTTTTTACCTTCATATATATCCTTTAACCATTGTATGTTTTCTTCCTCAAAGTTATAAACATAAAGTTTTCCTTTATCAGAGAGGTTACCATTTCTATTTATCCTTCCTGCCGCCTGAAAAATTGAGTCCAAACCTGCTAATGCACGAATACCACAATTAAAATCAATATCAATACCTGCTTCTATAACTTGGGTGGAAACAACTATTATTTTCTTCTTGTTATTTAAATCTCTTTTTATCTGCCTTAAAATCCATTTTCTATGAATAGGAATCATCCGCGCACTAAGGTAGTATGTCTTCTGAACTTGATTATTCTGGATTTTCTCAAAAACTTCTTTTGCTGATTTTGTAGTATTGCATACAACCAAACAATTATCATTTTCATTTGCAAGGGTTACAGCCTTTTCTGCAATTTCGTTGTTTGTACAGGAATTCTTATATTTATTTATAATTTCAACCCGTTCTAATCTGTCAAATATTAAACTTTTATTTTTAACTATATCAGCGCCTATTTTTAATTTTCCTTTATCTTCACAAACACCGTCCAACAAAGGCTGTGTAGCAGTACATAGAACGACACTAGAACCACAAAAGTCAACTAAGAAATTTACAGCATTATTGAACATATGAACGCACTTAATCGGCAAAGTCTGTATTTCGTCAAAAATTATTACCGAATTAGCTAACTGGTGTAAACGTCTAGTATTGCTTGTTTTCCCTCCGAATAGAGTTTCTAAAAATTGGACATTTGTAGTAAAAATTATACGAGCATCCCAATTTTCAGTCAGAATATCATTTTGATCAATCTCTTCTTCTGTTTTATTTTTGTGTATCAAATTTGAGTGATGTTCAATAACAATCCGACCTTTCTCGCACTTTTCTACTATTTTTCTTACAGTATCAGCGTTTTGTTCAATAATAGTGGTATAAGGAATACAATATATTATTCTGTCAAAGGAATGCCGTTTTGCCATTTCTACTGCAAAACGAAAACTTGCAAGCGTCTTGCCCCCACCTGTCGGAACTTCAAGTTTGTAACAACCTTTGGCAAAAGTTTTGCCGGCGTTAAAGCAATCGTCTGATATTTTCTTCCTCATTTGTTTAACTTCTACGGCAGACTCATTTCTTATATTCAATTCTTTTACGTGCTTCTCTAATCTCTCTGAAATAACATTCCAGCAAACATATTCATTATTTTGTCTTAAATGCGCTTTAGCGCCAAGTTCAAAATCTGCACTGTTTGTATGATCCGCATCTATAAGGCAACTCAACAAAAATTTTGCAATCATTCCTAAATAAAATTGCTTAATAAGTTTACTGCTCTCTAGTTCCCTTATTCTTTCAATAGTACTTTTAACTTCAGATGTTAATTTTTCAATATCTGTTTTTTTTATCTTGTCCCTTATTTCAGGATCCATATTTTCCAATACTTCTCTTTTAAATACACCCTCTTCCTTTGTCATTCTTTTGCAAAATTTGTTTTCCCCTTCAATGTCTAGCATATCAATAAGACCGCTGTGATGAGAGGCTATACAAAGCGGTACTATCTCTGCTATAAATTTTTTTATTTTGTCACATTCACCCGCACTTTCTATAAAAAAATCTCTAGAAATTTGAGCACCTGCTGTTGAATGATCTATATCTCCTCTCTTTGATTTTTTATTTTTATCTAGAACATATTCTTGGAAATCCTTCTGATATTTCCCGTTATCATGCCTTAATCCTATATATTCGCCTGTAATTTTAAGTCCTATCTTATCTGCATTTTTAGACGCCATTTCTGCAACAGCTTCCAGATGATCTTTTAAAAGTTGCTTCTCTCCAGTTTTTGAAACACGCGCATAAAATTCTTTACCCATATCTAGTTCTCTCCCTATACTATAATTCAACTACATACATATTTTAAACAAAATATATTATCCTTTAAATTTGATTATAAGTTTCTATAGAGTGGATGACACTTTTTTCAAATATCTGTTAAGAGAACTTCTTCCGTTTTTATTTACAAATAAATTTTTAATGCATTTCCAACAAGTGTTGAAATATAACTTTACGTGAAATTGTTTTACTTATACCGTCTAAATAACAATTATTTTTTACAAGTTGTTTCACAAAAAGTTCCGCAAAAACTTTCAATTATTCATTATAATCTTTATTACAAACACCGTTGCTCATTACCATTAAAATTTTTTTAGTTAATCAATTAAATTCATAAGTACGATGTCTAATTATATTTTCACATCCGCTATCTGTTAAAACTATTCACATAACAGTTTTTCCTCTAGAATTTTTATGCGCGCTTTATATTTTCTAATCGTGTCTTAAGGCGTCTATAGGATTTAAAAGAGAAGCTTTTCTAGCGGGCCAAATAGCAAAAATCAATCCAGTAAGCACAGAGAAGCAGAAAGCAAATATTACTGAGAAATACGTTACATAAGCTTCAATCCTAAAAAGTTGATTGCAAAGTTTATTTATAATAATTACTGTTCCTCCCCAACCAAGAACTATACCTATCACCCCACCTATGCAACATATAAAGATAGATTCTATGATAAATTGTAATAAAATATCGGTTTTATTCGCTCCTAAAGCTTTTCTTAAACCTATTTCTTTTGTTCTTTCTGAAACTGAAGCAAACATAACATTCATTATGCCTATACCGCCCACAAGCAAGCTTATAAAAGCAATAGACACTATAAGAAATGAAAACGTGCGGTTCGTTGAACGCGCCATTTCTTGAAATTTTACCGCACTTTTTATTTCTACAGCATCTTTTTTTCGATAAAACGGAATTCTATGTGTAAACAAGATTCTTCTAGTTATAATCTCAGAAATTCTGTCTATGTTTACGCCGTCTTTTATTTGCGCAGCAATAAAAAACAAATTCCTAATCCCAAATATCCTGCGCATAGCTGTGTTTAAAGGAATTACAACTCTATTGTCTCCGTCTCTCCAACCTTCTACCCCTTTAGTAGGTAAAACGCCTATAACTTGAAAATCTACATCATCTATTTTCAAATAATTGCCTACAGGGTTAAAATTTTCACTACCATAAATTTTTTTTAATACAGTTTTTCCCAACAAAACCACTTTTTTATTTTCTTTATCTTCAATATCTGTAAAAAATCTTCCGATAGAAGGGTAAGAGTTCTCTATGTCTTGATAACCTGTTGAAACACCTTCAACCGTTGTATTATAATTTTTGCCTCCGGCACTAACTTGGTGAAAACCCTCAAATACGTACCCTGTAATACTCTTTATTTCTGAAACATTTTTTTTAAGATCGTCAACGTCTTTGCTTTCTAGTCCTATACCCATTTTTTTCTTGTAATAAACACCGCCGCTTTTCGTTACCCCGGGAGATATCACTAAAACATTTGATCCCAAACTTGCAATTTGCTTTTCAATATTTCTCCTTACTCCACCGCTTATAGCAAGTATTGAAATTAAACTTACAATTCCCATAACAACACTTAAAATTGATAATATAGAGCGCGTTTTGTTATACATAATAGATCTAATCGCCTCAACAAAACAGTTCTTAATCTTCAAAAACGAAAATGTTTTATATTTAAATGTTTTACTATCCAATTTTCTACTGGAGTCACACTTTACAGGAATTCTTGTTTTATCGTCTATTATAGCCCCATCTTGTATTTTTACGATTCTTGTAGCATAAGAGGCAATTTCTGGTTCATGCGTTACCATTATCACCGTTATACCGATATTATTTAAATCTTTAAGTATTCTTACAATTTCTTTTGCCGACTTCGTGTCCAAATTTCCCGTCGGTTCGTCCGCTAAAATTATTGACGGTTTATTCACAAGAGCTCTTACTATCGCGACTCTTTGCTGCTGTCCTCCTGATATTTCGTTTGGCTTGTGTTTTAAACGATCCGACAAGCCTACCATACTAAGCAGCTCTAATGGATCCTCGTGTGAGTCCATGTATCCGGTTGAGTAAACTATAGGTAAAGAGACATTTTCTTGAATTGTCAATCTAGGTAAAAGATTAAACTGCTGAAAAATAAACCCTAAATAACGACTTCTTATAACAGATAATTCTTCGTCAGAACGATTGGAAATTTCCATTCCTGCAAGTTTATAACAGCCCTCAGAAGGTTTATCAAGGAGTCCCAAAATATTTAAAAGCGTTGATTTTCCGCTTCCAGACTGTCCCACAATAGCAACAAACTCGCCTTGCATGATTTCTAGATTTATATCACGCAATACTGGAACTTCTAGATCTTTTAAATAATATACTTTCTTGATATTCTTAAGCTCTATTACTTTCATAAATATCTTAATGTTTTATTTACAATTTCGCAATCATATAGACAAAATTCTATTTTTGAATTTTATCTCTTTCCCTTTCTACTTCGCTTTATAATCCAATTTCAAAGTAAACTATGGCAAATTATTCCGGGTCTGATTTTTATTTAGATTTAAATGTAACAACTTTTTCCGCGATATTTAGACCTGACACTATTTCAATGAATCTACCGTCACTTACGCCGGTTTTAACTTCTCTCATACAAAATGCTGGTTTTCTTCCATTTCCCATTTTCACAATTACTATTTTCTTTTGTCCTTCTTCAGAAATAAACTTAATAGGTATTGATAATGCGTTTTTTTTGGAGCTTATAGGTATCATTACGGTTACACTCATTCCAGATCTAAACATTTCCAGTTTATTTATAGGTTTTATTTTTACCATATAAAGGACGATATTATTTATAACTAAAGATTCGTAAGATATATGTTCTACTATACCTTCAAATTCTATTTCAGGATAAGCGTCTAAATACATATTAACTTTGCTGCCGATTTTAATATGCTTTAAATCAATTTCATTTATATTTACACAAACTATCAAATCATCTGCCATAACTAAAATATTCTCTCTAAAACCAACAGTTTGCTTAGGTTCTTTAATTCTGTGAATTATGAAACCATCTATAGGCGCTAAAACAGGGGTAGCTTTGAAAGTATTTCCCCACTTATTACAATTTTTTGATTCTCCCGAGACCATTGCGGCATCCACTATAACGGCTCTTTCAATAGAACTCAACCAAAAGAGTACCTGTCCCTTCTTTACTAAATCGCCCTCATTTACACAAATTTTTTCAATTATTCCGTCGAACAAAGACACAATTTCAATCCTATTTCTAGGATATAGGACACCACTTTCCATAAACTCTTCATACAAGTCTCTTGGTTTAAGAGTTTCCTCTTCATCTATGACTTGTTTTTTCGTTTTAAAAACAACAATTATAAGAGCTATTACAATAACTAAAACAAATAAAAACAAATAAACTATTTTCTTTTTCTTATTCATAATCATTTTATTTCAATCCATTTTTTTATTTGCTGCATATAAATCTGCGCCACTTTTCCGTTTCTAAAGCAAAATCCTTTTTAGCTTGCAGTAATTCTTTTTGTGAATTTATACAATTATTTTCCGTGTTATACCAGCTCTCATATTTTAAAAATCCTTTTGCATACTTTTGTGACGAAACTTCTGCTTGTAATTTTAAAACGTCCAAAGATTGTATTTTCATATCAATAGCTTCATAAGCAGAAACCAAGTCATTATAAAATTTTATAGCTTCACCTTTTAAATAACCAATTGTATTTTTTAAACCTTCAGAAGCAATCTTAAGTTCGTTAGAAGCAATCTTTATATCCGAAATCAGTTTTCTGCCAGCAAAAAGTGTATAATCTACAGATATATCCTGTTCTCCGAAAAAATCAGGCACATTATTACACATTCCACCAATGGAAAAACTGACTGAGGGTAGTAAGTTTTCTACTTTAATTCTTGCTATTTGCTTTTTAAGCATATCAATTTTATGCTGCGCAATTAAAAATTCCGGTATTGTAGGTATAATGCTACAATAGTCAGGTTCTTGCGGTAATTCTTTGCAATATATATCCAAACGTTCGTCTGTTTCCAAAAGTGCAGTGTCGTCACTTCTATCCATAGACTTCAATAGGAGTGCTGAAGTTACAGCTATATTTCTTTTTAACATCTTTAACTCATGTTCAACTTTCGCAATATCAAATTCCACTACTTTTAATGCAACAATATCAACAAGACCGGAATTATATTTTAACTTTACTATATCCCTATTCTCTATCCTTCTTTTTTTTATCTTATCAAGTAGTTCTATACTTTCGTAGTAAAAAATAAGATCTATATATTTTACACTTGATTCATATATAGCATCTGCCACTGCGCGGTCGTATGAGGCCTGCGCAATTTTAACACCGACAGCTTTTTCCTTAAGGTGTTTATGTGTTGTAAGTAATCCAGAAATTGAAAGCCCAATACTTACTCCGCATGAAAAACTCTTATAAGATAGTGAGCCTTCTTGTTCTCGCAAATTTTGCGGGAGATGTGCCTGAAATTTTATTTTCGGGAAAAATCCGCTTGAAGCTTTAGTGTATTCTTGTTTAGCCTTATCTAATTCCAGTTTTGCGATAGAAATAAGAGGATTATTTTTTAAAACCTCTGATTTAACTATTTCTCTGTTTATTTTTTCGGCTGTAGCATATGAATCTACACTAGACACTAACGCTAATGTTAAACCTAAAACAATAAAAAATTTTTTCATAATTCAATAAACATCTAGCTCGCCTAACGAATTGATTTATACTAATATTATATAATTTTTTAAAATCTTGCTCATTTCTATTTTTAACTCATATTTTAAAATTCTACCATTCGCTAGTGTTTCGTTTTAAGGACTTAAATGTTTAGTTAATGAATTTTAGTTGCATTCGTACGGTTTTAAAAATTATGTTTTCAGTTTTTCTGCCAAGATTTTGTTGACAAGCTGTGGATTTGCTTGTCCTTTAGATTTTTTCATAACAAGTCCGACGATTGCTCCAATCGCCTTTTCTTTACCTGATTTAAACTCCGCTACAGCTTTGCTACTTTCAGAAATAGCCTCTTCGCACATTTTCATAATAGCTGACTCATCGGAAATCTGCACAAGTCCCTTTTCTTTTACTACTCTTTCGGGATCTGCAGACTTCTCATACATTTCTTCAAAAACAGTTTTTGCAATTTTCCACGAAATAGTTCCATCTAAAATAAGAGAAATCAATTTTGCTAAATTCTGACACGAAACAGGAGATTCTACAATAGAAATTTTTGAAGCGTTAAATTTTGCGTTTAATTCTGTAGAAATCCAATTCGCAAGCAGTTTAGCCGAAGCTCTTTTATCTTTAGAATAACTCAATGCTTCTTCATAATAATCTGCAACTACTTTTGTAGAAGTTAAATAACTTGCGTCATAGTCCGTCAAGCCGTAATCTTTCATAAATCTTGCTTTCCTCACTTTAGGCATTTCAGGAATTTCTTTGCGCAATTTTTCAATAAAAGAATCCGGCAAATTAAAAGGAACAAGATCCGGTTCGGGGAAATATCTGTAATCTAAAGCTCCTTCCTTTGAACGCATTGATTTCGTTATTCCTTCCTCTGATTCCCATAATCTCGTCTCCTGTATAAGTCCGCCGCCTGAATTAAGAACTTCTTTTTGTCTTTCAACTTCATAAGCTATAGCATCTCTAATACCCGAGAGTGAATTTATATTTTTAATTTCAACTCTTACTCCGTATTCTTTCCTTCCGACAGGACGTACACTTACATTCACGTCGCAACGCATCTTGCCTTCTTCCATACTGCATTCAGATGTCCCTAAATATTCAACAATACTCTTGAGTTCATTTAAGAACTCAAATGCCTCTTCCGGTGAATTGAGTTCCGGTTCAGTAACTAATTCCATTAGGCCTATACCGGCTCTGTTTAAATCAAGAAGGGAATAATCAAGTTTCCTGCTGCCTATTTCGTGCAAAAGCTTACCTGCGTCTTCTTCAAGATGTATTCTTGTTATATTTATAACTTTTTCTTTTCCTTTGACGATTATCGGAAGTCTCCCTTTAGAGCATAAGGGCGGTTCAGATTGTGTTATTTGATAATTTTTGGGAATGTCAGGGTAAAAATACTGCTTTCTAGCAAAAGTACTCTCCTTATTTATAGTAAATCCTAACGCAAGTCCCGTTTTAATTACAGCTTCAACCGCCTTTTTATTTAATATAGGAATCGCTCCCGGTTGAGATGTGCAAATCACGCATGTATTTAAGTTCGGCTCAAAACCAAACTGCGTAGAGCATTCGCAGAAAACTTTTGATTTCGTATTAATCTGCATATGAACTTCAAGTCCAATAATCGCTTCATAATCACCCATCATTTTATACCTTTGCTAAAATAAAAACTTTTTTTCAGTTTAACCCTTAAATTTAGAACAGTAAACAAAAATTGAAGACAAACTTGAAGTCTACAATTCTGGATATTTATTCATATCAAAACCGGAAATCTTTTCAAAAGCATTAGCAACCTGAAAGAGTTTTACATCGGAAAATCTAGACCCCATAAAATGTACGCCCATTGGCATGTCCGAATTCGCAAAACCGCATGGAACAGTAATGCCTGGAAGTCCTGCAAGATTTGCAGCCGTAAGAAAAATATCACATTCTTCCATAAGCGTCTCACCAAATTTTACAGGCATTTGTAAAGTCGTGGGAGAAAATATGAAATCGCACTTTCCGTAAGCGTCGGTTATTTGGTTTATAAATAAAGTTCTCACTCTTTGCGCCTGATGATAGCACTTATAATAATTTTTCGCGCCTAAAACATAAGTCCCAAACAATATTCTCTTTTTAACTTCATATCCAAGCGATTCGGCTCTTGATTTAGCGTACTCGTCATTTAAATTTTTACTGCTTGACGTTCTATATCCATAGCGAATTCCGTCAAAAGTCGCAATATTTGCAGAAACTTCAGCGCACATAATAACTTTGTATAAAGCGGGAACATATTTATAAGCCGCAACGTCAATTTCTACTATCTCTGTACCCGAGAGTTTAAGTTTTTCTACGGCTTCATTGAAATGTTTCGCTATTTCAGCGTCTATTTTGTAATTTAAAAGTTGCTTAGGCACACCTATCTTAATAGTCTTCAACACGTCGGGACTATCAATATAACTTACATAATCAATCCCTTCTCTAGGTTCACAGACAGGATCTCTGTAATCTCTACCGGATATAACGCTTGCAAGCAAGGCACTGTCTTTCACATTTTTTGACAATGTGCCTATCTGATCAAACGAAGACGCCAAAGCACATGCGCCATATCTGCTTATCAATCCATAAGACGGTTTATAACCTACTACTCCGCAAAAACTCGCAGGTTGTCTTATTGAACCACCTGTATCAGAACCCAGTGCAAAAGGCACCATACCCGCGCTTACCGCTGCGGCGCTGCCACCAGACGATCCACCCGGGATACATCTAATGTCCCACGGATTTGCCGTTTTTTGATAAGCCGATGTCTCGGTAGACCCACCCATTGCAAATTCGTCCATATTTGTTCTACCTACAAAAACTGCACCCGCTTCTTTAAGTTTTTCTATAACAGTTGCATCATAAGGAGAAACATAATTTTCAAGATATTTTGAAGCAGAAGTCATGCTTTCGCCCTTTATCATAATATTATCTTTTATACCGATTGGAATACCCTCAAGAAACCCATACTTCTCGCCTTTTTCTATCTTTTCGTCCGAATGCGCAGCTTGTTTTAATGATCTTCCCTCACTTAATTTAAGAAATGCTTTTACTTTGAAATCAGTTCCCTTAATGCGAGTTAAACAGGCTTCAATAATGTTCACACTTTTTATTTCGCCCGAATGAACTTTTGTACGCAGTTCACTAGCTTTAACTTTTAAAATCTCGTCCATATCAAAACCATTTTTTCTTTTTAAAATATACAAGCATAGCTATTATAGCTACTAACATTAACCCTAATGCAAAAAACCACGAACCTTTCTCGCCGAAAATTGAGTATTCAGGAAACCTTACATTCATTCCATAATAGCCAGATATAATAAGAACTGGCATTAAAACCGTAGCTATCACCGTTAGAAACTTCATAACCTCAGTAAGCTTAACCGTAACACTGGACATGTAAACTTCAAGCAGACTCACAACCATCTGACTTCGCATAACTATAGACTGATTTATTCTTGCACAATGCGTATAAATATCGCGGAAATACACTAAATATTCTTTTGAGATTAAACCGTCATTTGATCTTGCAAAGTAAAAATAAGCTGCTTGTTGAGATTCCGCTACTTTTCTCATTGCAAAAATCACTTTTTTAATATCAAGAATTTCTTCCATATTTTTAGTTTCAGGATCTGCAAGAACGCTATCTTCTAAATCTTCTATCTTATAGTCAATTTTTTCTAAGGTAAATTCATAACTAGAAACAACTTTATCAAAAATATTATAAAGCAAATTCTCTAAACTTTTCATTTCAATCTGCGGTTTCGCCTTCACTTTTTCAAAAATAGTTTCAAGGAAAAAAAGTTCTTCTGTATGCACGGTGATTAAAAAATTTTTACCTATGAAAACATTCAATTCATAAATACTGTCTTCAAACTCCTGAAAATAATGCGGTTTAAGCTGTATTCCGTGTACAGCACCAAAAACGTAATTCTCAAACGCTTCTACTTTAGGATAATATTGAGGAAAAAGGCAGTCTTCAATTGACATCTCGTGAAAACCAAATGATTCCGAAAGGAGCAACATTTCCTCGTGACTTAAGTCATGGTTTTCCAAATGAACATCTATCCATATAAGATCTGGTTTCTTTTTATAACCTTGCAGAATATTTAAAGCGCCACATTCTACAGTAATTGAACCATTGGCAGAACAAATTGCTTTTATCATAATAAAACTTATACACAAACTTTCAGACTCTTACCCATTAACTCAAATAACACACATAAAGTTTAGGGCAAACGCAAATTAGCAAATATAAGTCAGTCAGATATAACTCTTTTAATCTTATAAAAAGTCCCCTCTCTCTCAGGAGAGGAATTAAGCATCATATCAATAACTTTTTTGGGAGACGCTTTTAAAATATCTTCTCTCCAAACATTTCTAAGTTCTGTAACATGGGTTGTGGGTTTTAAATTAGTTATATCCGGCTCCTGCAAAATTTCAATATAGTCAAACATTTTATTTATATCCGTAAGATATTTTTCTTTCTCATCTTCTTTGATTTCTATTCTCGCTAGAAAAGCGATAGTTTCAAGTTCTTCTTTCAACACAAAACCACCTCTTTAGACCAAGTTATTAATATCCTACAAAAATCAAAAATTTTTAACAAATACATTTTTAATTTTTAATTTTAGCTAGAACAATTATTACTTTCTTTTAGTTGTTTCATAAGATATGTCCGCGCTTTTAAAAGAAATTCTGTCGCAGGTTTAGACAAATAATCAGGATAAGACCATGGGAGTTTAATAAACCCATTTCTTTTATATATTATAGTAACTTCACCATATATACCGCTGGAAAGATAAATTCTGTGACTATAATCTTTTGTTGTAGCAAGAACAATATTTGCCGGGGTTATATATCCGGGATCAATATTTATCTGCCTTTTAGCATCTAAGGCAAAACTACTTTCAATGGAATTCGTAAAAATTTTTATTTCAGCAAGAACGGCTACAGAAACCAACTCTTCAAAAGAAACCCAAAAACGTTTTAGATTATTGCCCATTTCAGAACTATAATAACTTGAAAAATCAAAAGGTATAACACAACTTATTAAATCAATTTTTCCCAGTTTCTTTTCAAGTACTGTAAAAGCTCTTTGTTTTATCTCCTCGTTAGAGTAAATCATGCCGCAAAACAACTTTGCTTTTTTAGGATTACCTATAGTACCCATATTGCCTCTTACGATTGATTATTCACAAGTTTATTTCAAATTTATTTTAAAACATCATGAGATATTCTGAAAATTTTAGAAATTCTTCACGCCTAAGCCTACTTTTCTATCGTACAGTCATTACATATAACATATTGTTCAGTTTCTTATCAGTGATCAGTATTTATCAGCGCATATTTCACAAAACCATTCTAACTTGTTTAGTCTTACTTACTATTTCATTTATTTTTCCCTTCATTCTTCTATTTGTTTCACTCGCCCCATTTCTGACCGCCATTAATTTAAGTTTTATATTGGTACCCGTTGTCTTTTCTATTCGATTTACTTTTGCTTCTCTTTTTTTTAAATTATTTCCCTTTTATTTTTGTTTTTCTACATCATCTGGAAATAAATACTCCCCATTTTTTTAAATGAAAAAATTTAAATCTGTTATCTTTAGTATCCCAAATTTTATATCATCCAAGAAGTTCATCATCAATTTATCATAATTATAATAATTTTGTAAAATACTTCAATTAAATTATTTTCGTTTTCATTTTAATTGCTAACCAATTTAATTTATATCCAATAAGCACAATTTTCTAACTATACAGACTATGTTTTACTAAATTTTATTTCATTATTTTAATTAAAAGAGATTACTTAAAGAAAAGGATTTACAATGAAAAAAGAGATTTTTGTGGCAATAATATCTATATTAATTTTTTCAATAAACGCCTTTTGCATAAAAGATCTTGCTGAAAAAATTGATTACTTTATAGAGTTTCAGGAAAAACCGCCCGAAATGGCGGCAGTATTGCACGTTAATTTTATAAAAGTTATGCCTGAACCTAAAGAAGCAGAAAAGATAGTAAAACAACAGTTAAAAATATATGGAAATAAATTGATATCGCATAAAAAAGAGAGGTTAGCAACAAAAAAGGGAATTAAATACAAAAATATTATCGGCTCGGCATGGTATGCAAATGAGACAAATTCTGGAAATTACATAAAAATAAAGTTTCAGAAAGACTTAGCTGCTTACGTATGGCTAGGTAAAATAAGAAAAATTGTGACATTCCCCGATTACATATCTTTCCTAAAAAAAGAAAAAGACAATAAAAAACTTAAAGGTAAAATACTTGAAAAACAAATACGCGAACAAAATCCGCAAAACTAATTATAAGATAATAGTATTTTAGTTGTATCTTTATTTAGAAACTATTATTCACCAACAATTTAATTCTTAACCTGTATTCCAATAAAAAACAACAGGGCGCGTTTTAAGATACTCAAATTAAATTTTGAAAGCAACTTGGTTAGAACCTATTTATCCCTCATAGCGCAAAATTCCCCACACATTGTGCACACGTCTTCTTCCTGCGGTATAAGTTTTTTTCTTTCCTTTTCAAACTTTATAGGATCTATGCAAAATTCTTTTTGCTTTTCCCAGTTTCTGGCTTTACGCCACTTAGACATTTCATTATCCTGCTTTTTTGCGCCGTCAATGCCTTTGACAATATCAGCAGCATGTCCGGCAATCCGTGCTGATATTACCCCATCGTGGACGTCGTGAATATCAGGAAGTCTTAAATGTTCGGCAGGCGTAACATAGCAGAGGAAATCAACACCGTATGATGCCGCTAAAGCACCACCTATTGCTGAAGTTATATGATCATATCCGGGAGCTATATCAGTCACCAAAGGACCTAAGAAATAAAGAGGCGCTTCGTGACCTAATTTATTTGCAAGAGTTACATTAGCTTCAATTTGACTCAAAGGAACATGCCCGGGACCTTCTATCATAGATTGAACTCCAGCTTCTCTCGCTTTTAAAACAAGTTCACCTAAAACTGATAGTTCGGCAAGCTGCGTCCCATCTGAAGAGTCAAAAACAGAACCCGGTCTGAACCCATCGCCCAGACTTAACGTAACATCATACTTCTTTACTATCTTCAAAAGTCTGTCGTATTGCTCAAATAAAGGATTCTCCTTTCCTGTTGCATTTATGCATTTAACCAAAAAAGAACCACCTCTGCTTACAACGCCCGTAAGTCGTCCTTGTCTCTTTAATATCTCCACATTAGCTTTATTAACTCCACAATGAACAGTAATAAAATCCACACCTTGCTGTACTTGTTCCTCTATAACGTCAAATAACAGCTCAGCGTCAATTTCGGATACATTTTTCCCTTTGGCAACAGTTCTGCAGGCAGCTTCATAAATAGGTACTGTGCCTACTTGCACTGGAGAAGCTTCAAGAATTTCTTTCCTTATCTCCGTCAAATTGCCTCCCGTAGACAGATCCATAACGGCGTCAACACCCGCTCTAACAGCAGCACCAAGTTTTGCGAGCTCTTCTTTAATGTTAATATGGTCCGGCGAAGTTCCTATATTAGCGTTGATTTTCGTTCTCAATCCTTTCCCGACAGCTGCAATTTTTTCAAGTTTTCTGACTGTATTTTTAGGTACAACAATAGTTCCACGAGCAACACCTTTTCTTACAAATTCTTCACTTAAATTTTCAGACTGTGCCGCAATCCTTATTAGATCATTATTTCTCTTATTTTGAGCATCACGCATTAATGTCATCTCAGCTCCTGTATATATTTATTTTGTAATATATTTTTGATTTCTACTGCGAGGCTTATTCGGAATTTTCATGATTTAATAAGCGGCGTTAAAATGAACTTTTCGAAATACCTTCTATCTTTAATCCCAATATAATTTTGTATCTCAATCCTTGTCTTCGGCGCTTTACAAAACGAAAGAATCAATTCTTCTCGCTACCATCATGGAGAGGGGTATCAGTATCCTCTCCACTAAAAAAATTTAAATGTATCTTCGTCAATAATTTTCGGATCATATCCCGAATAACGTTTACAAAATTTATATAAATTTCTAAATACCTGAACCAAGCTCTTCAACTCTGTTGATTACCATAAAAAACTTAGAAATATTTGGATTTTTAGAGTATGATTTTAAATTTGAAAGATTTATAATCCCATTTATATACGGTTTACTGCTGTCTTCCGTTAAAACTCGTTTTTTCTCTGTTATAAGCTTCGTAAGTTCTCCACTAAGATACTCCTTATGCACCATAATATTAGCTACCACTTCCCGAAAAACATTTTCTCTTAGATTTATTTTTTGTCCTCTTTCGTCCACATAAAAAGGGCCAGGCAAATGCTTTGCAACAAATTCCACCACACGTTCATAAAGATTTGCCCTCAAATCAACTCTACCGTCACATATCTATTAGAATTGTCAATTCTCTTAATCAAATCTATTCTAAATCCAGGAACTGCCGTGGCAATAATCTCGTCCTTACCAAATAAAAGTAATCCTGCTAAAGTAAATCCTTTACAACCAGTTACAGGAGCTTTTTGCTGTAAAGAAGATTTTTTTAGAAGTTTTATGTTCGTCATTTGCAACCATTTATGGCCAACGTCCCGTATGCTTTGTCAGCTTTCCCAGCTTTCATTAAATCTACTCTTAAATCCTTAAACTTAATTACCGGGAATATATTCTGTTTTCAGAATAAGAATTTTGTTTACTAATATACAATTTTGAAACTTTGGGGTATCTATCTGTGATATCAATATCTCCTGAACCGCTGTGGACAAATATTTTTTGATTACACCGGTGAACTTGCGAACTCTTAGGGACGCGAATATATAAAACAATTCTGTTATTTATAAAAATTTCTTCAGAGTCAAGATAAAAAGACGGCGATAACTTTGATTGATTGTTTACAGAAGTGAGAAATTCTTGTTTGACTTTAGAGGCATACTTTCTATCAATTCCACAATCTTTCCTTTATCTCTGACGCCAAGTAAAATATCTTCCCCTTTTGTATTTAAAAACGCGCAAACAATTTCATAGACCGTTTTTGATATACCGCCTATACACTCTTTAAATTCAACGTCCAATCCTCCGTCTGCAAAAGTAATTGTCTTATTCGCTTTATCTTCACATTCATATTAAAGGCTTTTTATAGAATACTAATGCAGCTTTAGTCCTTTTTATTTGAGGTAAAAAATCTTGTATTTCAAATAAACTTCTTTTTCCAAATTATACACCGTGTATCTTTGCCTTTTGAAATCTGCAGATGCCATAGGAATAAAAGTTTTAGAATATTCCTCCAAAACTCTCAAAGATTCCTGTGCTCGTTTAAAATTTGCAATCATCAGCTCCGGCAAATCTCTCTTTGACATTTCAGGCATTTTCCTACCTGAATCGTCAAAAGAATCCCTTTTTTTTATAAGTTCGCCATATCTATCCCTTAAAACTTTGTCAACGCTATGGCGGATCTTACGAACTTTTTTATAAAGAACACCGTCATTTAAAATAAAACGTATACTATCCTCAATAACTCTTAGGCCCTCACGACAACGATTTAAATTAGCGTCTATTATTCTTAAAACGCTGACATGCTTAAAAACAGTATTCTCTTTTTGAAAAGCTTGCTGAATATCTGTATTCCGTTTCAGTTTTGAGTGTTTAGTACTAGCTTCACGATTAAAACCTTTGGTAATATTAGATAAGTGGATGGAATTCATTCATCACGACTTCTTAAACTTACTAAATTTATTGTCAACGATTTCACTTTTAAAAAAGGATTTTTCTGAGTCTTTTTACGCATTCTTTTCCAACGATTTTTAGAAAACTACAACTCTCACCTTTTAATAAAATATCAAAGCGTAACTTGCTCAAAATCTTTCTTGAGATCCGTCAATCAAAAGCAACAAAGCAATTCACACACTTTAAAGAGGAGAAGCCATTTTGCTTTGCTCTGTTTTTTACAGGTAACGGTATTTTAGGTTCTTTGAGACGACTTTAAAATTATTTGAATTCACTGCAACCACCACACTCAAAAGCTACTAAATCTCCCGTCTTTAAAAAAATTTATACACTTCCACCTTAAAACTAAAACACTCCTTCCTTCGCAAAAACTAATCTTTCTACCTTTTCTTTGAGACTCTTTAAACTCCTACTTTACCTTTTTATCTGCTCCAAAGTCTGTTTTCAGTTTTTAAGCATTTTATTATTTTCTCTTTTAAATTTACAAAATTACTCCCATTTCAAAATTGGCTTTCTGGCGGCTTCCACTTCATTTAATCTTCCAACAGGTGTATTAACAGGAGCGTCTTTTAGTTTTTGAGGCTCTAACGATGTTTCCTCACGAATAATTTTAACAAGAGTATCTACAAACGCGTCCAACGTTTCTTTTGATTCCGTTTCAGTAGGCTCTATCATAATTGATTCTTCAACAATTAAAGGGAAATATACAGTAGGAGCATAATAACCGCAATCTAAAAGTCTTTTTGCAACGTCTAAAGTTCTCACACCATTTTTAAATAATGCTTTCGGAGACAGAACAAATTCGTGCATACATCTGTTTCCTGCAGGAATATTTATTTTGTCTTTAAATCTTGCAAGCATATAATTTGCATTTAAAACAGCTTGCTCAGAAACATTCTTTAAGCCTTTTGCGCCCAACGACTTTATATATGCATAAGCTTTCAACATAACTGGAAAATTCCCAAAAAACGATTTAAGCTTCCCTATACTTTCAGGTTTTTCATAGTTTAAAACAAATTTAGGTCCTTTGCTTTCCACTCTAGGAAAAGGTAAAAAAGGCTCCAAAAACGCCTTCACACCTACGGGGCCCGCGCCCGGTCCACCACCGCCGTGCGGAGTTGAAAAAGTTTTATGAAGATTTATATGCATAACGTCAAACCCCATATCACCGGGCCTTACTACGCCCATAACAGCATTTAAGTTCGCACCGTCATAGTATAAAAGACTGCCATTTTCGTGGATTATTTTTGATATTTCAGGGATATTTCTTTCAAATGTTCCCAAAGTGTTAGGGACGGTAAGCATAATCGCTGCAATTTCAGGAGTCAGAACTTCTTTTAGTTTTGCAGGTGATATACTCCCATCGGATTCCGATTTCAAAGAAACAATATCAAAACCTGCAAAAGCAGCAGAAGCCGGATTCGTCCCATGCGCGGAATCAGGAACAATTATCTTTGTTCTTTTTTGTTTTATTGATTTAAAATATTTCGCGATAATTAAAAGGCCTGCGAACTCTCCCTGCGCTCCCGCTGCCTGCTGAAGAGAGAAGCAATCCATTCCCGAAATCTCACATAAATCCTTTTCAAGCTTGTACATTACTTCTAAAACACCTTGAATAGTTTCTTCATCTTGACAGGGATGAAGTTTATTAAAATTATCAAATTTAGCAATACGTTCATTCACTAAAGGATTATATTTCATCGTACATGAGCCAAGCGGATAAAAAGTCGTGCTTACAGCATAATTTTTTCTTGAAAGACTTGTAAAATGCCTTAATAAATCACTCTCTGCAATACTTGGAAGATCCAAACTCAAATTTCTTTTTAAATTCTCAGGTATCTGCGCCTTAATTTCAATATCAGATTCCAAATCGTATGCCGCCTTGCAATCCGAAGAGAGTTCATTCAATAGTTTTTCCATTTTTAAGTTTCCCTATCTAAGTTAATAAAGCACGTTATACAACGCGTTATTAC
The DNA here is from genome assembly GCA_031272265.1 of Endomicrobium sp. Lineage (GTDB taxonomy): Bacteria > Elusimicrobiota > Endomicrobiia > Endomicrobiales > Endomicrobiaceae > Endomicrobiellum. The sequence continues at coordinate 11,977 of JAISUD010000024.1, read as the reverse complement.
CTATGTCTTATTCTTAATCATCCACACTTTCCATTATATTTTAGAAAGTATTTCCACTAATCTATCAATTTCAAATTTACTTCTTTGCTCTGTTACGCAAAATAAAAGACAATTTTTAAAGGTTTTTTCTGTTTCAGATAAATCCAAAGGACCGAGAATATTATTTTCAAGCAAAACTTTATTTATTTTTTTTACATCTTTTATCGTCTCAATTACAAATTCATTAAAGAATACTTTATCTTCTCCAAACTTTGGTTTAAAACCTTCTAAAGATTTTATTTTACTAAAAGCGTATCTTGCTTTTGATATATTAATTTCTGCAAGCTTTTTAAAACCGTAACTCCCCCAGCCCGCTAAAAAAACACACCCTGCTAGCGCATTTAAAGACGCATTAGTGCATATATTGGATGTTGCTTTTTCCCTTCTTATATGTTGTTCTCGCGATTGTAAAGTCAACACAAATCCTCTGTTGCCACGCTTGTCAACTGTTTGGCCTACAATTCTTCCCGGCATTTTCCATTCTAAAGCTTTCTTTACAGTCATAAATCCGAATGTCGCTCCACCTGCGCACATGGAAGAACCTAAAACTTGCCCTTCACCTACGGCAATATCGGCGTCATATTCACCGGGAGCTTTAAAAACACCCAATGATAAAGGATTTACTACTGCTACAAATAAAGAATCTTTCCTTTTTGTAACAACAGACAAAGTCTGCATATCCTCAATAACGCCAAAATAATTAGGCGATTGTATTATAACTGCAGCCGTATCAGCGTCAAGATTTGCCTCTAAAATTTCTTTTTTTACCGCTCCGTCAGAAACATCTAAAAAAACAAGTTCTGCTTTAAAATTTTCCAAATATGTTTTTACAACTTGTATATATTCAGGATGCAAAGCTGACGAAATTAATATCTTACTTTTTCTGCTAACTCTCAAAGCAAGTAAAGCAGCTTCCGCCGTGGCGGTCGCCCCGTCGTAAAGAGAAGCATTGGACGTAGCAAGTCCTGTTAAAGCGCATATTAAACTCTGATACTCAAAAATCGCTTGAAGAGTTCCTTGACTTGCCTCAGCCTGATAAGGCGTATATGCGCTCCAAAACTCTGACCTTCCTACAACTTCGCATACTAAAGAGGGTATAAAATGATCATAGATCCCCGCCCCTCTAAAAGATGTAAGAATTTTATTTTTTAAAGCAATATCCGAAAAATAATTTAAAAGCTCCTGTTCCGTTTTACCACCGGCAATATTTAGCTCTTTCGCTCTTAAATCCTCAGGTATCACGCTAAACAGCTCGTTTATACCACTAATCCCTATCGCTTTAAACATCTCCTTTCTATCTCGTTGACTCTGTGATGTATAATCCATAGTTAATTATCTCTTTAAACTAATTTTTTATAATCGTCTGCACTAAGTAAATTCTCAACTTCTTTTTCGTTTTCAAACTCAACTGTAAATAAGTAACCTTCTTCATAAGGCGACTTATTTACAATCTCCGGAGTGCTAAGGACAATGTCATTTACCTCTACAATTTTACCGCTTAGAGGAGTATATATATCAAAAGCGGATTTTACTGATTCTATAACAGCTACGGGCTGTTCTCTTCTAACCTGCTTTCCTATCTCAGGAAGTTCTACGTGCACAATATCAGTAATTTCATGCTGTGCAAAATCAGTTATACCTACTTTGGCTTTATTACCGCTAATTCTCGTCCATTCATGGGTTTTTGCGTACTTTAAATCCCCTGGAACATTCATTATACACCACCTTTTTTAGAACATTTTTATACACAACATACTCTTAAACCTAATGCCGGCAATATTGAAATCCCTATACCACTTTCGTCTTTCTTCCTATATCTGGGAAAATCTACAATAAATTTTAAATTTATTCCTTCTATAAACAATGAAAATTTATTATTAATAAGATATTCCAATTCCACTCTTAGTCCTGTCTCAAATCCTATCATGTCATAAAAACTTTCTATTTTTATATGCGGTCCCCCGTATACTGACAACAACAGATTAAATCTTTTATATGACAATAGTAGAGACTTTAATTTACCTCCAAAAATTAAGCACTTATTATCCTTTGACAGATCAAATCTTATAAAACCTCCATATCCGACGTTCCCGTCTATCCAATACACTCCACTAATACCACTACCAATACTACTCATAAGGTAATTCTGTCTAAAGTCAAAAGTGAATTTATCTTCAAGATCCCTCTTTATAGGATTATTAATCACCTCTGATAAAGCACGAGCAAGCCTGCTTGACTTTGTATTTATACTGTCACCCTCTTTAACAGTTGCCGACAATACGGGAGCGCCTAATACCCCAATAAAAATAAATACACCTGCTAAAACTAAAAAAGATTTTTTCATTACTTCAACTAATTGTTTAATTCCCTTTATTTATTTTGTTTATATAATCAAGTCTATCTCGCGCTTTCTGTGCTTCCGGCGTAGCAGGGAATTTAACCAATACTTCATTAAAAACTCTAACGGCATCCTCTTTTAAACCGGAAAGAAAATAATACTCCGCTAAATTGAGATAAATATCTTTTACAAGAAAATGGTTCGGGTATTTCTTAATAAACTCATTTGAGGCAAGAATAGCGGCAGGATAATCTCTTTTAGAATCATATACATAAATAATTTCTGAACTTGCAAGTGGTTTTATAGCATTAGGTTTTCCTGTATCTAATATCTCTTTTAGAATCTTTATGGCTTCATCATACTTGAGTCTACTAATAAGTATGTCTGCTTTTAAAAGTCTTGCCTGATAACTAGCCGGAGTTTTTGAAAAGCGAGATATAACTTCGTCTACAGAAGTAATCGCTCTTATTGAATCTCCGCTATCAAAAAACACACAAGCTTCCCAGAATTTCTCAGAAGAAGCTCTATCAGCTGTGTTAGATCTCCAAAAAATAAACAACGCTGTAAAAATTATTACTGCACTTAAAACCATAACTGTAAAAAGTTTTATTTTATTTTCAAACAGTTTTAATATAATCTCCGAAATTATTTCTCTAACTGATTTATTCTGAGCTGTGAAATTCATTTCTCTAATCCATTTTATTTTCGCTTATCGTTTGTCGCTAACTATTTCCATAGAATTCTTTTGCATTATATCATAATAATAGGTCGGCAAACCCGATTCTGATAAAGTCTTCTCTATAATTTCTTTCGTCAAAAGATTTTCCGGATTATGAGTATCTGTATTTAAAACAAGTTTAGCTTTTTTTTTAAGAGCGATTTCTGCAACTTCTTTATTCGTGACGTTATGCCCTTTTCTTGTAGTAATTTCTATTTTTACGTTATTCTTAGCTGCAGTTTCAGCTTCTTTTTCAGACAAATGACCTGGGTGGGCTAATATATCCACACAAGCTTCAACTGCATATATATTTGTCTCTGGTGGTACAACTTCAGCGACAGTTTCACCGTGAACAACAATCACTTTAGTGCCCAGTTTCCTGCACTCACTTGCTGCAGACTTTATAAACTTCGGAGGAATATAAGTCAGTTCCGCACCCGGCAAAACCAAAATATTATAGCTCTCCGTCAATATTTTTGCAGCTTTAACAATATTTAAAATAACAAGCTCCATATTGGAATAATCAATATGGTCTGTAACAGCAATAGCACTATAACCTTTATTTTTTGCCCTGTAGACAAGTTCAAAAAGACTTAACACTCCATCTGAAAAGAAAGTATGAGTATGCAAATCTATCATAATTATAGATATTTAACCATTTCACTATTTATTACACATCAACAAATCATTCATATATTCGTTATTTATATTCTTACCGATGCTTTTCTACCTCTCTCCGCACTTCTTCACGTTTTTTGCAAAATCGTCTCTTGCTGACAAAGACAAAAATAATATAAAATACCACCTTTTTTCACCATTTTTTTACTCTTCACCCTTATAATTAAGGATTATAACAAAAGTAAAAACTAGAAGTCAATCCAACTAACTTGTTATTAATACCGGTATACCAGTTGCAATATAGCTTTTTTATTTTACATAAAATGAAATTTATATTGAAAAATAGTCTTATTTGCAAGTAGATGCCTGAAATAAAATTTTTAAAAATAGTATAATTCTTCCGGAGGAGCAAACGCAGAACTTATTATTTCAATTTTGTCGTCATTTACAGACGCGATATCAAAACGAATATCTTTTTTGATATTATTTTGTTTTATATAAACCAACGCTGAATTTATAATTCTTTGCTGCTTTTTAGAGGTTACAGCTTCTTGAGGAGTTCCGACATGAGAAGATTTCCTATATTTTACTTCTATAAAAATTACAGTCTCATTCTGTTTAGCTATTATATCTATTTCGCCAAAACTTGTTCTAAAATTTGTTGTTAAAATTTTATATCTGAGATTTTCCAGATATTTAACAACTTCTTTCTCTTTTTCAAAACCGACATCTCTATTTGTCTTCATTGCGATATTTTTGTTTGTTGCAAAACAAGTTGAAAATTTGATAATAAGACTTTCAGTTTTCGGTTATAACAGTATAAATTTTCACTTAGAACCTCTTTCTCCAAACTATAATGACACAACGATATTATTTATAATTACAAAACCTACCATTTTAGTTTGCACCGATAAGTTTGCAATAATAAAAATTCTTAACTCTAAATATCAGTTTTTGTTTGAGAAACAATATCGCTAACCGGATAAAAAGTCCTTCTGTGAATGGGGCAAACGCCGTATTTCTTTAAAGCTTCTATGTGCTTTTTAGTCCCATATCCTTTATGTTTTTCAAAACCATAAACTGAATAAAGTTGCGCGTACTTAAGCATAATTTTATCTCTGGAGACTTTAGCAAGCACTGAGGCCGCGGCAATGCACGCGCTTTTTGCATCTCCGCCTACAACAGCTTTCTGATTACAAAACAATTCGGGAATATTACGATTTCCATCTATAAGGCACAAGTTCGGTCTTATTTTTAGTTTAACCACAGCGCCAGACATTGCACGGAATGTCGCTTGTAAAATATTTATTTTATCAATAGTTTCACTATCTATGATTTTAACGGCGTAAGCTAACGCCCTTTTTTTTATTACTTCAAAAAGAATCTTTCTCTTTTTTTCTGACAACTGTTTTGAATCTTTTAAATCAGGAATCACCAAATCTTTGGGTAGTATTACCGCCGCTGCTGCCACTGGTCCTGCCAATGGTCCTCGTCCAGCTTCGTCCACACCTGCAATTGAATCAATTCCTTTAGCGTAAAGATTCTCGTCAAAAGAAAACAGGCTTATTTTTGTCTTACGCACAAAAATTTAATTTGCTGACGGGGCCTGAGGTAACACTTTCTTATTGGAGTTTTTTCTTGAAGAGTCTTCAGAAATCCTTGCTGCCTTTCCTGAAAGATTTCTAAGATAATAGAGTTTAGCTCGGCGCACTTTTCCACGTCTAACAACTTCAATTTTATCAATGCGCGGAGAATTAATAGGAAAAATCCGTTCAATTCCCACACCAAAAGAAACTTTTCTCACCGTAAAAGTTCTTGAAAGCCCACTGCCCCTAACGCGTATAACCGTGCCTTCAAAAACCTGCACTCTTTCATTTTCGCCTTCCGTTACCCTAAAATATACTTTTATTTGGTCACCCGCTTTAAAACTGATCCCTATATCTTTTTTATACAACGCCTGCACTTGCTCTAACAATGACATTTTGTCGGCACTCCTTTTCATAGATACTAGACAACAATAAACGAAAATAAAAGAGTAAAGTTAAAAACGCGAAAGCATTTTTTTGTTTTAATACTTCAAACTCAAAATTCCATGTTTTCTTAAAAGCGTGTAAATCAAGCACTATTTTTTTAACAAGTCAGGACGACGTTCTTTCGTTCTTCTATACGCTTCTTTCAAACACCATTCACTGATTTTTTTATGATCCCCCGACAAAAGAATTTCGGGGACTTTATAGCCTTTAAATACCGCAGGCCTAGTATAGTGCGGATAATCCAGCAAGCCGTTATAAAACGAATCGTTTTTTACTGAATCTTCTTCTTTGACGACACCCGGAAGCATTCTTGCTACAGCGTCAGTCAAAACCATTGCAGGAATTTCGCCCCCCGTAAGAACATAATCCCCTATTGATATTTCTTCGTCAACATAATTCATAACACGTTCGTCAACGCCTTCGTAATGACCACATATAATAACCAAATGTTTAAATTTTGCAAGGTTTTTTACAATCTTACTGTCAAGAGTTTTACCCTGGGGAGACATATAGATAACATATGGTTTCAGATAAATATTTTTATAAGAATTGTTCTTCTTTTTAATTCCTATGCTTCTTATAGCGCTGTATACCGGCTCCGCTTTAATAACCATACCCGCGCCGCCACCAAAAGGTCTATCGTCAACTTTCTTATGTTTGTCTTTACAAAAAGATCTTATGTCAATTATACTGATTTTAAGAATCTCTTTTTTTGAGGCTTTACCTATTAAACTTTCTGTAAAAGGCCCTTTAAACATCGCGGGAAATATCGTAAGAATATCAATCCTCATATGTAAAGAAGCCGTTATATTCAAAAATATCGTCCACTGATCTTACTTGACCGTAGATATCTTCATACCCCCCCTTAGGAAAAGCAACAAAAATCTTTTTCCTTAGAATATTTACTTCTCTTACTATATTTTTTAAGGCAGGAATTAAAATTTCTTTATTATAACATTTTACAACCCATACATCATTGCTGCTTGTTAATATAACATCAGAAAGAACCCCCAAGCATTTCCCGTTCTGGTCAAAAACTTCAAACCCTAAAATATCGGAGATATTCCATTTTAAATTGTTTTTCTCAAACTCCATTTTATCATCATTCTACAACTTCAACAGTTGCTCTTTTATCAAGTTTTGCAGAAGCTGAATTCACAATAATCCTTATCGCTTTTATAATCCTACCTTCCTTGCCAATAATCTTGCCCTTATCTCCGTCAGCAACTTTCAATTCCACAACAGTTGCTTTCTCGCCGACAATTTCTTTTACTTCTATTTTATCCGGATTATCAACCAAAGCCTTCGCAATTAAAAGTACTAGCTCTTTCATGAGACCCCTCCGCAATTATTGTGTGGACTTATCATTATTTTCGTTCAATTTATTCTTTCTCATCAGCGCAGCTACTGTTTCCGAAGCTTTTGCCCCAACACTTAACCAATAATTTATTCTTCCCTCGTCAACATTAAGTTTATTATCCTTTGCTATAGGATCATACTGACCAAGAACTTCAATAGGTTTTCCGTCTCTTTTAACTCTTTGATCAATTGCCACAACTCTGTAATACGGCCTTTTCGTCTTGCCCTTTCTCTGTAAACGCAGCCTGACTACCATCCGTACATCCTCCCTAGATTTGCTATTTTCGCTCAAAACGTAAAAATATGCCCTACACTTTAGGATTATAATAAATGCATTTTGTCTTGTCAATCTGCGTATTTAACCATTATTAAACACTTATAGTCGTTCTTTATTTTTCAATATATATTCACTAATAACCGACAAATAACGCATAAATTTATTTCAATGGAAAACGATATAAATTTTTGCAATTCCACTTTTTTTATGGAGATTTTTGTTATAATCATTAAAATTGTTCTGTTGTTTATGATGTTTTAACTTCATTAAACTAGCTTCCATACAGAATACAGGTAAATAAGTCTTTCCTTATGACAAGCATAAAAAAACCTGAACTTTTATTGCCCGCGGGCTCTCTTTTAAAATTGAAGACGGCGTTTCTTTACGGAGCAGACGCCGTTTACGCCGGAATTTCTGAAATGTCGTTAAGAGCAAAATCAAAATTCCCTTTGGAAGAAATGAGAGAGGGAATATCTTTTGCACAAACTCGGGAAAAAAGTATATTTAACGTTCAATTTATTTTTACATAATAAGGACGTTGCACAGCTTGAAAACTTTTCAAAAATAATAAAAACACTATACCCCGATGGCATTATTATCTCGGATCCCGGCGTATTCCAACACTTAAAAAAAGAAATTTCTCAAATTCCCATACATATATCAACACAAGCAAATATTTGTTCGTGGCTTACGGTCAATTTTTGGAAAAACTTAGGCGCAGATTTATGTGTACTAGGGAGAGAATTAAGCTTTCTTGAAGTCAAAGAAATAAGAGAACGTTGTAGAGATATAAAACTTGAAATTTTTATACACGGCTCTATGTGCATAAGTTATTCCGGAAGATGTTTAATTTCTGCATTTATGGCTTTGCGCAGCGCAAATCAAGGATTATGCGCACATTCGTGCAGGTGGAAATATAAGAGTAAAATGCTGCTTGAAGAAGAATTAAGGCCGGACGAGTACTTAGAAGTGGAAGAAGACGATAAAGGATCATACATTTTAAATTCAAGAGATTTATGTCCCATGCCAGAACTAGACAAAATTTTAAAAACAAATTTTGATTCATTGAAAATAGAAGGCAGAAACAAAAGTGAATATTATGTAGCTCAAACTGCGAGAGTTTACCGAAAAGCAATTGACGATTATTTTGACAATCCTGACGACTGGCAATCTGAGAAATATATTAAAGAACTGACAGTTCTTCAAAATCGTGGGTACACGTTAGGCTTTTTCAATGGAAAGCCGGGAGAAGAATCGCAAAACTATATTGACATTTCAAGCAAAAGCAACTACAGGAACGCGGGACTTGTAAAAAATAATGCTGACGGCTTTCTGACAATAGAGTTAAGGCACAAACTGAAAAAAGGCGATGAAATAGAATTGTTATCTCCGTTTCAATTTATCCCCGTAAAACTTACATTAAATAAAATTTACAACAAAGATAACAATCTTCCTGTTGAAGAACTCGCGCCCGGAAAAGCAAATCAATCCATAAAAATACCCCTGCAGGGAGACATTTCAGTTTTTCCTGAAAATACAATAGCAAGAATAAAGATTGCGTAAATTTAGTCTAGATGACTTCACACAACGCGTAGCAACTTACATTCCCATATCCTCGTACGGTATATTATATCTCCACTTTCAAAGTCAGGTGAAATGCCAGCGCTTATAGATGCCCTGCTGCCTAAGCAAGCATCTCTAACCGCAATACAAACTCCTTTTTTATATTTGCGCTGAAAATTTCCAAAACAAACTTTATTTTATAAAACAGCATTATCCAACTAAAAAAGACAGATTTTTAAGCTATAAAGGCATTTATTTCAAGATTCAACCCTCTTTTTTCACATTTGGAGAAAGAAGTCCGGTCAGCTTAAAATTCAGCTTTCGGGAAACGGAGAGAGAGGGATTTGAACCCCCGATAGAGTTTCCTCTATAATAGTTTTCAAGACTATCGCCTTAAACCACTCGGCCATCTCTCCTCTATGCTGGAAAATCAAACCTCCTAAATACTATTGCAAAATTTACATCAGGCTATGTTTTTACGTTTTATTTCATATCACGTATGATATATATTTAATCACCAAAAGTAATTACAAGATATAAATATACTTAAAAATTAACTTTTGGCAAAGCATTATAAGTTCCAACTTAACTAATTGACGTAAAATGACATTGTTAATTTAAAATAAATCTAAAATGTTTCTCAAATTCTACCTTTATATCATCTAATTCATTAATTGCTACCATGTCAGATATTCTAAAATCCCACTTATATCCTCTACCCGTTTTTCTCTTTTCTCTGTTATGTAAAATATGAAATGAAATATCATCTTTTCTTACAAACTTAATATATAAATTATTAGGTGCTACTCCTAAAAAATAGGACACCGTCATAATCACCGTCTTTTTTCAAACCTTCACTCTGAAATTTCTTATTTACATCTAAAGAAGCCGTCTTTATCTCAAATTTTATTCCACTAAATTTCAAATCCCAATCTCCCTGATCTCCATCCTTATATTCTACATTCAGTCTCCTAGCGTAAATCATTGACAAAGTTTATCCAAAAAATCTCTCACCAAAACTGCCTCTTTTATCTATTTGTAAATTTCTAATATCTCTATACATACTGTTACGATCTAACCACTCATCTTGTGCCTCTTCTAACACTTTTTTCAAAATATTTAAAGCAATATAATGTTATACTATTGCTTATCATAAAATCCTCTTTTTATCATTTCTTTTTCAATCAGATCAGTTCGTAAATTAACAGCGCTATTCGTTGACAAAAATGCTACTTCTCTCCAATTTATATTAAAGAAAATATCAGTTAACTCTTTTTTATTTTTATGAAAAACTATCCCATAACCTCTTTTGTTTGGCAATTTTTCAAAAGAATCATAGGCTTGCGTGTCGGAAAAACAAGTTGAAGGCAAATACACGTCACATTTACCAATCATATTTTTATTCCTTGTACTGCTGGGCGTTCCTCCGTTAGATAGAGAAAAAATTCTTGCAATAGTTCTGCACGTTTCTTCCTTTTCTATTTTAATTTTGTTTGTGCTTATTTTGGTCCATACTTGAAAAATAGTTGCAATCGCCACTGATTCGCCGTTTGGATACTGAAAGGAATTTAACGGCAATTTTTCGCTATGCGCTAACTTATAATCTTTCACTCTTTTCATCGGGACGCCTTTACCGGTGCTATTAAATAAGGGCGGTAATACAAAAGCTACTATATCGGCAAAGTTATACGAGTGGTTAATAAATCTTAAAGCTAAATTTCCTCTTAGACCAAACGGCGGATTCCCTATTACCACGTACTTTCCTTTCTTTTTGGGCTTATAATCCAAATAATTGATTTTTATTAATTCCTTCGCTAAATTACCTTTAGGATCTATGTCTATACCGATTCTTCTGCTTTTAGGTAAAATATTATAAAAATTACAACAGCCAGCGCTAGGCTCTATGAAAACATAATCTTCAGCGTCAATACTTAAATTCTTCATTATTTTTAACGTCTGTTTATAACAATAAATTGATATTTCCTTATTTGTATAAAATTGATCTTTGTCTCTATAAGAATTATTAGACTCATACTTATTTCCAAGCAAATGATTAATATCATTGTAATAATTATCAGGAACTTCTTTAAGACTTAGCCATCTTTTTAAAGTTCCTTTATGAATAAACAACTTATTGACTATTTCGTCATCTTCCATAATGCTCAACAACTTTTTTAATAGTATAAATGTTCTGTTTCCTTTTCTATCTTTAAACAATTTATTTTCCATCTGTGCCGCACAGGCTCCAAAACTTCACTTTATATATAACACATCTTTTAACCAAAATACGTTATCTAACCGTTATAATTATGTAAAACTTTTACCACATTTAAAAGTTGAATGTCAAGAGAAAGGACATATGCATAATATTTTACAAAGGTTAGAAAAATGATTATTGCATAGAACAAACAAACTTGCAAAAACACTTAGGTAATTTACAAGACATGCAAAAAGGGTTTATTTATTTTGTTTAGGAAATAAATGAGACATTACAAACTAGGGCAAAACTGTCACGTTGCTTAGTTATTGTTGTAATAAGTGTAATCATAACAATTTTATGTATATAATTAATAGATAATATATATATCCAAATTGATATAAAAACGCACAAAATATGCAAATTTCCTTTTAAGCTGTGTATCTTGTTTGTATCCTTTCGCTCTCTAATCTTTTAAATGAACCTTCGTCCTCATTGAATTTAAAGCTAAAGTCTTTGGTGAGTGAACTGAAAGACAGATATACTGAACGTCTGTAAGTTTTTCGGACTAATGCATATACTTGATGTGTATTAGGACTGTTGACAGAAAGGAAAGTTTATTATACCTTTAGACTCCAATTGACAGAAAATTTAAGGTTTACGACGATATAAGAAGTGTAAAAAAATGTAAATTGTAAACTTTTATGAGAGTTGATGCTGAATGGTAATGTTAGAGGTTGAAGTTGTTTATGAGTCTAAATGTTTGAAAAGAGGCAATTGCTTCCGTTTCGGTGATTGTTCTAAATGTCCTGATAATTGACTCTTCTCACTCAGA
>JAISUD010000013.1 GCA_031272265.1 Endomicrobium sp. | reverse complement strand
AATTTTGCTGGTACTTTTAGGTTCTCTTGTTCTTCTTCTTCCCGTTGCTTTCCTTTATTATCTGTGATGACAGGTAGTTCAGTACATCCCATTAGTTGAAATAATATTAATGCTATTGCTATTCTTTTCATTTTAGCGTTAGTTTTATTATGTACTACTATTATGAATGCGATTATTTAAATAGTATTATTAAATTGGCTAGTTTGCTTATTTTTGTTCAAGTGTTTTTGTTAATGCGTATAGTGTCAAGAACTTCCAACGTATGCTAGAAAAGGGATTTAATTTTATATGTTTATATCAATCACTCGGCTCTTTTTTGTTCGTATTTTATTGATTTTTGTGTCTTTACTAGTTCCTTTTGCGTTCGGGCAAATTCAATTCATCCTACGACTTCACTCTTAAAGGCCAGTATTTCTTTTGGAATTACGATATGTTACTAATATCTTTATTGCCCAATACATCTTATAATCCTTGTAGTTAAGACGCAAGGAGGGTTTTAATTCATTCCTTTTGGCAGTGTTTATAACTGATTGCTGTTTTCTTTCCTTACTTTCTTCTATCTGCAATTTTTCTTCTGTATCTTTCAACTCTTTCAACTCCACTTCGGATTTTTCAGTTCTAATTAGATTCTCTGCCTTTTCTAGTCTTGAGCCCAATTTGCCTCTCTCATCCTTAGGGATTAGACTATACAGACTGTTCGTCTGTGTTCTCTGGTATCTTTATTACACAACAGAAATTTATATCTCAACCATACTGCTCCTGCTATAACGCCTAAAACTGCAAGGCTTATTGCGATTGTTTTTTAAGCTCCCTGATGAGGAACTCTTTGTCGGCGATGGTGGCACATGAGAACTCTCAATAACAATATCAGATTGTTTAGCACTAGCACAGCCTAGTATTATTAATAAACACAATACTAGTGAAAGTTCTTTCATTGATTTTGTTCTGCGGATAGTTTGTATAGATTCTGATTATTTCAATTTCGCTTTGGTATCTTGTCCGTGGTTTCTATCATGATTTCTAGCGTCAGTATGGAAACTTTCAGCACTTCTCGCGCCTGTCTAAGCGATTTATATTCTTTGGTTGTGTTTTGTTCTTCTAAATAATATTTTTACTTTTCTTCTTGCGTCGTTCCCTCTTATCTATCATAACTATTGCTTGTTTTTTTATTTTGTATTTCATATTTTTGTAGGCAGGGATCTATTTTGTTGCACAGAACTTGTTAAAAACTTTTCAAAAGAAAAGTTGTCTTTCCCTCTTTTTTAAAAGCATCTCTCATTTTATTGAAAACTTACCAAAATAATATATATACACAATAGAAAACTCGCATCGTTTTTTTCAGTGTTCCAAAGCAATACACGAACAAAAAATATCACTCCTGCGGCTCCCTATTCTCCCTTAAGATTTTAAGCCTGTCTAAGATGCCGTTGACAAATTTAGCTGAATCTTTTGTAGAATATCTTTTAGAGATTTCTACAGCTTCGTTTATTACAACGTTTACCGGAGTATTCGGAGTGGTCATAATCTCATAAACAGCAATACGCATAATGTTGCGGTCAACAACTGCCATTCTTTCAATCTCCCAGTTCTTTGCATAACGCTTAATGAAATTATCTATAGTCTCCCTGTTATCGCAAACTCCTTTAAACAAATTTACCGCAAATGTTCTGTAAGCTTCACTTTTAGGCAAGTATCCGCTAAAAAAACTATACACATTTTCAATTGAGGTCTTAAAATTATCCAAAGCATAAAGCATTTTTAAAGAACATTCTCTTGCTTCTCTACGGGTACTCATAATATTATATTAGATCCCGCCGGCATTTTATCAGCTAAAACTTCATAAAAACTATAAAACGCTCTCAATATCCAAGCTGTCCGCAAGCGGCCTTAATATCTGCGCCCTTCGCCGGCCTTATATTAGCCGTTATTCTATTAAATTTCAATATATTTTTAAATCTTTGAACTGCTTCACAATCAGGTGACTGAAACTTTATATTGACTACGGAATTAAAAGGTATCAAACTAACGTTAACATTAGAATTTATAAGTTCGTGACGTTTTAACAATCTCGCAAGTTTGTGCGCATCCGCCGTAAAATCGTTAATTCCCTTTATAAGAGCATATTCTATCGTGAGATGCGAATTCGTTTTTTTAAGATAGTACTTTCCCGCCTCTAGAATATCTTCAACTCTAAAACCGAGGTCGTTTAAAACTAATCTTTTTCTCCGTTTCTGGTCAACAGCGTGTAAAGATAAAGCAAGACGAATACCAAAATTTTTGTCGGCAAGTTTTTTTACCGCAGGAATGACGCCCATACTTGAAACCGTTATGCGTCTTTTATTTATACCAAATCCTTTATTTGACAAAAGCGAATTTAAAACAAAAACGATATTAGGAAAATTAAGCATAGGCTCACCCATAGCCATAAACGAAATGCTTGAAGTCTTTTCTCCTGTATCATTTTCAATTTGTAAAACTTGTTCTATTATTTCTCCTCCGCTCAAATTTCTTGCAAATTTAACTTTCCCTGAATGGCAAAAAGCGCACTTTACCGGACAGCCTATCTGAGAAGAAATACATAATGAATTTCTGCCACCCGTAGAAAGGAAAACAGCGAAAAAATATTTTTTATCCAAAGTCTCAAAAGTGTATCTTATCGTACCGTCAAGTGCAGATTTCTCTTTTTTAGCTATTTTTAACGCTCTAAGCAAAAACTTTCCGCTGAGTTTTTCTCTGAGTTCTTTCGGTAGATTTGTAAAATTTTCAAAAGAATCTGACTTTTTTTCATAAATCCACTTTGCAATCTGGCTCAGTCTGTAGTCCCCGTCAATTATGGATTTCGCGGCCGTTTTAAACTGCTTGCCAGTCATATCCAACGCATATTTTTTCATACGCGGTTACTCTTTTCTGCCGGACTTAAAAATTTCTATCAAACTTCTTGTAGAACTGTCGTGTTTGTCACAAGTCTTTTCCCCTTTAAGTTCGGGCAGAATAACATTTGCTAAAGCTTTTCCAAGCTCAACTCCCCACTGGTCAAAACTGTTTACGCGCCACATAATCCCCTGCGTAAATATTTTATGTTCGTACAAAGCCACCAAAGCGCCAAGCGTTCTGGGAGTAAGTTTATCAATTAATATGCTGTTTGTAGGCCTGTTTCCCTCAAACGTTTTATGAGGAGATAGAAGCTCTATATCCGCTGGAGAAACACCCGTTTTTTCAAGGTTTTTAATGACTTCGTCTTCGGTAAGACCGAAGGCTAAAGCTTCTGACTGGGCAAAATAATTCGCCATGAGTTTTTCATGGTGATCCCCAACTTCTTCAAGAGGTTTTATAAAACCTATAAAATCGCATGGAATGAATTTCGTTCCCTGATGGATAAGCTGGTAAAAAGAATGCTGGCCATTTGTACCCGGCTCGCCCCAGATTACAGGTCCCGTTTCATAATCAACTTTGTTTCCCTCAAAATCTATAGTTTTTCCGTTGCTCTCCATATCTCCCTGCTGCAAATACGCCGGGAATCTACATAAATATTGACTGTAAGGCAAAACCGCGTGAGTTGACGCTCCAAAGAAATTATTGTACCAAAAACCCAAGGCGGCCATTATCACCGGTATATTTTTTTCATAAGGAGTATTTAAGAAATGCAGGTCTACGTAATAAGCACCTTCCAGAAATTCAACAAATTTATCAAAACCTATATAGCAGACTATAGGCAAGCCTATCGCAGACCAGAGAGAATACCTGCCCCCGACAAAATCCCAAAACTCAAACATATTATCTTCTCTGATTCCGAACTCTTTAACTTTTCCTGCATTTGTGGAAAGCGCGACAAAATGTTTCGCGACTGCGTCTTTCCCGAGTCTGCCTGTAATCCATTCTCTTGCGGTTAAAGCATTCGTAATAGTTTCAATAGTCGTAAAAGTTTTTGAAGCGATTATAAAAAGAGTCGTTTCACGATTTAATTTTTTCAACACTTCGCATATATCCGCGCCGTCAATGTTAGAAACGAAATAGACGCTCAGTCCGTGCGCATAATATTTCAACGCTTCACATGCCATTTTAGGTCCTAAATCCGATCCGCCTATACCTATATTTACAATATCCGTAATCTTTTTACCCGTCGCTCCGCGCCATTTCTCGGATCTCAAGTCGTCGCTGAATTTTTCCATTTTCTTAAGAACAGCGTCAATTTGTGTCGTAACATTTTTCCCGTCAACGTAGACAGGCTTGCCGCTTCTATTTCTAAGAGCCGTATGCAAAACAGCCCTTTTCTCCGTCCAGTTTATTTTCTCACCGGAAAACATTCTTCTCGCTCTTTCGTTTACCCCCGCGGCTTTGACAAACTCCATGAGCAGTCTAAAAACGTCCGAATTTATTATATTCTTTGAATAGTCAAAAGTTAAGCCTAAATTGTCCTCACGTATGGAAAATTTATTGAATCTGTTCTCGTCTTTAAACAAATCTCTCAAACTAATTTTCCTAACCTCTTTATAACTCTTTTCAAGATTCTGCCACTGCGGCGTGTTCCTAAGCTCAAATTTGAATCTGCTCATTTGTTTCTCCTAAACAAAACTTTCCAAAATAAAAAATTAAAACCATTAAACAAAAAATAAATGCCGGTGATTGAAAACTAAAGCGTATTACGCGTTTAAACTCAAACTAAATTCAGGGTGACTCAGCGGTATTGCCAATTCTAGTATTTATATTCATATCAAACGCAGAAATATGCGTTATTTGTTTCTTCCAGGACGGTCGCCTACAAAAATAAAACGATAGATAAAATAACAAATTTTAGAAACATATCTCTTTTCCGTTATACCTGCCCGAGATACGACGATGTCCTTCTACAACATTGTCAATTGAATTTGCACAGCATTGTATTATTCTATTTCAAATTTCAATAAAACAGCGACAGCGACTTCCTTTAATAGACAGTCAATCATACTAATTAAAACTGCGTGATCTCAGAAGACTTAATTATGTATATTATATATATTTAAATCCGGCATTGTAAATGTTTAACGACGTTGACTATCACCTAAAGGGCGATGAACAGCTATTAGTCGCCGCCGGGTAAGACACAAGCTCCTCTCATTGCAGAAAAAGAAATCTGCAGACAGAACACAGAATCAACAGCTTGGAATTGTCATTTTATTCAACGACAAAAACAAATCAGCATACATTAATTATATAATAATATTGTAGCGTGATGATATTACAAGCAATATTCAATACTAGAAAAAGGAAATATAATACGGAAATGGATAGAAATAGTGAAATGCAGACCGCACAAAATGAAAATCTGCATTATTAAAAAACGAGATCCAATAACACAACTAGACAGACAACGAAAAAAATCACAATAGCATTAATTCTATTCCAGCTAATAGGCTGCGCTAAACAACCTGCTATTATCACCAAACAACCAATAAAAGAGAGAGAAAAGCCAATACAAGAGGAAACACCAACACCCGAACCAACAAAACAACCTATTTTAAAAACTCTCACAGATTATTGGAACTCTCTTCCAACACTTCAAACTATAGGAGCAGGAATACTAGGAGTGGCAGCAGTAATAGTAGTAGTAATATTATCATACCCTTACTGCTGTAAAAAAACAGAAGAAAAAGAACTAAAACAGTTGGAAGACAAAGCAAAAAACGAAACAGAAAAAGGAATAATAGAAGCAGTATATAACGATGAAGTAAAATACCAAAAGAAATTAATAGAAAAGTAGAAATAATACAAAAAGTAACTGATATACTATATAGATACGATTCAATAGTAAACTATGCAATAAACGGAATGAAGAAATTTAGTAGTAAAATGAATATAAAAGAACATTTTACAGACCCTCTAAAAGAAGATTTAAAAGGCTTAATACAAGATACATTAGAAAAAAAGGAAAATACCGAGAAACAGAGATAAGAAAACTGGAAGAAAATACAGCAGTATATATCAACTACATGGAGAAAGAATATAACAATACTCCAGATAACAAAGATTCAGATAGAGACACAAATAAAAAGGAAATTGGAGAAAGCATCACCAGAAAAATAATAAAAAGTATTAGAATAATAACCAGAAATTATACAGAAATAGCATGCCTTAAACTCGAAAAATGACGATGGCATTATACTTTCAGAATTATAGTAAAAACAAAAAGGGAGAGCGTCGCAAATGTAAGAAATAATTATACGACTACAAAATGAAAACAGATGAAATACTCAAAGACCTAAGTGAACAACAAAGAGAAGCAGTAAATTCAAAGACGGACAACTAATAATCTTTGCAGGAGCAGGAACAAGCAAGACAAAAGTCATAGTACACAGAATGGCTTACCTAATTTCGCAAGGCGTTATGCTGTCAGCAACTTTATCTTAGATTTCAAGAACGACCGACTGCCAAAATTCAAAAGAAATAATCCGCCATATCAGAAATATCTAACAACATCATAGTTCACAATAGCAAAAGAATAAAAAACCACCTCTGGACTGAAAATGTAAACACACGAAAAATATCAGTACTCAAATCAGTAACAACAGAAAACGAATTGCGAAAAAACAATTGCAACAATTTTCAGAGAGAAAAGTAAAAGACTACATGGATTTTTGTTTTAAAATATTGTAAATTATCTATCAATAGCTAATCAAAAAACAGGAAAAAGTAGGGAAAATCGTGGATTTTCGTTTTGGGATTCTACCAACTACTCATCAACAACTAACCAAAAAATAGCAAAAAGTAAAATGAAAAAATCACAATAGCCTTAATTTTGCTTCAACTAATCGGCTGTGCGAAACAACTAAATGTCAGCTCCGAACAACCAGCAAGAGAAACACAAGCAACACTGACACCAACCCCAAAAAACAAAATGCAACACAGCAATCTATGTATCAGAGTTACGCGTTACAGAAGCAACGGTAACACTACACTTAGAGATACTACTATATTCCCTCTAGCTACTACCTCAGAGGCAAGTACATTTTAAGTCAGTACTTATTCAATAACTACAAATCATTCCATATTCCGATTCTCCATTAGAAACAACGAAACAGAAAAAGTTTACAAATTACATTTTTGTTGTCAATCTCCAGTTTTCTGCCAGATAGCTATATATTTATCAAGCCCTAAAAGTATATAAACTTTCCTTTAAACTTACAGACATTCAGTATATCTGTCTTTCAGTTTACTCACCAAAAGCTCTGTTTTGAGTTCATGATACAATTCATATCAAAATCAGAAGACTCAGTTTTAAATCTAACAAAAAAACCTTTAAATGCAATCTTAACGCTGAAATAATTACCAAATAATATAAAATTTCAAAGCACATAAATAACAAAAAAACGGTTTTAACGTTGTTTTATAATCACCATTTCTGACATATCCTCGTGAAAATTTTTGTAAATTTACAAAAAGTATTTACCGAGTGAGTATCGCATATCAAGTAGAGCCTAATTAGAAACCATATCAAAATCAAGAAATTTAGTTTTAAACACAACAAAAGAAAAAGCCTCTCCCGCTTTCCTTTAAAATTCTCCGCACTTTCATCTTGCTTGTTGTTATTTATACTTGTTCAATGTAATTTATAAGGATATAGACAATGTTAACAACTTGTTCTTTGCTTAAATTTTAAGATTTTCTTAAGTTTTCTTTCACATTTCGGTTATAATTTTTTTTAAAAAACGACAAACTGCTAACGATACATTTAAGGAAAGATAAAAACAAAATTAAAACTAACAGCTTTAAATTTTATTTTGAATCTAGCATAATCTCTTCCGATATTAAAGTTGAATATTATTATTTCTTTCTAGTATTCTTTGCCTAAAAAAGAAGAGTATTGTTTGTCCTTTTCTCCAATTTTAATATCACTTTGAGTTTTTCGCCATCCGTCAGAGTTCATCTTACACCTAGTGGACTTCAAAAAGATAAGACTTGATAATATATTCTATAGACCAGAAAACTAAATATTGACGATAAGAATGTAAATTGTAAACTTTTATGGGAATTGACGCTGAATGGTAATGTTAGAGGTTGAAGTTGTTTATGAGTCTAAATGTTTGAAAAGAGGCAATTGCTTCCGTTTCGGTGATTGTTCTAAATGTCCTGATAATTGACTCTTCTCACTCAGA
>JAISUD010000007.1 GCA_031272265.1 Endomicrobium sp. | reverse complement strand
TCTAGTGTGGTTTTTGATATTTTTGTTTTTCTTGAGGCTTCTCCTAAAGAGCGAAACTCTATTACCTCATTCGTTCTTTTAAATAGTATCTTTAGTTTTCTGCCGCTGTTAAGTCCTATATTGTTTTCTAAAATAGGCAAAATCCGCAAATTGTCAATAAAAGCACAAAATCCTCTATCTTTTGCAAATTTATTTAAAATTTGTTTTAAAACTGGTATTTTAGGCCGTTCTTCCGTTAATATCCAAAGATTTGTAATTATACTCCTCTTAATTTACACTTTTTTTACTTTATAAAATATTACAACTTTCGAATTAAAAAATCAACATTTAATTTGTATATTTTAACAAACGACACTAAGAAAATAAAAGGACTAGACATGGATAATAAATTAAACAAGGTATGTATTATTTTAAAAACAGGATCTTGATATCCTTCAATTTCCGGGTATAAAACCCGAATTATCAATAAAAAATAAAGATAATAACCCAATAGATCGTGAAAACATATTCGTAATAGAATCAGTAGTTCAAGATTTCAAAACAGACAAAATGTCAACACTACTAGTAAACAAAAAGCTTAGAGATAAACACTCGGAAATAACTCAAAATATAGATAAAAAAATAATTTACTCATTGAAGAACTTCAAAATATATCTAAAATAAAAAATACTAAAAAGAATCCTCACAAGTTAGAATCAACATTTACAAAAGATATAACAGGTTCAGATAATCCAAAGCTTTTTATAAAAGCCCTTCTAGATCAAAAAAAGCAGAGTTGAAGAATCTAAAAAAGAGTTTTCAGATATACAGTACGACATATTATTCAACAATAAAACAGAAGCAGTTTTTGAAACAAAGGATTTTACTAAGGACCTTGAAAATTATATGTCAACACTTGATAAATTAATATCCTCATCCGTATTTTTTAAAAGAGGAATATTTAATCATACAAACGCTGATATATTAGCAAAACAACTTATAGACAACGGTTTCTTTAAAGCTAATCACAAAGTTACAATTAATACAAGAACAGGAGATAAAATAATATCAGAAGAACTAGAATTGAGAAAAGCTATAGAAGAAGAAAAAATCATATATTTTAAACAATCAAGATTTAAAAAAATCATTTGAAGATTTTTCAAAAACACTACAAAAAAACGAGGATACAAAAAAATTAGCTAAATACCTTGAAGAGAATACATACCTTATAGAATATCTCAAAGATTGGCAAAATTTTAAAAAGGATATTTGGGCAAGCTTTCTAAAAAATACAGAATCAGCATATGAAGATTTTATAAAAACCAGCAAATCTGCAGAACCTGAACTAAAACAAATCAAAAACTATTACCATTAATGAAAACACTTTGTATAAAACGTTAAGCAGTGGAGAACGAAGAGCTTTATATATACTTAATATAATCTTTGAAGTAGAAGCAAGAAAAGAACTAGATATAGCAACATTATTCATCTTTGATGACATTGCAGATTCATTTGACTACAAAAATAAATATGCAATAATTCAATATTTATATGAACTTCAGCAATATTATACAAACTCTTATCAAATAATATTAACGCATAATTTTGATTTTTTTAGAACAATAGTCGCAAGACTAGGTTTGTCTAGTGATTACGCTCTCTATCCTGAGATAACAAAAAATTCAATAACACTTAGCGAAATGCCCTATCAGAGAGATCTATTTAAAAGTTGGAAAGAAAATTTAAATAATAATACTTCAATATTAATAGCTTCTATCCCATTTATGCGCAATCTATCAGAATATTGCAATATGAAAGAAGAAAAGAAAAAACTAACAGCTTTATTACATATTAAACAAGAAACAAAGGATATAACTGTCGGAGATTTAGAAGAAATCATAAAAACCATGTTACATCAAGATAAACCACTAAAAAATAATAATCTTAAATCTTCTGAGAAAGTAAAAGACATAATATATAATACAGCAGATAAGACAGTAGATGCTTTTCAGAAAAATCAAGACAAGGATACTTATCTGCTACAAAATAAAATTGTTCTCTCTATCGCTATACGCTTAAAAACAGAAGAATTTATTATAAAAGAACTACAATCAGATGAAAACAAAGAAAACTGTGATAATACTTCCAATCAAACATCGCACCTAATAAAAACTTATCAAAAACGTTATCCCGATAAAAATAAAGAAATCCTAACGCGAGTACAACTAATAACGCCGGAAAATATACATATCAATGCATTTATGTATGAACCACTTTTAGATACTGGATATGAAATTCTTGTAAAATTATATAACGATATAACGAAGTTAAAGATTTAAGCGTATAAAATCTATATTATTAAATATATAGACTATAACAATTAAAAACAAAAAATTAATTAATCCAAATACTCGCGTAATGATCTGCTTCTGCTGGGGTGTCTCAATTTTTTTATCGCTTTGACTTCAATTTGTCTTACCCTTTCTCTGGTTACTCCAAACTTTTTGCCAACTTCTTCAAGAGTGCTAGGATATCCTACTCCTATGCCGTATCTTAAACTTATAATTTCAGCCTCGCGCGGAGTTAAAGTATTTAATACTTTCTCAAGTTCAATTTGAAGTCTATATTGCTGAGTTTTAGCTACAGGATTTGGACTGTTCTGATCTTCTATAAAATCTTCAAGACGAGAATCTTCTTCTTCACCCACAGGAGTAGAGAGAGAAACAGGTTCTTGCATCATTTTTAATATCCTTCTTATTCTCTCACTAGAAAACTTTAATATTTTTGAATATTCTTCTATACTAGGCTCCCTGCCAAAATTCTGCTGATATTTTTTCTTAATTTTAGTGATTTTAGACACAAGTTCTTTCATATGAACAGGAATTCTTATAGTTCTCGCTTGATCCGCAATAGCGCGGTTTATAGATTGCCTTATCCACCACGTAGCGTAAGTTGAAAACTTAAATCCTCTTTTCCATTCAAATTTCTCCACAGCTTTTGATAAACCAAGGTTCCCCTCTTGTATTAAATCCGATAACTCCAGATTACTCAATCCGACATGTTTTTTTGCTATTGAAACAACAAGTCTGAAATTTGCTTCAACAAGTTTCATTTTATATTCGTGTACAATACTTTCATATTCCATAATTTTTCTATCGGTTTCAATCATTTCCTCTGGACTTATAACAAAATTCTCTTGTAAGTTATCCTGTTTCTCTAAAATATTTCTGACCTTCTCCATATCTTCCGCCACATCTTTTACAGAAACGTTAGTATGTTTTTTAAATTCGTTCGCTGAAATCTTGCCTGAATTGAAATTTTCAAATAATATCTGCAGTTTAGAAACAGGGTTTTTATATTTAAATTCAAATTTAGCTAAATCACTCCTTATTTCGTTCAACTTCTGTGTTAGTATTTTAACCTTATTTATAATTCTCTTAATTTTGTCCTGATTAATATTAAGTCCTATAACAATATCAATAATTTTAGAACGAAGTTTTTTCACTTCTTCTAAATGACTTTCTCTAACTTCTGAGGATATTGATTCAAGCTTTAATTTTTTTTCACAATCAACTATCCTTTCTTCAATAGAGTCTATTCTTTTTACAGCCGTCTTTATTTTTAGTTTCATTTTTTTTAATTGCGTTTGAGATTTTCTTCCTCTCGGCATAAGCTCTTTAGGCGTCATTTCTTGTTGTCCTATAAGAGCTTCCCAGTTTCTTATTTCTTGTACAATAAGCGGCGACTCCAAAATTATAAGTTTTAATTTTTTTTCATTTTCTTTTATATTCCTTGCAAGTTCAACTTCCATAGATCTTTCAAGCAGAGGAACTTTTGCCATTTCATTTAGATACATTCTTACAGGATTTATATCCTCTTCTTCATTTGTAGCTTTCAAGGATTGTTCAACAGTTTCAGCACCGTTTTTCTTAATACTATCTGAAAGACATTCTCTATTGTTTAATACTTTAATACCTAAATCTTCTAAAATTACAAAAAAACTGTCAAGTTTTTCGGTATGTATAGATTCCAGCGTAAGATTTTTATCAATATCCTCGCAAGTCAAATATCCTTGTTCTCTACCCATATTAATTAAATTCTCAAATAAATCTTTTTCAGGCATTCCACTTACCCAAACCTTTTGAAAGAGATGTCAACTCTTTATACTCACAAAATAGTCTTTTATCTTTTTCTCTTTTACCTTCAATCATTAAAAGAATTTCTTTTTCAAGTTGCAGTCTTTTCCTTTCAAGCCTATTTGTTTTAATTTCTTTCAGAATAATATCAAAAGCCTCTTCAATATTACTGTATTTTATTGCATTTAGCACTAGTCCCGAAAACCAATCTTCGTCTCCTTTATTTTCTTTTGACAAAGCGTCTGATATTTCTGCTTCGCTTAAACCTGAAGTTGCAAGCTTAAAAACTCTTCTGCATCTTACATCTTCAAAAAAATTGCAATCCACTTTTTCAATATAATTTCTATTATTTAAAATAATATTTAAAAAATTTTCCTCTAAAGACATTGAAAGTCTTCTATCTTTCACAGTGTGCAGATCTAAATCTCCATAGTGACGCAAATAATTTTTAAATTTTAATTTATGTTTTTTTTTAAACTCATTCCAAAGTATTTCTTCGTCAACATTCATACGCTGAGCAACAGTTTTTATCCATTCTCTTTGAAGTACCAGATTTGAATTTTTTGTAATGAAGTCTAAAAGAAAATATACCGCTTTCGCTTTTGTCTCAGGCGTTTCTCCATTTTTTGAAAAGAAGTCGCCGCGCACTTTCGTAATCATAAAATCTATCGGACCATTAGAACTGCTTTCCAGAAGATTTAAAAATTCTTCTCTCCCATATTGATTAAGATACTCGTCAGCGTCCATATGCTCAGGCAAATTTGACACTTTACATTCCACACCGTTTTCAACTAAAATTTCAAGAGCTCTATGTGCGGCAATTCTTCCGGCATCGTCGGAGTCAAAAAGTAACGTCACGGCATCCGAATATCTTGAAATTAATTTAACGTGATTTTTATTAAACGCAGTTCCAAGAGTAGCAACCGCGCCTGTTACTCCAAATTGCTGTGAAACAATGGCATCTATATATCCTTCAAGAATAATAATTTTTCTTTCCCTGCGAAGCTCCGGCAGAGTTTGAAACAACCCATAAAGATTAGACGATTTCAAATAAACAATAGTTTCAGGAGTATTCAAGTATTTAGGAGCACGATCTAAAATAGTTCTTCCGCCAAAGGCTATAATCCTACCTTGAACATCAAAAATCGGAAAGACTATTCTTTCAGACATATATTCAAAAAAACCGCCTTTTTCATTTTCTTTTATTAAACCCGCTTTCTGAACACTCTCCGTCGTATAACCCTTTTTTAAAGCAAACTCTAAAATCCGTTCCTTAGGAGCATATCCTAGTTTAAATTTATTTATCGTTTCACGAGATATTCCGCGATCCTTGAGATATTCCCTTGCTTTTTCAGCACCCGCGCTTTCAAGTAGATATTTATGGTAAAACATAGTTGAATTTTCTAAAATATCAAATATTTTAGCTCTTTCAGACGTTTTCACTATATCCTGCTTTGTCTCTTCAATTTCTATGTTTGCCTTTTTAGCAAGTTTTCTTACTGACTCATACCAAGATATATTATCAGTAAGCATTACAAATTTAAAAACATCACCCCCAACATTGCAGCCAAAACATTTAAAAATCCCTTTTTCCGGATTTACTAAAAAAGACGGCGTATTTTCATTATGAAACGGACAGCAAGCTTTCCAGTTTCGTCCGATTCTTTTTAGATCCGGCAGATATTCCTGCACTATTGATTCTATACTGTTTGAAAGTCGTATCTTTTCAATTATATCTTCTGATATAGCCATTTTTTATCTTCTAAATCTTCTAAAACCAGAACATTCTATAAAATTAAGTTTTTCAAGAGTTTTATTTTCTAATTTATCAAAAAGCAAATTCAAACCCAAATTGTCAGAAGAAACATGTCCGGCCAATATAATATTTAAGTGATGTTTTTCCGCTTCTCTAATACCTCTAGAACTTAAACTCATTAAAATAATTGTTCCAATTCCGGCAGTTTCAAGTTTTTCAAAAGACTCAAGGGGACCTTCAGCACCGCCTGTCATATCAACAAAAACTTTTCCGCAACGTGAATAATCGCTTCCCTCTAAAATAAGCGGCGCATGGCCAATTTCCGATGCATGTTTATACTCAGGATATTTATCTAACAGTTCCATAATTTCTTTTAAATACACAGGTTTTAAAGCTTCTATTTCTTTCTGTAAAAACGACGCTACATGATTATCTGCAACGCTATGTGCTGTCATGAAAGGTATATTTAAAAGTTTTGCTGCATCATAAGTTCTCTCATTATTTTGAGGCAGCACTTTTCTTTGAACTTCTTTCATTCTATCAGAAACGATTTTTTCTGTAACATTTATAGGAATACCCTGCTTACTCAAAATATCAGCTTGCATTTCTATAACGCCGTAAAATGTAGAATAAGCATAACTTTCAGGATGGTGAGCTATAATCAAATCAATGTCGTTTCCCAAATTTATAAGCTGCTTTGCAAGCAGAATCTCTTGAGTTTCTATATCTATGCCAACCATAACCGTTTTAATCTCGGTATTTTCGTCGCCGTAGAGAATTCTTGAATCATAATAAGGATTTGTAAGACTTTCTATATCATAATCTTTTTTCTTTTTGTCTGAGAGAGCGTTATATTCCTCTTTGCGTTTCAGTAAATTCAGTTTGACAATATCCAATCCTCTCGGATCCGCTTCAATTCCCTCTTTTACAAAAAGTTTATGTATTTCCTTCAATTTCATTTTCGCTACCTCAAAACAAAGTAGAGCTACATATCAGCAACTAGGTTCAAAATAACTATCTTCTCTAATTACTTCAGCCATCTGTTGTCTCTGAGCATTTTACGACGAATTTTCCTTTTTATTTCTGCAAGCCTTTCTTTTTTCAAAACACTCGGGGATCTATAATATGCGCGTCTTTTTATTTCTTGTATCACTCCATTTCTTTCACATTCTCTTTTAAAACGCCTAATAGCCTCTTCAATAGATTCACCTTCGCGCACTTTAATATTAACCATTTTTTAACCACCACCTTTCTATAAAAAGATTAATTTCTTAATTTTACATTATCCGGGGGGCCAATTAAAAATCCTTCCGCCAAGAAGATGATAATGTATATGAAAAACCGTTTGTCCACCTTCTACACCGCAGTTATTTATTACACGAAACCCATTTTTCATTTCAGGGAACCGTTTCGCTATCTTTGAAATCACAACTTGAATATAGCCTAATATTTTTTCGTCCTCTTCTAAAACTACGTTTAACCCGCTTATATGCTTTTTGGGAATAACCATTATATGAATCGGAGCCTGTGGATTTATATCGTTAAAAGCAAAAACCTTGCTATCCTCATAAATTTTATGAGATGCAACTTCACCTCTAATTATTTTGCAAAAAAGGCAATTTTCCAACATCACAATATCCTTAATTTTAATATTAAAATATTATAACAGCATAGAATACGAGAAACAAAAAATACCCCCACTTTAAAGTTGTATCAGATTTCGTCAAAAATAGCAATTTTGCTTAATTTCTTGGACTTAGATTTATACTCTTTTTTTATAACAACTTACACAAGAATAATATTTTTTACTTTAACGTCTCATTCCACTTTTGAAAAAACGCAACGCTACCGTCACATCTTCCGAAATTTGAGTTTTAAGCTCTTCAACGCTTAAAAATTTTTTTTCATTTCTTATTTTTTTTAACAGCGTAACTTTAGTCTTTAAACTTTTCCATACTCCCTTAAAATCCAAAATATGTGTTTCTGGAATCATTTTTTTCCCCAAATCAAAGGTAGAGCGCATTCCTATGTTTGTAAGTGAATAGTATTGTCTTTCGCCTTGCAATACAAAACTCATATACACACCTCTAGGGAGTAGTTTGTCATTATCAACGCAGAGATTAACTGTAGGAAATCCAAGTTTTTTCCCTATCCCTTTATCTTTAAACGGCACACCGCTAAAAGAATAATTCCTGCCAAGTAGTTTTGCCGCGTTCTTTATATCGCCTTTCTCTATCAACGTTCTTATATAAGATGATGAAATCTGTCTTGAACAATACCTTAAAGGCCTAACAATATTTACTTTTATGTTTTTATCTTCTGTTTTTCTTTTAAGCCATTCAACATCACCCTTTCTATTTCTACCGAAAGCAAAATCACAACCACAAACTATCTCAGAAACTTTAAGAGTTTTAACTAAAAATTCATCAAAAAATTTGTCCGGGCCATAAGATAAAATTTCCGATTGGACTCCTAGTATAAAAACTTCGTCTACTCCCAAAAATTTAATTTCTTCTATTTTTTCTTCACATGTTGTAAGCAGACCTTTTACTTTTTTAACAGGCTTTTCAAGCGTGATTACCACGCTTTTCAAATTATTTTTTTTCGCCACATATAAAGTTTTATTTATAAGAAACTTATGTCCTCTGTGCATTCCATCAAAAGTTCCAATGGCTATCACTGATTTTTTAGTCATCTTATATTTATTTACCCGCTTAACTTGATATGCTCAACAACTCTTTAAACGGTATCAAATTTTTAATTATTTTGTCAGCACTGTCCGCTTCTTCAAACTTCAAAGCATCCTTAACGTCAAAAATTCCTATTTTTTCTCTCCTCAACATTTTAACTGTTGCACCGCATTTTAAAACATTTCCCAAATCCTGCGCTAAAGTCCTTATGTATGTCCCACTTGAACATTCTATTCTTACTCTTACAATGCCGTCGTTGTAAGATAATATATCAAATCTCTTTATCATAATTTCTCTAGACTTCCTCTCAATTTCAACGCCTTGTCTCGCAAACTCATAGAGTTTTTTGCCGTTATACTTTAAAGCTGAATACATAGGAGGTGTTTGAAAAACTTCTCCCTTAAATGTTTTAGCTAGTGCCTTTATCACTTTAATATCTATATTTGAAATATTACTTCTAGAAACTATATTTCCGTCTAAATCACCGCTGTCCGTAATCATACCAAGAAGAAAGGAACTTATATAAACTTTATCTTTTTTCATAAATCTATCCTGCAGTTTTGTAGCTTTGCCTACCAAAATAAGCAAGAGACCTGTAGCAGCAGGATCTAAAGTGCCGCAATGCCCTGCTTTTTTAACGTTCAAAATCCTTTTTATTCTATGAGCAACTTTAAAAGAAGTAATATTTGAAGGTTTATCTAAAAGCAATAGTCCAGAAATATCATCATAAATTTGAGCCATTAAACTTCTCTTTCAAAATATCGCTTATCATTTTGATTGAAATATTTATTCCGTATTTAATTATACACCCCGCGGCATTTTTATGTCCACCACCATCAAACTTACGCATAACTTCTAATACGTTAAAATCTTTTACAGAGCGACAACTAATTTTTGTAGTTTTTTTATCTATCTCTTTAAAAAGACACCCTACCTTTACATCTTTTACTTTTAAAGTATAACTTACTATACCTTCAGTGTTTAGGTTTCCTACGCGCGCCTTTTTAAACATATCCTTAGTTAAAACAATGTAACAAACCTGATTATCAAAAATCGTTTTCATTCTACAAAGCGCCAATCCGTGCAGTTTCAAAGTATTGATAGAATTATTCTCGTAAATTTTTTTATAAATCTCATTTACATCTAAGCCAGACCTCATAAGTTTAGCACAAGCAATATGCGAATTAGGCGTAGTGTTTGTTTGTTGAAAACGTCCAGTGTCAGTCAATATGCCTGTATAAATACTCTCCGCTTCGTCTTTTGTAAGTTTAATCTTCATGTATTCCAAAATATTTAATACAAGCTCTGCAGTTGACGATGCTGACGGGACAATATAATTCACATTTCCAAAATTTGCATGCGTCAAATGATGATCTATATTTATTATTTTTTTTGCCTGCACCGGAGTAATTATATCCCCCATTCTTGAAAAATCAATTGATTCTAAAATTATAGCGCAGTCAAATAAATCTGTTTTTTTAGCTGTTCTTTTTATTTTCTCAGAGCCTTTAAGAAACTTTAAAAAATCAGGTATCTCATCATAAGAGTAAACACAAACTTTTTTATCACATCTTTTCAAAACAGAAGCAAGAGCCAAAGCTGACCCTAAACTATCTCCGTCCGGCTTTATATGGCCCGCAATAAAAAACGTTTTTGAATATTTGATTATTTTAGATATTTCAGAAATTTTTTTTAAATCATACAAACTAATTTCCACTTTTTTGTTTACTTGCGCTCATTAAATAAAAAATTTAACCCTTGAACAAACACCTTTTCAACCAATTATTTCACCCACTTATCAAGTACTAAAAAGCAATAAGGTATGTAAAGAATATGCAAAGTAGTTAAAAAACTTCTATTACGCTAGTAAAACAGTTATTAACTTTCTTCTTCTATTTTTTTAAGAAGATCAAATACCTTTGAGGCATTTTCATTAGTGTCGTCATAAATAAAAGATATTGCGGGAATACGTCTTAAATTTAAATGCAAAGCCAGCTGATGCTTTACCCTTTTTGTATTTTCTTTTAAGACTTTACCCGCTTTTTCTTTATCTTCTTTTACACCAAATACCGAATAATAAATCTTGCAGTTCAACAAATCATTTGTAAGTTTGGCACCCGTGATTGTAACAAGTTTTGCGTCTAAGCACTCCATTTTTCTTACAATTTCAGCTATGGTCTGATATATAAGTTCGCCTACTCTTACAGATCTTTTATATAACAAAGGCATATAATTCTCCTTAAAAAACACCTGCTTAGAACATCAGAAATTATCTATTGTGTCAAATGAATATTGAGCTAGAAATCTGCTTCTTTATAAAATTATAAGACACTTTTAAAATAATATATAACAGTTTTATTGAGTTGAGCTTCCGAAACTAAAAAATCCCATAATGATGTTCTTTTAATTTTTGATATCGCGGCACAAAAAACAAATATTAATTGCCGTCTAATTTTCTGATAACTTTTTCTGTAGTGTAATTCTCTATTATATCCCCTTGTTTTACGTCGGAAAACTTCTCAAGGCATATTCCACATTCATAACCTTTTTCAACTTCTTTGATGTCGTCTTTAGATCTTCTTAACGAGGAAATATTTCCCTCAAAGACAATAATGTTATCTCTTAGAACTCTTGCTTTCGCGCCTCTTTGTATTTTCCCATCTGTAACAGAACATCCTAAAACTGTTCCGTGATTTGACAACTTAAACACTTTTTTTACAATAGCTTTGCCTAGTATTTTCTCTTTAATATAAGGGTCAAGCCGCCCTTCCATAGCAACTTTAATGGCTGCAACCAAATCATAAATAACTCTGTAAACATTCACGTTTACTCTTTTAGTTTCTATAAGTTTTTCAACCATAGCATCGGGACGCAGATTAAAACCGACTATTAAAGCGTCGGAAGCAACTGCTAAAGCAACGTCTGATTCCGTAATCGCACCCGCACCCTTGTGTATTATCTTCAAGCTTACTTCAGAAGTTGAAAGTCTTTCCAGAGCGTCCACTAAAGCGCTTAAAGAGCCTTGAGTATCTGCTTTTAATATTATTTTTAAATCTTTTGCCTGCTTCAAACTTATATCGGCAAGCAATAAATGATACTTCGGTTTTAAAGAAATTTCTTTAATTTTTTCTTTCCTAGATCGCACTATTTCTCTTGATTGTGATTCACGAGCAACTACAATAAACTCGTCACCTGCTTGAGGAGGCTCATTAATACCTAAAATTTCAACAGGCGTACTAGGAGGAGCTTCGCTAAGTCTTTTCCCATATTCGTCAGTTATGGCTTTTACTTTCCCATAAGTTGTTCCTATAACTAAATTATTGCCAATTTTCAAAGTTCCTTCTTGAACTAAAAGCGTCGCAACCGGCCCTTTACGTGAATCAAGTTTAGCTTCAATAACTACACCTCTTGCACTTTTATCGGGATTTGCTTTAAGTTCCATTAGCTCTGCCTTGAGCAAAATCATTTCAAGTAATGAATTAACATTAGTTTTTTGCTTTGCGGAAATATCAACGATTATCGTATCACCGCCCCATTCTTCGGGTATCAAGCCATAATTACTCAATTCCTTGCGTATTTTCCGAGGATCCGAAGCAGGTAAATCTATTTTATTTACCGCGACTATAATAGGCACATTTGCAGCTTTTGCAAGTTCTATAACTTCAATGGTTTGCGGCATTACTCCGTCAGTTGCAGAGACCACAAGCACAACTATATCAGTAGTCTGCGCTCCTCTAGAACGCATAGCTGTGAAAACTTCGTGCCCAGGTGTATCTAAAAATATAATATATTTTCCGTCAAAAACTCTAACTTTATACGCACCAATATGTTGCGTAATCCCGCCTTGCTCACCTGCGACAATATTACTGCTCCTTATTGCATCAAGAAGAGAAGTTTTGCCATGATTAACGTGTCCCATAATCGTAACAACGGGAGGACGCAATCTTAATTTTAAAATATCTTCCTCTTCAACATTTACTTTCTCATCAGAGTAAATTGAGACAAGTTTTGCATCATAACCAAACTCGCTAGCCAAAAGAATAGCTACATCAGTATCAAGCCTTTGGTTTATTGTAGCGAAACTTCCCATAGAAAGAAGTTTTTTCAAAACATTTTCAGCTTCAAGTTTCATTCTATCAGCAAGCTCTCTTACAGTTATTAACTCATTTATTGAAATTGTCCCTATATACTTATTTTTAACAATTTCAGACCTAGACTCTACAGATTTTTGAGAAGCAGTTTTTGAATCTTTCTGTTCCTGAACATGTTGTTTTAAATTTACTGCAAACTTTTCATCCGACGATTTCGGTTTTTGTTCTTTAACTGTTACAGTATCAGAAGATGGCAGAGGAACTGGAACAGAAATTTTTCCAGTTTTTGCTCCTAGAGACGTTTTTTCAAGTTTTTCTTTTTTTATAACAGTTTCAAAATCATCGCCTTTCGGTACGATTTTTTCAAGCTCTTCTTTCACTTTTAAATCTTTCTTTCTTTTAGAAACAGTTTTTTTTACGGTTCTGCCTTTAGAAGAAAGGGGGGGGTTAACTTTTGTTTTAAGAGATTTAGTCTTAGGTTCCAGCTTTGTTTTCTTAGGTACAGCTTTGGTCTTTTTCTTAACGTTTGAAACGTCATCTGAAACGTTGTCTTTCTTTATTTTTACCTTTGTCTTTTTTTCAGACGAAGATACAGACTTCTTTTTTACAGATTTTTCTTTAGCATCTTTTGTTTTACCAACTTCTTTTAATGGCATAAACGCCGCTCCATTTACCTTTAATACGCTTAAATAATTTTTTCGCAACTCTAGGAGATAAGAGGTTCATGTCGGATAAATCAGCAGCAAAATTAATTTTTTTATAACCCTAAATCATGTCCTAACAAATTTTCCCACT
Organism: Endomicrobium sp.; assembly: GCA_031272265.1. Taxonomy (GTDB): domain Bacteria; phylum Elusimicrobiota; class Endomicrobiia; order Endomicrobiales; family Endomicrobiaceae; genus Endomicrobiellum. The sequence goes on along the minus strand of JAISUD010000007.1, from coordinate 4,129 downwards.
ATGTCCCTCAAGTTTTTCAAGAGACCTCCTTTTGTTCTTCAAGTCCCTTACGGATTTCTTCCTTTTTTTCTTCTTCTGATTTTATTTCAACATACCATCCAGTAAGTTTTGCCGCAAGTCTTACATTATGTCCACTTCTACCAATAGCGAGAGATAACATATCATTCGCTATCAAGACTTCCGCTTTTTTATCCTTTTCAGAAATAGTAACTACAGAAACAACTTTTGCAGGAGACACTGCACTGGCTATATATTTTAGAGGATCTAAAGAATAAGATATCAAATCAATCTTTTCTCCTCTTAATTCGTCAATTATAGGTTTAACTCTAGCCCCTTTTACACCTACGCACGCGCCTACAGGATCCACTCTAGGATTATTAGACAACACACTTATTTTTGTTCTTATTCCGGGTTCCCTAACTATACTTACTATTTCTACAACCTTCTCATAAATTTCAGGAACTTCAATTTCAAAAAGCCTTTTCACAAATTCGGCATTCGCTCTTGATAAAATAACTCTCGGTCCTTTGGCATTTTTTTCAACTTTCATAATGACCGCTCTTATATGCTGTCCAATACTAAACTTTTCCTTAATCACTTGCTCGCTCATAGGAAGCATAGCTTCTGTTTTACCTAAGTCGACTATAATATTTCCGTTTGTCACGCGATATATAACGCCGCTTACAATCTGTCCAACTTTTTCTTTCATCTCAGCAAACAATAAATCTCTCTCAGATTCTCTTATCTTCTGTACTATAATCTGTCTTGCTGTTTGTGCGGCAATACGTGCAAAATCTTGAGGATCAAGTGGTATTCTTACTTCATAACCGACATACGAATTTTGTTCAATTTTTTTTGCGTCTTGAACACTGATTTCTAAAAGAGGATTTACAACATTTTCAACAACAACCTTTATTATGCTTGCAGTTACTTCGCCTGAATCAAGATTAATCTTAGCTTCAACATTAGCGTTTTTGCCAACATGTTTTCTATATGCTGATACAATCGCACCTTCTATAGTCATTAAAATGTCTTCTTTTTTTAATTTCTTATCTTTCTCAATCTGCTCAAGAGCCATTAAAATTTCACCCTTTTCCGTCATTTAGTCCTCCGATTATGTTTCCATATTTGCTCTTTTTATATCCAAAAACTCTATCTCCAAAATTCCACCGCTAACATCGTGTATCTTTACTTTGCCATTCATAAATCCTAAAAGAATCCCTAAAAAATTTTTCTGATTATTTATAGTATTAAAAGTCCGAATTCTCACTCTACTTCCCGTAAAACGCTTAAAACTCTCTTTATTTTTCAAAACTCTATTAGGACCTGGAGAAGAAATCTCTAAAGAATAAGAATTCACTAACACATTATTTACATCTAAAACATAACTGAAAATATAACTCATACTTTCACAGTCTTTTATAGTTATACCACCATCTTTATCAATAAAAATTCTTACGACCCAAACGCCACTTCCTCTAACATAGTGCACGTCCACTATTTCAACTTTTTCTCTCGCTGCAATCGGCAAAAGTAAACTCTCTATTTCCTGTGCTTTATTCATACTTACACAATCCTAAAACAAAAGGCGGCTCTTAACCACCCATCTCTTTCAGGGATTAATAACAAATCCTTGAAAGCAACTATACTTTATATGTAATAAATATTCCGGGACCCATAGTTGACGAAATAGAAATGCTCTTTATATACTGCCCTTTTGAATTAGAGGGTTTCGCTTTTACAACAGTTTCCACCAAAGTCTTTATATTATCTACCAGCTTTTCTTCTTCAAAAGACATTTTCCCTACAGGAACATGAATTATTCCAAAAGAATCATTTTTATACTCAAGTCTTCCTTTTTTAAGTTCCGTTACTGTTGTGGCAATTTCAAAAGTTACAGTTCCAGATTTAGGATTTGGCATAATACCTTTTGGACCTAGAACTTTTGCAACCTTACTCAAATCTTTCATAATATCAGGAGTGGCAACTAAAACGTCAAAATCAAGTTTACCTTTTGATATATCCTCAATTAAATCGTCAGAACCAACAATATCAGCACCTGCCAACTCAGCTTCTTTCTGTTTTTCGCCTTTTGCCAAAACTGCAACTTTTCTTGTTCTGCCAATACTATGAGGAAGAGACAGCGTCCCCCTAACTATTTGATCGCTCTTTTTGGGATCAATCCCCAGCTTAACATGAGTTTCAACAGTTTCGTCAAATTTCGCTTTCGTCGTTTTTTTCAATAGACCTACACCTTCTGTCAGCGTATAATTCTTGCTTTTATCAATCAATTTTGCTGCTTCTTCTAGTCTCTTGCCCATTTCTTTTTCCTCTTAGTATGGTCAACTGCAAATCAATTCCACTATTTTTTATGCGTTTCATTTAATTATATCAATACCCATGCTTCTTGCAGTTCCCTCTACCATAAGCTCAGCCGCCTTCAAATCTCCATTCACGTTTAAATCTGGGATTTTTTGCTTTGCTATTTCTTTTACTTGCATTGAGGTAATTTTCCCTACTTTATTTCTATTAGGAACCCCTGAAGCTTTAGCAATACCAACAGCTTTTTTAATCAAGGCTGAAACCGGAGGCATTTTTGTTATAAACGTGAAAGATTTATCTTCAAACACAGTTATAACCACAGGTATTATCATGCCCTGTTCCGTCTTTTTTGTCCTTTCATTAAACTGTTTGCAAAAATCCATAATATTCACGCCCTGCTGTCCCAACGCGGGACCTACTGGGGGAGCAGGTGTTGCTCCAGCCGCGGAGATTTGTAATTTAACCACCGCTTTTACTTTTTTAGGTGCCATTTTTAAGCTCCTGCTGTTTCCATAAAAACTAATTTATAAAATAATATATCAAAGACTATTAATACTCAATTCTTAGATTAAAATAAAAATCTTAAAATTATTATTATTACATTTTTTCAACTTGTAAAAAATCAAGCTCTACAGGCGTAGGTCTTCCGAATATAGTCACCATAACTTTAAGTTTACCTCTTTCCTGATTAATCTCGTCAACAGTACCAATAAAATGCTTAAATGGTCCTTCAACAATGCGAATATTTTCTTCCTTTTCAAATGATACTGCCGGTCTAGGTTTAGAAATACTCGGATTGGCCACTATGTTAAGAAGATTTTTAATTTCATTTGGAGTCATCGGAACAGGCTTAACCCCACCCAAAAAACCTGTAACTCCCGCGGTATTCCTAATAAGCCAATAAGTTATATTGCTTACAGTCATTTCAACAAAAACATAACCGGGATAAAATTTTCTTTTTTTAACCATCTTTTTATTTTGTTTTATCTCAACTACTTCTTCAGCAGGAACTAATACCTGTGAAATATCGTCTTGTATATTTAAATTTGCAACCGTCATTTCTAAACTTCTTTTTACTTTATCTTCATGCCCCGAGTAAGTATGAACAATATACCACTGCTTTGCCATTTTTTCACTCCAATTTACATTAAAATAGTAATTAACTATTAATATAATACAAGACGCATAACAGTATTCAAAAATAAGTCAACGAGACTTATGAAAATAGACATAATAACAACAAATATAATTACTATTATGGTAGTTCCTAAAACTTCTTTCTTGCCAAACCATGTAACTTTAGTAAGTTCGTAATAGGCGTCTTTTAAAAATTGCATGGCTCTACTAATCAAATTCATTTTACACCTTTAATTAATTGATTTATTAAACAGGGGTAGAAGGATTTGAACCTTCAAAGCTGGTTTTGGAGACCAGCAGTTTACCGTTAGCTTATACCCCTAAAACCCATAAATTTCAATCTTCAAACTCATTTTAATTACTTTGTTTCTTTATGATCAGTAGTCTTGCCACAATTTTTACAAAATTTTTTCAAAGCGAGTTTCCCCGTCTGCTTTTTACCTCTAGTAAAATAATAGTTTCTATTCTTGCACACATTACAAGCTATAGTTACAATAAATCTTTCTGCCATCCCTTTTTTCCCTATTTATATTTTTTTATTTGTTTAAAACTTTCATTTTATTTTCAGTTTAGTCTAATATTTCAGTAACTATGCCCGAACCGACTGTTCTGCCACCTTCTCTAATCGCAAACCTCAGCTGCTTTTCCATAGCAACAGGCATTATCAACT
>JAISUD010000019.1 GCA_031272265.1 Endomicrobium sp. | reverse complement strand
AAAGCATTTTATTGCGTTGTATTTCAACTTGCTGCAAAAGTCAAACTGAGCAACTACTCAAACTTATCTGTGAAGTGGTTTAGTACATTTTGACTTGCCGTAAAAATTGATGTTTATGCTTGGTAGTGCGTTTATGTCTAGTTTGTCGTCTCTTTTGTTTATGTTTTGCTGCAAAACTAAACTATTTCAATTATGTTGGCCGGCGAACTTTTATTTAAACGTCCCATCTTTGCCGCCTGAAAATCTTATTCTTTATTATCAATAGCTTTGTCGTGATTAGACTTTTCTGATAGATCTGATAGATCTTATAGATCTTATCTTAGATATATACGGTTAAATGTCCTGTCATTGCTAACTGACAAGTATTCTTTTCTATTATCATTAGCTTTATTGCCGGTAAACGTCCCATCTTTGCTGCCAACTGTATCTTCTGCTTTATTGCTTTATCGTCAATAGTGTTATCGGGACTAAGTGTAATTATATATTGTCTTCTTTATCATCGGTAAACGTGCTGGACAAATCTTTTTTAGGTTTATTGCCTTTATTATCAATAGGCTTGTTGTCACTAAGCGTGCTTGATAGGTCTCCTTTAGATTTATCACTTCACTAGTAAACGTCGTCGTTGTTACCTACCAAATCTCCTTCACTATATTTGTTTATGTTTTGCTACAAAACTCTTCAATTAAGTCAGCCAGCGAACTTTTATTCAAGCGTTTTTTGTATATTATCTCAACGTTCGGGCAGAGTTCCTGTAGTTTTTTGAAAAATTTTTCAGCGTAGTTTATTTTTTGCTTTTCCTCGGGAGGTATGTCTTGCTGACTTTTGTAACCTTTTGTTTCTACAATGAGAAACAATTTTTTGCCTTGCCCTTCTTCTATTAAATATGCAAAATCTGGATTGTAACTCTTATAAGGTGTGGGTATTGATATTTTCGGCAGTTTGGCAAAGACTGTTACTTTGCAGCCATTGACTTCTTGAGGATCGTTAATTATAACCTCTTTTTCTATTGAGGAATCGTAAACGAGTTTATCGTAGAGATAGTTCTCTTTTACCGCTGTTCCGTCGTCGTAATTTCGCCCTAAAAATTCAGAGCCAATAAACTTTTTATATTCTCCGCTAGATTCCTCCTGTAGACTTGTTATTTTTATTTCAGGACTGAATTTATAATCAACTTTTTCAATTATGTTCTTGTGTATTTCGTCTTTGATTATTTCGTATAAACAATTGTGTGCTTGTTTGGGATCGTTTTTAATTTTTTGAATATTTATTTCTTTGAATAAATTCAATATAAAGTTCAGTGGATAATCTTTTCTGAATTCATTTATAAAGTTGTTAAATTTGTTGTTAAATTTATTGTCTTTGAAAAAATCGGGAACGCCGTTAGTGTTTATTTTAAGTGTTTTTATGCTGTTGGTCTTCGGGTCGTATTCTTTTGTTTCCGTCTTTATTGAAATCTGCGGTATATCTTCTTTGTTAAATTTTTCTGATATGCCACCGATTAACGACTTTTCGTCTATGTCTTTATATAAAACCTGCGCTTTTTTATTGATTGTTTCCCACAATTCCTTAAATTCTTCTAATTTCTTCGGCCTGATGCGGACTTTATTTTTTCTGAGTCCGTTTTGAACGTATATATCCGTTCTTAATTTGTAATCGCATGAGTCAATCAGCAGTTTATATTTTTCGTCGTCCAGAAAATTGAATTTTTCTCTTTTGTTTCTAATAAATTCTTCAAAATTCGGCTCTTTTAAATATCTGTTTTCATTTTCAACGAATTTTATAGTTTCATTATCCTCCAAAACTCTTATTGTTTTATTAGCTTCCTGTTCGTTGAATCCTAATTTGGCAATATCAGCTGCCGCAATATATTCCGCGCATAAAGCAAAGCTGCCGTTGTCAATTTCTTTTTGTATTTCCTTAATAAAATTCATTTCATAATCACTGACCACGACGTCAAGAGCGTTTATGTCGTAAAAACCGTTTTCGCTTTCAGTATTGTCTATGGTTATTCTGTTTCCTGACTGGTTTACCGCAAGACGCAGTCCTCTTCCTATTTGCTGTTTGCGACTTGTCTGACTTGAAGTGTTCGCCAGTTTGCATAAGTTGAATATGTTCGGATTATCCCACCCTTCCTGCAGTGCCCAGACTGAGAAAATAAACCTCAAAGGCGTTTCAAAAGACAATAACGCTTCTTTATCTTTTAGTATAAGGTCAATTCCCGTTTTCTCTTTTTCTTCGCTGCTTCCCTTGTCCCCCGCGAAATATCCGCTGCAGACCGTCAATTCGCCTTCGGTGCTGAAATCTTTATCTAAATACTTTTTATAGCGCGCGTTTGCCGTTTTGTCGTAAAATTCTTTTCTGATTTCTTTATATTTTTTCTCAAATATATTTTTGATTTTAGGATTGTTTCCTTTAAAATCGTCCACGCGAGGTATAAAAAACAAAGATAATTCTTTAATTTCTCTGTTAAATAATTTTTCCTCTTTTTCAAAATGCAGTCTTATGGTATTTTCTATCATAGTTTCTATTTCTACATCGCTTAGTATAAAACTTTTTTTTACTTCAAACTCTCTCATGTTTGAAAGATATACTTTGTCTTTTTCAATTTTAACAATAGAAATTCCCGCAAATTCGTTTAACCCTGTCGTTTCACCTATATCTTCGTTTACTTTTATTGTTCTGCGTTCGCTTTCTATGTTGTCTTTTGTCCAGGTAAAATCCGCCGTTTTTTCTTTTTTATTTGTTTCTATAAGTCGTAATTTATCGGCGTGAGAGTAAACGGTGCTTACTCTTATCTTTTTTACAAGGTATTCTTTAAAGGCATTTATGCTGTCTAAAGTGTAAACGACGTTGGATATTTTGTGTTCCTGTTCTTCCGGAAAAGTCGCGCCGAATCTTATGCATAAACTTTCAAAAATACTGAAAGCTTTTGTAAACTCTCTGCCTTTTAACAAGTGCGGCTCGTCTATTATTATGACGGGTTTTAGTTTCTTTATCTCGTCTAAAGCGTTGTGCGTCAGTCCGAAGAATTCATCTGGCTGCCTTAGTTTATTTGTGTCTTTGTCAATGGAGCTGTTTGTCAAAACTAAAACGGATAATTCATCCGTGTTTCTCAGGTATCCTTTTATAGAGGAAACTCCGCCTTCGTAAACATAATTTTCTAAGTACTTTTTGTATCTATCGTCTGCATAAAAGAATTCTTTTGTAAGCTCTATGTTTTTCAGAACGCCCTGTCTGATTGCTTTTCTAGGCACAAAAATAATGAACTTATTTATTCCGAACTGCTTGTTTATCTCAAAAATAGTTTTCAGGTATGTAAAAGTTTTGCCTGTTCCCGTTTCCATTAGAACGTCAAGTCTTAATTTTCGGGAAATATCTTTTAATTTTACGGGTATATACGTATTGCTGCTGTGCAGTGCTTTTAAGTTTCTTGTTAAATCGGAAATATTGTTAGTTTCAAAATCAAAATCGTTTAACACGGAGATTATGTTACTGACGCATTGTTCCTGAAATGGTTGGCGTTCAAATCTTATTCTCATTAGTATACCATTACTATTTTTTCATTATCTATTGTTTTTACTCTGTGTGGACGTATTTTTTGCTCCTGTTTTTTTCACCATTTGCTGAGTCTTCTTATTTTGCAAACTGCGCGAGGTACTTACTCTACCTTTTTTGGATTATTGGCGATGTAAATAGTCCTCATGTGCCTA
>JAISUD010000011.1 GCA_031272265.1 Endomicrobium sp. | reverse complement strand
TTCTCTTTGTTGTTCGTTTAAGTCTTTAAGTATTTCATCTGTTTCCATTTTGTAGTCGTATAATTATTTCCTACATTTACGACTCTCTCCTTTTTTGTGTGTGTATTTATACTGCTTGTACTGCTTGTTATTCATATTGCTTGTGCTTGCTTTGCTTGTACTAGTGCTTGTTTTTCTTGTGATATAATTTCCTTAATCTCATCGCTTATTGTTATTTTGCCCTTTTTCCATTTTCTTAGAAGGTCGTATTTGCATCCAATAATTAAATTTTGAAGACTATACGCATATATAACTATAGTGTACTTTTTTTCTATCTCTCGGTTCTATATCTTCTCTTTTAAAATTTCTCGTTGCTTCGGCAATGGTATTAAGTACTTCACTTTGTTGTTCTTGAAGTACATGTTCGTCATTCTCTGCTTCATTTGTATAGTCTATTATTCGTTCTAAGTTCATATATATTATATATATACTATCGCGTTTCTTTCTCCTTCTGTAAGTACTTCGAAAGTTATTAATGATCTTCTAAGATGACGATTTACTTGTCCGATTATTTCTTCTAATTTTGGCAGTTCTATTTATTGGTCTTGTCCTCCTTCTTGTTTGTTTTCTGCTGTTATTTTTGTAACCTCTCTAAGGTGCAAAAATTTGATGTATAACCTTATAATTTTTATCTCATTTTAAGAAATTTAAAAGCGTTAAGAACTGCAGTATTTTTGGATTGTTTTACATTATTTACAGCATAAGATATTATGCTTTTTTGGGAAATATATTAGCTTCCCGTTTCACAACGAAGCAGAAGAAAGCTACTGAAATTTTGTTTTAAACTGCAAAATTTATATAAAGCTCCTATCTGAAGACAAAGTTTAATATTGAAAATTACATTAATAACTACTACAATAATACATAATAATATTTAGACATTTAACTTCGTGAAGTGGAAGGTAAAGAGTGAAGTCACTACAATAATACATAATAATATTTAGACATTTAACCGAATCCCTTAAAATAAATATGACAAACACAGCAACGCGCGATTTTATCGCTTCAAATTCAAGAAAAACTATAGGGCTGATGATTTCATTTATTATCAGTCTTACTTTAATGGTTTATCTTATAGTGCTGCTGATAAATCTCGTCAGCAGCAAACAATCATATCATGATCAGGCTTTCATATTTACGCTTGCAGGGCAAACTGCCGTTTACGTTCTGCCTAAAATATTTCTTATAGCGATTGTGTGGCTTTTGATAAGTTATTTTGCAGGACATAATTTCATCATTTCAAGCGTAAGAGCTATTGAGCTTACAAAAAAAAATGCTCCCGAGATAGTAACTATTGTAGAAAACATTGCTGTAAAATTAGGACTTCCAACGCCCAAAGTTTACTCAATAAACGAGGAGGCGTTAAATGCTTTTGCAACGGGACGAGATCCAAAACATTCTTATATAGTTTTAACTAAAGGACTCATAAATAAACTTGAAAAAGCAGAGCTCGAGGGTGTTATAGCGCACGAAATAGCGCATATAAGAAACAGAGATACGCGACTTATGCTTATAATGATTGTGTGTATAAGTTTCGCGACTATAGCCGCCGAATTATTATTGCAGTTCGCCTTAACAGCGAAAACAAGTAATTCTAAAAATAAAAATGTCTTTGTAATCCTCATGTTTGTTCTTGCAGCAGTTTTATACATATACGGATATTTAATAGCTCCTCTTATAAAACTCGCGGTGTCAAGGACAAGAGAATTTCAAGCTGATGCAACCGCCGCTCTAATAACCAATCCGCGAGGACTCATAGACGCTTTAAAAAAGATTTCAATTAATTCCGCAGTTAAAAATTTAAGCGAACCATTTTCGCCCATCTGCATTGCGAATCCTTTAGATAAGAATAAAAGGAACACTTTTTTCTCAAAAATTTCCGGACTTCTGGCGACACACCCGTCTATTGAAGACAGAATCAAAGCGCTTCATACTATGAGCAGCTCAATAAATAACCCCGTCAAAATTTATAGATAACCATAAAGTTAGAAAATAGTTATGGAAATAGGACAGTGATCAGAGCCTAAAACCGAACTCTTTATATCAGCAGATTGAAGATATTTTATAGAATGTCTTGATATGAAAAAGTAATCAATTCTCCACCCTATGTTTCTTGACCGTGCAGCAGTTTTATAATCCCACCACGTATAATTGCCCGGATCTTTATTGAAATGCCTGAAAGCGTCAACAAAGCCCAACGAAATAAGATTATCAAGCTTTTCTCTCTCCTCCTGCATAAAACCTGAAACATTTTCATTTTCTTTAGGCCTTGCTAAATCTATCGGAAAATGCGCGGTATTATAATCCCCGCATACAATTACCGTTTTATCCTCAAAATTTTTGAGATATTCAGTTAAACAACTATAAAAATCTAATTTATATTTAAGACGGGACGACGAAGCACCGCCGTTAGGAAAATAAACATTGAAAAGGACAAAATTTTTAAAATCAAGATAGAGTATTCTGCCTTCCTTGTCAAAAATTTCGTTTTTAATGCCCGCGCATACAGATTCAGGTTTAACTTTTGACCATACGGCAACGCCACTGTAACCTTTTCTTGCCGCGCAGGAACAGTAAAAATTATATCCCTTAATCTCTTTTATGTCTTCAGGGAACTGTGTCTCGTCAGCTTTCGTTTCCTGGATGCATATAATATCGGCGTCCTCAGTTTTAAACCAGTCCGCGAAATCCTTTTTACATATCGCTCTTATGCCGTTTACATTCCACGAAACCATTTTCATTTAATAAAACTTCCAAACTGCAGACTTTTTTTGCATTATTGAAACTATTATGCGATATTATTTATTATTGCGTCTAGTCTTTGTTATAAATATACTTTTTTTATGCATTTTTAATATACGCGCGCCTGTACCTGTTCCCTTTTGTTTTTGGCGCATCTACGTTTCTTCGTCTATTGAAATAAGTATGTTAAGACCGTTAATTCTCCGAACATAGCAGATTTTACCCTATTTCTTATACTTTCTCTTTCATAAGAGACGTTTCATTTCCTGTTATGCAAGATTAAGCTTCCAATTGTAAACTCTTTTTAAAATTTCGCGTTGAAAAGTACCATGGTCCGGAAATAACCTCTTCCAATAAAATTTAATAATCCAATCTGCATTCCGTGCATATTGTCAGTCATGTTTACAACACCTATTTGAATTCCTTCAATTGACTTCGCTTTATTAAAGAACCCGAATTGTGCACCGTAAATTTTCTTAAAATTTAAGTTTATCACACCTAATTGAATTCCTGAAAATAATTTTGTAACCGTAATAAAACCCTTATGTATACCCGAAGCATTATCAGTTTTAGTAAAAATGAGATTAAGCGCGTAACCTTTTAACTGGGGAGTATAAGAGCCTATGCCCAATTCCACACCGTGCACTAAATCGCCTTCAGGTATAGCTACTTTATCCCACAGAGAAAGTTTAACCGGCAGCACCGTAGGTCCGGGCTCTTCTGTAAAAGAGGCACTTGTGCTTATAATTATACCCAATATGCATAACAACGCTAATAACATCTTTTTCAACCTTTTATATTCTCCGCGCTTACATTCTCAGCTATTTAAAAACTTTACAATATCAGTTTTAAGCTCGGCAAACCCGTCTCTTTTTTTTGCGCTTACCGCAAATATTTTTGATCTATCGTCGGCAACAGCAAAATATTCCGCCGTTTTAGTCCGTACAACACTTTCAGTAACGTTTTTAGGCACTTTATCGCATTTGTTCGCGACAATCTTAAAAGGAACATTAAATTTACTAAGCCAGTCGGCCATATTAAAATCCAATTCAGTAGGCCCCACCAAAGCGTCTACAATTATGTAAACCATTTTCCTGCTGTTTCTTTGGATTAAATATTTTTCTATTATTTTATTCCAAGCTTTTCTTTCCTCCTTGCTTACTCTTGCAAAACCGTATCCCGGCAAATCTACTATCCATTTGCCCATAGAAACACTATAAACATTTATACTTCTCGTCCTTCCCGGAGTTTTTGATATTCTCGCTAAATTCTTTTTTAAACACAAAGCGTTTATAATACTACTCTTCCCAACATTAGATCTTCCAGAGATAATAACCTCGGCAAGACTTTCAGGCAGAGAATTTACTTCCATTGTGCTTTTAAAAAATACAGCCCTTTCTAACATAATAACGATTTTAGTCTCTTAATCTTGAAAGAAGCCTTAACACCTCAATATAAAGCCAGACAAGCGTCGTCATAAGACAAAAAGCGCCGTACCATTCCATATACTTAGGTGCGCCGTAATTTACGCCGTTTTCAATTAAATCAAAATCAATGATAAGATTAAACGAAGCAATAAGGACAACCGCAAAATTTATAATAATTCCTAAAATTGAAGAATTGTGAATATATGGAAAACTCCCTGCTCCAAAAATATTTAAAAGCAAATCAATAATATAAACAAACGCTATAGCAAACGTTGAAAATATTACAACTCTTTTAAATCTCGGCGTAGCTCTAAGAATATTAGCTTTATACGAAGCAAGCATACAAAACAAAACGCTGACTGTCAAAAGAACCGCGTTTACTACCATACCCGGACACCATCTTTCAAAACTTAAAGAAATCGCTCCTAAAACAAGTCCCTCTCCTATTGCGTAAAGCGGTGATAAAAATGGCGACAATGTTTTTTTAAACGCCGAAATAACAGCTAAACCAAAAGCTCCGATCAATATCGGAAACAGAAAAGGTATTATCACACCGAGATTTGTCCAAGAATAAAACGCACTTACCGCGAGAAGAACCCATAAAATTATACTCTTATTTATCGTTCCGGGGACCGTCATAATTCTGTCGCTTTTTACAGACGACTGAAAAACATAATCTTTTAAAAGCGGATTACTCATTTGTTATTCCTCCTTTAATTAAATTATAAGCCGAACTAATAAACTTCTTCTGGCTTATAAAATGAAGCAAACTCAATGCTTGTTCTAAATTAACCCATCTCAACTCCAGTATCTCATTTTTGTCAAAACCTAAAACGTCTTCCAACGCAAGAGCAAGAAAATATACGGAATGTTTTTCAACTACACCACTTGTTTTTGACAAGCTAAAAGAGCCGTCCATTATATAAATATCTTCTTGTCTAAAATTTTCAACAAATTTAATATTCCTGATTCCAGTCTCTTCAACAATTTCTCTTATCGCAGTTTCTAATTCGCTTTCGTCTTTCTCAACATGCCCCTTTGGAAATCCCCATAATCCATTTCTTCTTGAATTTACAAGCAAAAATATAGGTTCGCCGTCCCGCATTTTATAAACTATTGCGCCGCAAGAAAACTCTTTAAGCATTTACGACTCCGTCCTTTTGCCGTTTACAAAAGAATAAACTTCTCTAAATATTATTTTCTCCGCGGCACACAATACTTTAATTTCGTAAACGAGCAGACCACAAATCGCGAATTTATTCTAAAAATTTTTTCGCCAAAATTCAACAGGCCAATAAAAAGTCTTCCTTATTTACGTTCCTACATATTTAGCCCGCGGGTGTAAATATTATCCCACAGACTTAAATAAGTCTGAACGCATTTCTTTCAATTATTTTAATATCTCAATTACCTTATTTGCTTTTGGCGCTTGCAGCATTTTTACGTCCTGCAATCAATCTCCTTCTCAATAAATCCAGGATGGCGTTAACAGCTTTTCTTCTTATCTCTATCCTCGTTCCGTTAAAATTAAATTTAAAACTTTCAGTTTTAATTTTATCAGCAAATCCCGCATATACAAGACCTATCGGTTTTTCTTTTGTAGCCCCGTTGGGTCCCGCAATGCCCGTCGTTGAAAAAGCATAATCACTATTTGAGAGTCCTAAAACGCCTTTTGCCATTTCTTCGGCAGTTTCTCTGCTAACAGCTCCAAAACTTGACAAAGTCTCCACTTTTACCCCGAGCAACTTAGTCTTTAACTCATTTGAATACGCTACCACAGAACCTCTAAAATATAAAGAACTGCCAGGAACATCCGTGACCGCCGTGGCCAGCATTCCTCCTGTACAGGACTCCGCAAAAGAAATAGTTCTTTTATCTTCAAGTAAAAGGCGACCTGCAGCAGACGCAATTGTATCATTACCACAGCCGAAAATATTATCTTTTAAAACATCGCTAATTTTAAGTTTCAATTTATTTATCACCTCGTCAATAAGAACTTCGTCCGCGGCAGAAACTGAAAACTTGACATCTATAACCGATTCGCTTGCAAGTACGCCGAATTCCACAGATTTCAAACCGTCAAATACAACTTCTCTCATAACAGGTTTTATCATTTCTTCAACAACGGATTCTGGAATGCCGAATATGCGTAAAGTCGCGTTTTTCTTTATATCTCTACAATAACTTTTTAAAAACGGCACAACGTTTTCTTCAAATATAGGTTTCATTTCCCTAGGAGGACCCGGCAGTAAAAACAAAGTCTTACGAAAGTTTTTATCCCCGTTTTTAAATTCAAAATGCAGCATCTGGCCCGGCGCCGTCCCAAAACGATTTTCTAAAACTTTCGCACCCTTAATAATGTTAGCTTGCTTTTCGCTGATTTTAGATATTGAAGCGATTGGACGTTTTAAGAAATATTCCTTTATAGACTCTAAAACTTTTTTATCGGAGTACGTCTCAAGATTTAAGTATTCTGCGGCAGTTTCAACTGTTATATCGTCAAAGGTAGGTCCCAGTCCACCTGTAGTAATAACAACATCGCTTCTCTCAAAAGCCTTTTTAAATTCTCGTAATAAATCTTGTTTTTTATCGCCGATATCGCTAATAGATAGAAGTTCAAGCCCTTCCGCGGAAAGTCTTGAACCTATGTAAGCGGCATTAGTGTTGACTTTTCCAGCAAGAAGTTCGTTTCCTGTACTTATAAGCTCAATTTTCATATATATTAAAATCCCGTTATTTACGCCTATTTCCAGCTGCAAGGTATATACAATACACCTTTTTTGCGTCCCGTTTGGGACAGCAAAAAAGAACGACAAAGACAACGACAAATTTTTGCATCTTAGAGGGATTACAAAAACAACAGCAATGACGACGCATTTAGGGGAAAACAAAAACGAATGATGAAGCCATTATTTTGCAAGATTTAATTTATTCTACCAAAAGTTATAACACACAGAATGGCTTACCTAATTTCACAAGGTGTTGAACCTCCAACAATACTTGCAGTAACATTCACAAAAAAAGCTACACGTGAGATGCAAGAGAGAGTTAATAAGCTAATACCAGCAGTTAGCAATAAACACAAACCTCTAATCGCAACTTTCCATTCTTTCTGTGCTAAATTCCTTCACAAGGCAGTAATCTCTCTTTTCTCTCTAAACATATCTTTCTAAAAAATCCAAAATTTAAATTTAAGTCCTGCAAACAAAATATCACTGCCCTAAAAAATAAAAAGGGTGGCTGACGAGAATTGAACCCGCAACCTTCGGCTCCACAAACCGACGCTCTAACCAATTGAGCTACAGCCACCAGATGATAAACGTCTCCGGCGTGATTTGAACACGCAACCTACTGCTTAGAAGGCAGTTGCTCTATCCAATTGAGCTACGGAGACATGCCCATATTTTAACAAAGGTAAATTCATTTCGGCAATCAACTAAATTTTAAACACGCGAATTGCTTCAAAATAAAATATATTTATTTTATCGTGGCTTTTTTTAAGCCTCACATTTTTTTTGCTTCACGTTTATCTTGCGACCCTACCGACAAGCAAACAGCAACTATAATCTTAATTAACACGCCTTTTTCTAAATTCCAAACTACCTGTTCCTTTTTTCGCTATGTCCGATCCTGCAGCGTCCACAACTATATTGTCGCCTTCTTTGAATTTCCCTGAAATAAGCTGCGAAGAAAGAGGATTTAACAAATATGTCTGTATAGCTCTTTTTAAGGGTCTCGCTCCAAAAGCAGGATCATATCCTTTTAAAGATATAAAGTCTTTCGCTTTATCAGTAAGCTCTACATGAATATTTTTTGCGGCAAGGCAGTTCTCAAAAAACTTAATCTGCATGTCAATAATTTTATTCAATTCCTGTTTGTCCAAGTTCTGAAATATTATCATTTCATCTATTCTATTTAAGAACTCCGGCTTAAAACAATTATGAAGCTCCTGCGTAACTCTGCTTTTCATTTCTTTATAATCGTCATAACCTTGAGTATACTGCGAACCTATATTTGAAGTCATTACAATGACGGTATTCTTAAAATCAACAGTTCTCCCGCGTCCGTCCGTAAGTCTACCGTCGTCAAACATCTGAAGCATGACATTAAACACTTCAGGAGACGCTTTCTCAACTTCGTCAAATAAAACTACGCAGTAAGGCCTTCTCCTGATGGCTTCTGTCAATTGTCCTCCCTCTTCAAATCCTACATATCCGGGCGGAGCGCCTATAAGACGTGAGACGCTATGCTTTTCCATGTATTCGGACATATCAATTCTAACTATATTCTTCTCATCGTCAAATAACAATTCCGCAAGCGCCCTAGCCAGTTCTGTTTTTCCGACGCCCGTAGGACCTAAAAACAAAAACGAACCTATGGGTTTATTAGGATCGGAAAGTCCGGAGCGGGAACGACGTACCGCGTTTGCTATCGCAGATATTGCCTCATCTTGGCCAACAACTCTCTCGTGCAATTTATCTTCCATTTTGAGAAGTTTCTGCACTTCACTTTCCATCATACGCGTTACAGGTATTCCCGTCCATTTGCTCACCACTTGCGCAATATCCTCTTCGTCAACTTCTTCCTTTAACATTTTTTTCTCTTTCTGCAGTTTAAGAAGTTTATTGTTTTCCTCTTCCAGACGCTTTTGCATATGCGGAATTTTTCCATAACGGATTTCAGCGACAGCGCTTAAATCACCGTTTCTCTCAGCCTTTTGTTCGTCTACTTTCATATTTTCAAGAGACGCTTTTAAATTCCTTATATTTGATATAACTTCTTTTTCTTTTTCCCAGTGAGTTTTCATCTCAATAGAATCTTGTTTTAATTTACTTATCTCTGTTTCCATATCCACAAAACGCTCTTTTGAAGCGGTGTCAGTTTCTTTTTTTACAGCTTGTTTTTCAATTTCAAGCTGCCGGATTTTTCGTTCCACAACGTCAAGCTCCGTAGGCATAGAATCTATTTCTATCCTCAGCTTACTTGCAGCTTCGTCAACTAAATCAATAGCTTTATCCGGCAAATACCTGTCCGATATATACCTTGTGCTCAGCGTTGCCGCGGCCACTAGTGCGGAATCTTTTATTTTCACTCCGTGATGCACTTCATACTTCTCCTTTATACCTCTTAAAATCGCAATCGTATTTTCAACTGAGGGTTCGTCGACAAAAATAGGTTGAAAACGCCTTTCCAAAGCTGCGTCTTTCTCTATATATTTTCTGTATTCGTCAAGAGTAGTTGCTCCTACAAGTTTAAGCTCGCCACGCGCAAGCATAGGCTTTAACATATTTGCAGCGTCAACTGCTCCTTCTGCCGACCCCGCGCCGACTATCGTATGCAACTCATCAATAAAAAGAATAACCATTCCCTGCGCCGACTGGATTTCTTTAAGAACTGCTTTAAGCCTGTCTTCAAACTCGCCTCTGTATTTTGCACCGGCTATCAGCGCTCCCAAATCTAAAGCTATAACCTTCTTATCTTTTAAACTTTCAGGCACATCTTTGGAAACTATGCGCTGCGCCAGTCCCTCTACTATCGCCGTTTTACCTACGCCCGGTTCACCTATAATAACAGGATTATTCTTCGTTCTTCTTGACAAAACCTGCATACATCGGCGGATTTCGTCATCTCTTCCTATAACCGGATCAAGTTTTCCTTGCCTCGATAAGTCGGTCAAATTCCTTCCGTATTTTTCTAAAGCTTGGTATTTATCTTCCGGATTTTGATCTACAACCCTCTGCCCACCTCTTATGTCTACCAAAACCTTTAAAATAACGTCTTTCGTAATTCCGCGCTTCCTTAATATTTTTGACGCGTTTTCAGAATCATCTTCGGATATGGCAATAAGAATGTGTTCCGTAGAAACAAAGTCGTCTTTCAAATTCTCTGCCGTTTTTTCTGAATTATTTAAAATTTTGTTCAAGCCTTGCGACAAAAACAAATTCCCCCCTGAAACTTTGGGTTTTTTTTCAATTTCCGAAAGCAGATCTTTTAAAATGTCTGCAAAAAGAGCGTTTTCCCGACCCGACGGTGCCGATTTTTTTATTATCGTTTCAACTGTTCCATCCCGCTGTTTAACTAAGGCATACAAAATATGTTCGGAAGCAATTTCTTGGTTGTCGTATTCAACAGCTGTGTTTTGCGCTTCCGCCAAAGCTTCCTGCGATTTAATCGTAAATTTAGAAAGATTCATAAATCTCTCCCGTAAATTTTTGCCGTCTCTGTTTTTCTTCTACCGAACTAAACATAAGCTATTATACTAAAAAAAATCCCTGTTATTTAAGCACGTAAAATTCAATGCAGGACAGAAATTTTTTAAGATACTCAACTGTGCTTACGTCGATCATTTCTTTTTTCAGTCTGAAAGCATAACGTTTGCCCGGCATAAACTCTATTACCTTTGAATAATCCCTTATAAGCTTCGTTATATCCAGTTTCAGTAAGTTCGCTCTTTGCGAAAAATATAAACATATATGACTGTTGTTTTCGACTACTCTTTCAATTCCAAGTTTTTCAGCGTTGAGTCTAAGCTTCGTTATCTCAAACAATATCCGGGTATCGTCCGGAATTTTTCCAAAACGATCTTCAAGCTCGTTTTTCACCTTTTCTACCGCTTCTGCGTCTTTTGCCGCAGAAAGTTTTCTATAAAATAAAATCCTTATATCTTCACTCCCGATATATTCGGAAGGAATTAACGCGCTGACTTGCAAATCTATCGTAGTATTTTCTTTTTCCGGTGTTTTAGATATATTTCCTTTTAATTTTTTGCCTTCTTCCTCAAGGAGTTTCGCAAACATGTCATACCCTATATCTCTTACAAAACCGTGTTGGCTTGCAGAGAGTATACCCCCTGCTCCTCTTATTTCCAAGTCTTCGAGAGCAAGCTTAAAACCCGACCCCAGTTCGCTGAATTCTCTCATTGCTTCAAGTCTTTTAATGGCGCTTTCACTTAAATTCTTATCTTCATAAAACAAGTAGCAGTACGCTTTCTTTCTGCCTCTGCCTATTCTGCCTCTCAGCTGGTAAAGCTGCGAAAGACCAAAGCTTTCCGTTTTTTCAATTATTATTGTGTTAACCGAAGGAATATCCAATCCGGATTCTATTATCGTGGTAGCTAACAAAATATCCAACTCTGCGTTTAAAAATTTCCACATAATATTTTCAATATCTTTTGCTTTCATCTGACCGTAAACAATTCCCAGTCTAACAGCGGGAACAAGCTTTTTAATGTCCGCGGCTTTTGCAGCAATCGTTTCAATTTCGTTATAAACATAAAAAACCTGCCCGTTTCTTGAAAGTTCTGCCTGAATGATATTTTTAATAAGGCCATCGTCATACAACGAAAGATGCGTTTCTATCGGCAATCTTCCGAACGGTGGAGTTTCTATCACCGACAAATCTCTAAAACCGGATAACGCCGAGGATAAAGTTCTGGGAATAGGAGTCGCCGAAAGCATTAGAATATCTATATTTTTTTTCATTGATTTGATCTTCTCTTTCTGCTTAACGCCGAATCTATGTTCTTCGTCAATTATCAATAAACCTAAATTTTTAAATTTCACATCTTTTTGTAAAAGTCTGTGAGTGCCAATTATAATATCAATAAGCCCTTTTTCCAAATTCTCTACTATTTCCCTTTGTTTTAGTTTAGATTGAAATCTGCTGAGTAGCGCCACCTTCGTCGGGAAAAGGGAAAGTCTGTTGCAAAAAGTATTATAATGTTGCTGCGCTAAAATAGTAGTAGGCACTAAGATAGCCGTCTGAAGACTCTCTTGAACTACTTTAAACGCACTGCGCACAGCAATTTCAGTCTTGCCGTAACCTACGTCACCGCAGATTAGTCTTTCCATTGGATAAGGTTTCGAAAAATCATTTTTTATGTCTTCAATAGCTCTCAGTTGATCAGGCGTTTCGTCGTAAGGAAAAGAATCCGCAAGCTCTTTTTCCCATGTAGTTTCCGCTCTAAAAGGTTCTCTTTTCGTCATGTTCCTTTGTGCATAAAGTTTCAAAAGCTCTTTTGCAAATTTCGCCGTGGACTCACGCGCTAACGATTTTACTCTTTCCCATGCCGATGTGTCCATTGAATATAATTTAGGCTTAACACCCTCAAGGCCAATGTACTTCTTTACGGCGTTTATTCCCTCAAGAGGAATATAAAGTTTATCGTCGTTTTTATATTCTATGCATAAATACTCACAAGTGCTGTTCTCTCTTGAAAGCATTCTCAAGCCTATATAACGCCCTATTCCATATTTTTCGTGAACTACGTAATCACCGGCCGATATTTCCCAGATACCCTCCAAACGCCTTCCGTACTTAATCTTAGGGAAATTCACAGGTCTTTTTTTGTAAAGCATTTCACGACTTGAAATATACGCGGTTTTTTCTCTTTCCAAATAAAATCCTTGTGACAAGTCGCCGTGTAAAAATTCCGAATTCTTATAATTCCAGTGGGCATCGTGAAGCATATCTGCAATGCGTTCGTGTTCATTTTCGTCAGCACAGCAAATTTTCACTACTACGCCGTTTTCGGCAAAACTTTTAAGCGTATTCACAAAAAAGTTTTTATCCCCGTGGAATCCGATAAAACTTTTGTATCCTTGAGATTGTGCCCGAACGTTCAAAGAATCGTTAATAATAAGCTCGTGCTTGTCAAGCGACTTTTCCATTTCCTTATCAATCGGATAATCAAAAAACATTACGGCACTGTTTTGCGCACCGACTCCGCTTTGAATTTCAAAATAATCTTTAATCGTTGATTTATATTCTGAAAGATTGACAGGTAGTATTTTAATTTCGTTGACAAAAGAATTAGAAAGCTGAGTTCCAGGATCGAAAATCCTGATAACTTCCACCGCGTCAAACTCAAAAACCACTCTAACGGGCGCTTTGTTTAAAGCGGGCCATACGTCTATAATTCCACCTCTGACAGCAAATTGCAACTTATCTTCAACAAAATCCGCTTTCGCATAACCAAATGAAACCAAAGAGTGCTCTAAGCTGCTTAAATCATATTTTTGATTTGCAGCTATGATAATACCAGTATTACTTTCTGGACTTATAAGCGGCGAATTAATTGAAAGGTCAGTCGCACAGACAATAAAACTTTTTAAGTTTTTTATTCTATCCGTTGCAAAAGCTCTGCGCTCCGCGTCGTCTGAAGGAAGCATAAATATATTAGAAACAGGAATTAAATTACACCTCGTAAAGCCGAAAAAAAAGCGTAAATCACCGTAAAAAGCACCCAGTTCTCCGTCCCTGACAAAAGCGAAAACATACACATCCGAAATTCTTTTCTTACCGCTTATACCCACCTGCATTTCAGATATGTGCCTAAATAGATAATGAGCTTTTCCGCTGCCGCTGATTCCCGATAAATACGTTTTACTCAAACTGCGGACCTTTCTTAAACCAATTTATAAAACTCTAAATCAAAGCTTTTTGAAACTTGCTTCTGCAAAATAAGAACTTCTGACGTACCTGCCTGAGATAACTTGCTTTATTCCCACCGAAACAGCAAAATTTTCCAGCATTTTAAACTCTTCTTCGGCGTACTCTTCAATCACAGGATAATGTTTCAGAGTCGGGGCAAGATACTGCCCTATCGTAAGAATATCAACATTTGTACTTTTTATATCTTCAATCGTTTCAAAAATTTGTAATTCAGTCTCACCTAGTCCCACCATTATACCCGTTTTGACTTTAAAACCAGCAGATTTGACGTATTTTAACACTTTAAGAGAACGCTTATAGTCGGCTCCTTTTCTAACTTTGTCATAGAGAGCGGGAACTGTCTCCAAATTATGAGAGAAAACGTCGGGGCAGGCATTTAAAACAATATCTATGGATTTTGTATTTCCCAAAAAATCAGGAACAAGAACTTCAACTTTATTTTCAGGAAGCAAAGTTTTTATTTCATTAATTGTCTTTGCGAAATGTCTCGCTCCGCCGTCCGGTAAATCGTCTCTTGTTACCGAAGTTATAACGCAATACGAAAGTCCAAGCTTTTTAACCGCCTTTGCAATTCTTGAAGGCTCATGCGCGTCCACAAACTCAGCTTTGTATTTCTCTATCGCGCAAAAACTGCATCCTCTCGTACAATATTTGCCCAGTATTAGAAACGTCGCTGTTTTGTTTTTATAACACTCCCCTATATTAGGACATTTTGCGCTTTGGCATACAGTATTAAGACCGCCAAACTCAAAAACTCTTTTCAATTCCGCCGTATGCGCAATAGTGATTTTCTTTTTTTCTTGTTTCATACTATTTGAATCGGCGACTCAATTCAATTTGAGATATTAAAACTCATTCTTCTGCAAACGGCAAATACATCAGCAAAATACATCTCGCCGCTTAGACTATAAAGAAAGTTTTACTAATATGGAACTTCGTGCTGCTAAACTATCTTCTCTACCCTAATTGTCTGCTGCCATCGATCATTTTATCAAAAAATAGATATAGAAAGGAATAAACTACTGCTTATGCCGACAGATTCCCCCCAAGCGCGCATTTTATTCTGCAATGATAACGCTGCGATTAAACACCGACCGCAGAGTATATATCTGCCGATACAATATATGAAAAGCCATATACAGATTTAACAAAATACTTTACCGCCAATTCCCATTTACATTAAATTAGCCTAAAAGAAAAATAGACGTTATAACAAAGCTATCAACGGGCAAATAGTAATTTTAATAATTTTACAAACCGACGCTCGCGTAAGTCAGAATTTAAAACACGGAAAATACAAATATTCGTTTATTTTATAATGCCTATTTCAGCACTCAAACAGTCTTTCTGTGCATTTAATGGATTTTCAGCTCACGAATTCTCAAGTTGAGTTATTCTTTTGTTTAATACTGCTACCTCTGTGCGCTATACTAATAAGTTTTGCGCCTTAGTTTTTTACAATTTTTGATAAATTTGGATAGATCTCTTCTTCATTTTCAGCCTTTGTTAGCTCACTTTGTTTCAGTTTTATATTTTCTAAATTCTCCGCTGTTATTATAAATCTTTTTTTACTTATTCATATTAGCACAACGAATAGCGCGCCGACCCATCTCCGCGTCCTATTAATGTAAAAGTTCATTCATTTTGACCTAAAATACATTGAAAAATTTTTATTTTTATTCTCTCTGATTTTATTCTTGATTATTTTCAGACATTTTGCACAAACATAAAGTAACTTCAAGTTTTTCGCCGACGATATCGGGATTTGAGAAATTCTTTCGTTCTGTATTTTCAGTACCGCTTTTTGTTCTTTTATTGCTGTTTCTATCTATTTGCACGGTTATATACCACTCATTTCCAAAATTTTAACGTAATTTTGGATTATTGCGTTTTATTTCTGCTCAGTCTTCTCAGTACCGACAAAGCTATGTTCAGTTTTCTCGACGTTTCTGCAATTAAATAGATAGCAATGTAAAGTGAAAACTACTGCTGCATAAATGCAGAAAATACAGCTTTATACATACTTAAATTCAATACTGTAAATGTTTTGACGACACTTGTGTCGCACGGACAAATGTGAACGACCCTTAGTACCGGCGGACAGAATGTTGGCTCCTCTCAACGGATGCGTCTACAAAAATTTTTAAGTAAGTCATAGTTTGTTTACAGTCTGGTAAACACATAGTTTTATCACCATACCCTAGATATATAAAATCTATACTATTATAAGATTCAACTTTTAAAAGCTATAGACTCTTTGTACTCTTTTCGGACAACTCCTCTTTTCATTTTGTTTGGAATTATTCGCAGATTCCGCAGCTGAAAATATGAATTTTCATAATAGTAAAAACAGTATATCAAATAGGAAACTGACGTAATACACATGGAATAAGCAAGATCCATAATGAAGTCTAAACCAAAAATGAGAATAAATATGGATTTGCAATGGACGATATAAGGTTATACACAGTAATGCACATAATAAGACAAAATGCAATAGGTGAAAATTAAACAATAGACAAAATAATAGACAAATATTTGAAAACTGCAAAAGACGAAAAAGAAATATGCAATATAATCGCCTACAAAAATTGGCGAAAATTATAAAGAAATCAGAAAAAAATGAAGGAAGTCACAATAGCATTAAATTAAATTGATATTATTTCAATTAATTAGGATGCACAAGAGAACCTAATATTATCGTCAAGTCTGAGGTAGTAAATAATAACAAAACATCACAAAACTCCAAAATAATCTTAAGCGTTCTCAATGTTGGGCTTTGGGTAGTAACCATTAGTAATAGGAGTAACATATTCTAACACATACAAACGCGAGCAAAATAAATCAACTGAGAAACTAAAAGAGCCAGAAAACAAAATGTCACTAATAGAAACAGCAAAGGAAAAAGTCACTGAAAACACTAAAGTAGAGGAACGTGGAGTAGAAGGAGCCGAAACAAACGAACCCGAAAGTCCACCAACAAGTGAAATAAATCCAGAAATAGGAAGATAACCAACAACAGAAACAATGATATTAGAAGCATCAAGATTACTAGAACCGTATAAAGAAAATATACAACAAATAAGCGAAATATCAAAACAAATAGAAGAAATAAATGAGGAAAGTATAAGAAAAATATAGAAAAAAAACAGCAGGTTCCAAAAAGTTAGCAATAAGAAGAAGGACAGAGGACTTAAAAGCATATATTACATTCGCAGAAAGAGTAATAATCTAATCTCACAATATTCAAAAATCTCTCAGATGAAATTGAAATTTTCCTTATTCTACTTTAAAAACGACCGACTGGCAAAATTCAAAAGAAATAATGTTGACGCAAAACCGTCATATCAGACATATCTAACAATATTATAGTAGTTCACAACAGCAAAAGAATAGAAAAACACATTTGGACTAACAACATAAACACAGGAAAAAACCGGTACTTCCAGTACTTAAATCAGCAATAATAGAAAATAAATGCAACAAAACGATTGCAACAATTTTCAGAGAAAAAAGTAAAGGAATACATGGATTTTTTTCTTTCCTTGAAATATTGTATGATATTTATTAATAACTAACTAAAAAATAGGAAAAGTAGAGAGGAAAGTCTAATAGTACTTCCTCTTTTTTTTGATTCTTTTTATTTATTAAACTTTAAAGAGAGAATAGCAAAGGAAATCATGGCTTCTCGTTTTGAAATATTGTATACTACTTTGGTCAACTACTAATCAGAAAAAAGAGTGTGGGAAATGAGGAAAATTACAATAGCGTTGATAATACTTCAGCTAGCAGGATGCGCTATCATACACCAACCCAACCACAAGGAAACAAAACTCCATTTTGGGAATCCACCGTCCTTTCTAATCCCATTATAGCTGGGGGAACTGTACTTCTAGTAGCAGGAATAATCCACATTATCAAATATTGCTGCACGCGACACAAGCAACCCAAGCAGCCAGTGCAACTAGCACGACAAAAACAACAAGTAGTAGAAGAGCAAACACTCCAAAGACAAGAAACAAATCAACAATCACAAAATCTAAAACAAGTAGTAGAAGAACAACAGAAAGAGCAAAAACGACTAGAGCAACAAAGGCGAGAAACGAAACAAGAGGAGGAAGAACAGAAAGCTCGAGAACAACAGCTGCAGCAAGCAAAACAGGAAGAAGCAGACTCAGTAACCAATGCAATGCTACGGCAGGAAGACATAAACCAAGTAACCAAATCAATACTATGGGACGTAATCTTCGTAATGCAAGGCCCAATAATGAAAAAAACGCTCATAGATAATGAAGCCCTCACAAAGGACCTAATAAGAAAAATAGTAACAGAGGCAATAGGAAAGACAAATGCACTAACAGTAGAAATGCAAATAAAAACAACAGCAAAACTATTGGCAGAGCTATGGGAAAAACCAGACCCTTTAGCACCACGTATGCTTTACGAGACAGCAAATCGGCTAATCGCTTACAAGCCAACAAGAAGCCAACTTTTTCGCGAGTGAGATGTGCACGCTCCGTGCTACAAATACATTTTCAGACATGGACTACTTCAGAGTAATAGTCAGAAAATTAATGATAATTAACTATTGCTATGACTACTGTGATTTCCTAAGACGAAATAGCATTGCAGGTAAGTTTTTTTGGAGTTCACCACACATTCCTAAGATGAAAGGGCTCGAAGGGATCGAACTCTTCTATTGACAGCACATCATCTCAATCACTTCATGACTCCTCAAAAAAATATAAATGCTAGTAAAACAAGAAACATAAAATATCAAATAGTGAACTGCAACGAAACTGCAAGCGAACTAATAGTAAATTGCAAACACTTAACATGAAACACACTGAAACAGTAAACTAATATACATATAATGTATAATAATAGTTAACTATAGTTAGCTATCGTATTATAATGTCGGAAGAGAGTGCAATGAAAAGAATCACAATAGCATTAATATTATTGACTGTGTGAAACAGTCTATTAGCTGAAATAGTATTAATGCTACTGTTATTGTTTTCATTTTTGATTTTTAGCTTGACGTATTTATTCTTTCCGCCACCTTTTTCGTTGCTTAGCTGATTAAACAAGTAAGTCCTACTCCGTTCTGCGAAAAAGGTTTATCACCTGAAAGTCTGTCCAAAGGACAGTCTTACCACGAATTTACAATTATTGCAACAATCAAGCTGCCATTACCGTCACTTATTCCGTATGTTTTATGATAATTCCTATTCCTGCAGTAATTAGTTTTAGAATACTTTTGCTTGTTTTTGTTGTCAATTTTTCCCGCGTTGGCACCAGCGCTGAAGAGCGAGCATATTCCAACAGGTTTTCCTAAAAACTACCAAAGGGGTAAGTAGAATAAACGAATACACTTCGGGCATTTACATGGCCGATTCTCAGGTACAATATCATGTTATTAGTGGTAAGTTAATACTGCTGAAAGTTTTTTTATTTTGTTATTTTTTTCTTTTATTTATTCCTGAGGTCCGAGGAATTTAGTCCAAGTATATTGAGGATTTATTAACAATTGCCACAAAGGCCCAACTAGTATCTTACGATTACTTTCAGCTGTATTTCAACTGAGACTTTGTTCTTGACTGCAATTGCTCTTAATTCTTTGTAGGTACTTTCGTTTACTCTTCTTATCTCAGTTGTTCGCAATTTCGGTTGTATTTGTACCCATTTTTTGCAACATCCCGCTATTAAAAGTAAACTTATACTATTGAAAATTCTTTCATATGGTCTTGAAAATTCTTTATCGCTGTTCTCTCTGGTTTTGATCTCGATTTTGGCCTTGTTTTTTATTTGCTATTTTGTATAGACATATAGTGCCCTTGACTTCTTCGCTAGTAAAGTCGTTATTGAAAAACAGAATTTTGTAAATTGTATTTGTTCCATGTCGGCACTTACATTCTTCGCTTTTTCTATTTTTTTCCCGTCCCTTTTAAAAAAGCTGTTGACTTACTGATTTTTACTATTTCAATGTGTTTTTGGATTTGAGGCATTTTCCGGTTAGTTTCCCGTCTCTGTCCTTAATACTTCTAGTCCTTTAGTTATCTCACTGCTTCTTTGACAGAGTTGTACTCTCTGAGTTCATTTGCTCATTTCATTCGTATTATTAACTTTTTAATTTCCTCACCATTTCAGTACCATTTTTCAGGTTTTGTTTTTTCATCTTTTAGGTTATTTTTAGCTTTTTATCAAGAAACAACGTTTATTTTTTTGTTTTCATCTATTGACAACTTTCTAAGAAAAAAGAATCCTTCCTCCTTTCCTCCCATTTTTAGAAAGACGAAGAAAGAACCAAAGAAACAGACTTAGAATAACTTTAAATCAATCGAACGAACTGCGCATACAGGATATGTCTAATGTTTAAAATGCCTCATGCCTGTGGCAATCATAGCTATATTTTTTTCGTCTGCAGCTTTAACGGATTCGCTGTCCTTTATTGAGCCTCCCGGCTGCACTATTGCAGTAACGCCGATCTTAGCCGCTTCTTCAACTACGTCCGGAAAAGGGAAAAAAGCGTCTGAAGCGAGAACAAGCGGAAATAATCGTTCGTCCAGTCCGTGTCTGACGTATTTCATTTTTTCAGCAGCTATTTTCAAAGAATCAATACGACTCATCTGTCCCGCGCCTATACCTACAGTTTGTCCACCTCTTGCAAGAATAACAGCGTTTGACTTAACATGTTTAGAAACTTTCCACGCAAAATCCAAAGCTTTGTGCTCTTCTTCTGCGGGTTGACGTTTTGTCATAAACTTTATCTCAGACAAAAGCTTATTGTCTCTGTCCTGCGCAAGCATTCCGTAAGACATCATTCTGTACTCAATAGAATCTTTCTCTTCCTCGTAAGATGTATCCTGCATTAAAAGTCTGATATTTTTTTTCTGCGTTAAAACGCTTAAAGCCTCTTTAGAATATTCGGGAGCTATAATGCACTCAACAAATAATTTGCTTATTTCAAGTGCCGTATCCACTTCAATGGATTTGTTGAATGCTATTATCCCGCCAAAAGCGCTTAGAGGATCACAAACTAAAGCTTTCAAATAAGCGTCCTTTACATTCACGCTCTCCGCACAACCACAAGGATTATTGTGCTTGATAACGGCACAGGCAGGATTATCAAACTCGTGAACTAACCGCCACGCCGCTTCTAAATCAAGATAGTTATTATAAGACAGCTCCTTGCCGTGAAGCTGCTTTGCAGCTATCACCGTAGGCTTGCCCTCTATCCCATTAGAATATAATGCGGCGTTCTGGTGTGGATTTTCGCCGTATCTTAACTTTGAAAGCTTTTTAAGCGGGACGGCAAGCTGCGCCGGAAATTTTTCATAAGTTAAATAAGATGAAATCAAGGAATCGTAATACGCCGTATGGCGGAAAGCTTTCGCGGCCAAATCAAGCTTTAATTCCTCGCCAACAGGATCACTCTTTAAATTTTTAATAATAACTTTATAATCGTTCACGTCGCATACAACGATAACATCCTTATAATTTTTTGCCGCAGCCCGCAAAAGAGCAACTCCGCCGATATCTATATTCTCTATAAGGTCTTGATCTATTTTTTTATCTCGAGGTTTCGGTATCCTGTTCATAACTGCCTCAAAAGGATATAAACTTACAACTACCATGTCTATAATCTCTATTTCATAACGTTTTAATTGTTCACTATGCGCCGCATTGTTCCTAACTGCAAGAATCCCACCGTGAATTTTAGGATTTAACGTTTTCACTCTGCCGTCTAAAATTTCAGGAAACCCGGTAATTTCAGATATTTCCCGGCATTGAACAGAATTTTCTTTTAAAATTTTCGCCGTTCCCCCGCTGGAAACTATATTCCATTCTAGCTTTCTCAATTCTTTTGCAAAATCCACAATCCCAGTCTTATCCGATACACTAAGCAACGCTGTTGACATATGCTGTTCCTCATTAATCATTTAATTTATCAATACAGTCATAACATTGCGAACACATTCTCAAAGCTTTGACTATATTTTTACAGGAAAACCCCCTTCTTAAAAAAAACGCGGCAGCTCTTTTTACTTCATTTTTATTTTCCCCGTTAAAATTCTTAAATTTTACCTTTAATATTTTAACAATCTGCTCGCATGGATCGCCCTTATTTTTAACAGATTCTAAAACATCATTTATTAAGCTTCTCTCAAGTCCCTGTTTTTCAAGCTCGAGTTTTATCAAAAGCTCTCCCTTCCCTTTTTCCGACAAATAAGCCGCGTAAGCTTCTGCATACTTCTCGTCGTTGAGATAATCCAAGTCTCTGAGTCTCTCAAGTGCTTTTGCCGCGTATTCAGATTCATAGCCTTTTTGAATAAGTTTTTCCTGAAGACTCTTAACGCTATACGACCGCTTTGATACTAAAGACAACGCGTCAGAAACCACCCTTTTTGATTTATCATAAAATATAATTTCTCTATAAGCATCTTCTGAAATATCAATTCCTATCCTAATAGAAAATTTGACAATAGCATCGACGGAAACTGCTAACTTTGCGCCGTTTTCAAAAAATATTTTAAACAGATTTTTTTTAAATTTTATTTTTTCTATTTTTGATATTTTCACAATTAAACTTATAAATTTAAATCTATTTCAAATTTTTACTTTATGAAACTTGTAGTCGCAAATGCATTTTAATCTGTACTGTACTAGGCATCATTAATACAAACTTAAACGTCGCCGACTTGATGAGTCTCTCCTTAACATTCAATTAATACGTAATCTCTGGTACCAAGCCCGACTTTTTCGGCATAATCAAACTGAACAGTAGAGTCAATTTTAGGATAAAGCTCCTTAAAAAAATCCTTACCGAAAGCTTTATTTACAATATCGTAACTCGCTTGATCTACGGCGACAGGATCGTTTCCTGCAACAATTCCGATATCGTTCATAAGCGGATCGTTTTTCGTGAGCCTAAAACAGTCGCAGTATTTGCTTATATGAGTTAAAAAGTTTATATACGAGCTGCTTTTATTTTTCAAAACTCCCGCCGCGTACTCAACTATTTTTTCCTGAACTGTCGCGGCGCCTTCGCTCCAGTCTAATTTAAAAACTTGCAACGCACAGTTAGATATACACTGTCCGCATCCGGCACATTTTTCTTCGTCCATAACGATTTTTTTATTCACAAGAGACAAAGCGTTCTGATAACATTTTTTAATGCAGTTTCCACAGCCTACACAAAGTTCATACTCTACTAAAGGCTTTGACGAATGGTGCATAGCATATTTGCCGGCTTTACTTCCGCAGCCCATGCCTATGTTTTTTAACGCGCCTCCGATTCCTATTATTCCATGTCCTTTAAAATGACTCATAAATATAAAACCATCGGCGTTATATATTTCGTTTGCTATGTAAACATCTTTGAAATATTTCATATTAACTTCAACTTTTTTTTCCGCGTTCCCTTTTATTCCGTCCGCAATAACGACAGGACAACCACAGTTCTCAATACTAAATCCGTGTTTATGCGCAACAAGAAGATGATGATATGCGTCAGATCTTTCACCGACATAAATCGTGCTTGCATCGGTCAAAAAAGGATAAGCAGTTTTTTCTTTGGCAATCTTTATGACGGGCAAAACATACTCGGGTTTAATATACCCTTCGTTGCCGTCCTCTCCAAAATGTATTTTTACCGCCAAAAAATTTCTCGCCTTTACATGATTAAATATCCCTGCCACTTTTAGAAAACTATAAAGTTCTCCCTTTTTGTTCCACGGAAGAAAATAAACTTTACTAGACATTATATATGCTCCTTTTTTTAAACATTTTATGCGCTTTTCAGCGTACTGCCAGCTTAATTTACAAACGACAGCCGAGTACTAATTCAATTTTATAATTTTATAGGCGCCCTCCGCCCTAAATAATAAAACGACATATTTCTTACAGATTTCAGAATTTATATTTCTAAAGAATTCCAAAACTAAAACTTCCCCCTGATACCTAATCATACATACATGCCAAAATAATTAACAATTATATTCTTCGGGACGACTTATTGTCCCACAACATTGCAGCAAAACCTCTTAATTTGTTTTTACAAGTCCTTTAAATTCTTCTTCATAAATAATCTTTATATTCAATTTTTTCGCTTTCTCAAGTTTTGAACCCGCATTTACACCGGCAAGAACATAGTCCGTTTTCCTGCCGACGGAAGAAGCGACTCTGCCGCCGAGAGAAGTTATAATTCCCTCCGCCTGTTTTCTCGTATAATTTTCAAGTTCTCCGGTCAAAACAAACGCTTTACCGTCAAACTGTCGACCGGTTTCAGCCGTCTCCGGTTCGGTCATGTTTACACCCGCGGAGATTAAAGCGTCTATTACACGTCGTGCCGCTTTATTTTCAAAAAATCTCTTTAAAAATAATGCCAAGACGCCGCCGATCTCGGGAATCTTTGTAAAATCTTCAATATCTGCAGCAAACAAAGCGTCCATATTTCTAAATCTTTTAGCGATAATCTCAGAAACTTTTTCCCCTATATGACGTATTCCCAAAGCGAACAACAATCTGCTTAAAGGGCGTTTCTTGCTTGCGGCGATCGCTTCCATAAGATTATTAGTCTTCTTTTCTTTAAACAAATCAAGAACAATAAAGTCATTATAAGTTAAACAATATATATCCGCTAAAATCCGTATTTTTCCTTTCCTAAGAAATTGGTCTATCACCGCTTCGCCAAAGCCACGGATATCCATGGCACCTCTGCTTGCAAAGTGTATTAAATGCCTTCTAAACTGCGCAGGGCATTCCGGATTAATACACCTGTACGCAACTTCGCTCTCTTTAACAATCTCACTATTACACGACGGACAATTATAAGGAGACTCAAAAGGAATTTCGCTTTCCTTTTTTATAACTTTTACTATTTTAGGAATAACGTCACCAGCTCGCTCTATTAAAACAGTATCCCCCTCATTTACGTTAAGTCTCTTAATTTCCTCAAAGTTATGCAACGTAGCGTGCGATATCTTAGCACCTGCAAGTATAACAGGCTCTAAAATCGCCGACGGCGTTATCATTCCTGTACGGCCCACCTGGACGCGTATTTTGTTTAATTTTGTAGTCGCCTGTTTTGCAGGAAACTTGTAAGCTACAGCCCATCGCGGACTCTTATTTGTGTTCCCCAATTCTTTCTGTGATTCTAGACTATTTACTTTAATCACAAGTCCGTCAATTTCATAACATAGTAAATCCCTTTTGCCCATCATAATATCTATAAAACCCACTATCTCTTCTAAAGAACGACAAACTTTAAAATCCCCTTGCAGCTGAAATCCGCATTTCTGACAGTAATGCAGAAAATCCGATTGTTTTTCAAGCTGCTTTCCATGGATTTTTCCAAATGAATGCGCAAAAAAACGAAGTTTTCTTTTCGCCGTAATCTGAGGATTTTTCTGTCTCAAAGAACCTGAAGCCGCATTTCTGGGATTAGCAAAATTTTGTCCGTTAAGCTCAAGCATTTCTTCGTTTAACTTCTTAAAATCGGATTTATCAATATATACCTCCCCACGCAGGTCAAAAAAATCAGGAGGATTTTCTATTTCAAGTTTATGCGGAATATCCTTCACCGTCTTTATATTTTCCGTTATATCTTCGCCGTTTTCCCCGTCGCCGCGCGTCGCTCCTATAACTAAAATGCTGTTTATGTAAATTAAACTTGCACTAACTCCGTCTATTTTCGGCTCAATGATAAATTCTAAATTTTCATTGTTAATACTCTTTTTTATTCTCTCATACCATCTTACAGTTTCCACATAAGAATAAACGTTATCCAACGAAAGCATAGGCAGGGAATGTTTTACAGACTCAAAAGAGGGTGAAGGAAAACCCGACACTTTCCGCGTAGGTGAATCCGAAGAAAAAAAAATTGGATTTTCTTTCTCAAGCTGTTCAAGTTCCCTGACAAGAGCATCATATTCGCTGTCGGATATCTCAGGATTGCTTTTATCGTAATAAAAATCGTTATGGCGTATAAGCTCCTTTCTTAAATAATTAATGCGGTTTCTTATATTTGATTGCATAATAAAATTACATCGGTTATAAAAACATCCACGCTTTTTCTAACTTCTTAAAAAGAGTTTCCTCACTGACTACCGACTCCCTCTCTTATAAATTACTGCTATACGGCAATGTTTTCACGTAGTCTTCCATAAATTGGAAATCCGGTTCGCCCGACGGAGCAGCAGGAAGTTTTATTATATCTTCTTTCATCCTCTCTAACGACCATCCTCTGCCAAAGTTAAATCTGTATTTTTCTAACCTAATTAATGTTATCAAAAACAATGCAATATAGGAATTTAAAACGCGGCTTTTTAAGTCCAGTACATTTACAGTGTTTTTCGCATTAAACGGCAAACTTTGAAAAAAAGTTTGCCCGCAGCCGGTATTCCCACCATTTCCTACCGTTATCGCTTGTTTTTTATAATAAGGCTCTGCTTCTATAAACTCACCGTTTGAACCATTTTCATTTTGCGAAGCACCTATCATAAGACTTTTATTTTTGTAATCTTCCGGATTTGATTGTCCGCGAGAAATGTTGAATATATCTTTATATTTGAACCCTTTCCAAGCGCTGATATTTAAATCCGTAATTTTACTACAGGCAGACTCTGATTTAACATTAACATTTTTTGCGTTTTTTGAATACTTCAATAAAAAAGAGAGATACTCCCTTACGGCGTTTTCAAAATCGTCTCTTTTTAAAATGCTATAATCAGTTTCCATATATGCTTCTACGCACCACTCACTGTTTGCTTTCACTTCTTTCTTTACGCTGTGGCCTATCACTCCGTCTCTATTTCTATAATTCTTTAACCATTCGGATTTTATATCGTTCCATTTATTATCGTAATCCGCTCTGCCGTTGGTCTTTCTTTTTGCAAACCCATCGTTTTTCCAATATCCAAAATAAGTTTTATAATTTCCGGGGTGTTTCTCTTTTGCTATAAACACCATTATACAAGTGCTAACTCCTATTTTTGAATTAAAAAATAACTCATTCGGCATTGAAATACTGCTTCTAACGTATGTGTATTTAATAACTTTTCTTTTAATTCTAATCTTTTTCCCTTTCCGGCTAAAGCACAGGACATCGGCACTATGGCTATACATTTACTGCCTTTTTCTAACAACGACAAATTATTTAACACAAATTCTAATTCTTCTTTGTCTTTTCTGTCGTTCTTGTACGGCGGATTTAAAAATCCCGCGTTCGCTTTAAACTTTTCTACTTCTTCTATTATTTTGTCATCAAAACAAGAACCTTTATATAAATTGCTCCTTCCGTCCCCGTGTATATACATATTAGAACACAACAAAGTGAATATATCGTCTTGTAGTTCTATTCCTATGATTTGTTTTCTCTTTATTTCGGACTCCTTAACGTTGTCTCCGGCGCTGTCTTTTACCATTTTTTGCATCGCAGATATTAAAAATCCGCCTGTTCCCGCGCAATTATCCACTACTATACTGTCTTTATTTATTCGCCAACTCGCAGAACAGTGCCGTTATATGGGGCGGCGTCAGCACTATTCCCAATCCTTTATCATTATTTGCATATCTCAGAAACTCTATATAAAACTGTCCTAACGTATCAAAATACTTATAATTTTTTATGAACGAGTTTGCTTTGCCGTCTATTTCCTTTATCAAATTTTTCAAAACCGACACATCGTGCGAGAGAATCGTATGAGTTTTTAAAAAACTATAACTTACTACTATTTCTTCTATTATATATGTATTATCTGCATTTTTCAATCGCGTAGATATTGCGTTTAAAAAATTGTTTACCAACTTTTTATAGTCATTTTCAATTTTATAACTAACGTTAAAAGCATTATCATTTAAAGCTATTAACACTCCTGCAATCAAAAGACTTCTTTGTGACTCTTTAATTTTTAAACTGTGAAATACGTCATTTAATGCTTTTGAGTAATTTAAAAGTTCTGAAAAATCCTGTTTAAATTTCCTCTCGTCTTTTTTGTACCCTTCTAAATAAGCCCTTAAGCTCAATAGCTCACCGCCGAATATAGGTTCCGACTTGCTAACGTCTTTTAACTGCAAAAAATGATTTATTTTTAAATTAATTTTATCTATTCCCGAAATTGCTATTGCTAACACGTCAAAATCTTTTGACAAGTAACTAGAATACAATTTTACTCCGTCAATAGCGTAAGAAGCATAATTATCGCCCTCTCTTGAGTCATGATTTTTAATATTAGCCTTACACTCAATTACTATTAGAAAATCTGTGTCGTCTTTATATTGAATTATAAAATCAGGCTTGCCACCTGCGTTTCCATATTTTGAGGCGTTTCTCAGCAGTTTTGTTATCAGAGAACTCTCTGACGCTTGTTCTTCTAATACTATTTTATCCTGTTTATAATAATCGTCACCTTTAAAATGTTCTCTTACTATATCTTCTGTCTTCCTTTCATTCACAGCTGCCATTCCTCGTTCCTAATAATATTTACATTCCAAAATCTTATCATTTAACTGACTTAATGGCTCAACTATAATAACGATCAATATATTATCATAGTTATCCATATCCACTATATCGCGCCGCGATATATTTAAATAATAAGCACGCTAAATGCATAATAAATATTATAAGCGCATAACACAGAAAAATTAATTAATCCTCTATCACCGTCTGCTGAAAATTTACTTTCGCCTTTTTTAACACCTTTCTTGGGGCTATCCTAATGTCTAAACGGGAATCTGAGGGGAGTTCCAGTTTACATAATATGTCCTTCTACTTTGCGTAATATTTCTATTTTTTAGTTAGCATCCACTCGGATTTTTCTTTCCAGTAGTAAATCGTACGAAAGACTTCATTCATTAAAGAATCACAACTACTGCTTGAATCTACCTTTTCTTTTAGGTTTACAAAAGCTATCAGAGAGGATAAGTAATAGAAAATGTGAAAAAAGTCGATTATCTGAAACAAAATATGGCAAAATACTTTAACTGGAGCCGAAAACATAACAAGTGGAATTCTAACTCCCGCGTAGACGAAAAGAATTAAAATACTTACTACTCTTTTATTTTAATATTTAATTATTTCTTTTTCAATCAGAGAAGGCATTTTTGCCTTTCTGAAACTAAGCGGTTGTTATACTCCAAATTTCCTTCAAATTTTTTAAATAAACCGCTATTATAACCACCGCAAAAGGCAGCAGTTACAGGCGTCGAAACTGTTGATAGCTTTCTTTTTGCGTTTAACTTTTTGAATCTGTTAAAGCTTCTTAAATATAAAAATACAAAAACGCTTTTAAGAAAAGACCCTAAAAGATGAAGTGAACTGTGTTTATACTTGTCGCTTGCCACTAACGAAGTCAGTAATGAGATATAAACGGCAAAAGGAACAGACAATAGATACAGAAAAAGACAAAGGTTATAACAAAGTAAAAAGTAGAGCAAAGTCAAGGTTAAATTTTGTTTTTAAGCGTTGCGCTGCAGTTCAACAACCAATAGACACACTGGCAGAAAAACTTTCGGCGCCGAGAAAGTTATTGAATGAAATTTTAAGATCAGTTCTTTACTTGATATTCGTCTACCATTATGTAGTTGAATTTTCTCTGGTAAAGTTGGAGGATATTAGGAAAGTTTCTTAGTACCTCAATAGTCTTTATCATTAAGTCATTGAAGTCCAGCAGGTTCATTGTTGCTAGTTTCTGTTGGTATAACTCCCAAACTTTCACGGTAGGATCTGCGTATACGCTTCTACTTGTCTGATAACTACTTCTTCTATGTTGTCCAATTCTGTTATATTCCTCTGGTGTCTGCATTCTGCCTTTTGCTAAGGAGATATTATTCATTATTTTGGAAGGTTTATGGAACTCAGTATCTATGTTTAGTTGACTTATACATTGTTTGATTATTTCAGTTTCTTTGGATTTGTTTGCGATTCCAAAAGGCTTCATACCTGCTGGTATTAGATTTGTCCTTAGAAACTTAGCACAGAAAGAATGGAA
>JAISUD010000017.1 GCA_031272265.1 Endomicrobium sp. | reverse complement strand
GTTATGTCTAATGTTGCGGTTTTTCTCTAATCCTTCTACTGATTCTTTAATTTTATTATTTGTTTTTCATTTCCTGTTTGTTATCTTACTCATTCCACACATTCCATGTCAATTGTCTAATCTGAGGCATTGTATTAAAAGCTGCGTTGTAAAACTGATTTGTCTTCTCTTAAAAGCAAGTTGTTATCACCTATCGTTGTTTTTACAAGATAAAATGACTGCAAAAACCGGCGGTGCATATCTGTTCCTTGTGCTTTGCGGATTAATACGGTAAGAATAATCTTATGCACATATTATTTTTCTTTACTTGTACTGAGAATTCAAGTGTATTTAGAATAATTTAGCCTATAGGAACATACAGGATAACAGTTGCAGCTGTCGGTCGTTGGCTGGTTAGCGGTCTGTAAAAAGAAAAATAATTAAATAATTGCTTTGAGATAACACGTTGACACCAAATTGAGATTTTAATATAATAAATTACTTTAATAAATATAAATTTTAAATGCGTAAAATTGGCAGTGCAGGGATAAAAGGTGTGTGATTAATGAAAAGAACGTTTCAGCCAAATAAAGATAGAAGGAAAAAGAAGATAGGTTTTAGGGCAAGAATGGCAACTCCCAGTGGCAAGAAAATTTTAAGCGCTCGTAGGAGAAAAGGCTGTAAAACTATAAGTGCGTAAGATAAGTTCGTGCAGATGGGAGGCACTGAAAATTGCAATAGAGGTGTTTTGTTAAAAGAAAGATTTTCATTTACATATTTTGAACGCCTGCATTTGCAGAAAGATTTTAATAGGGTGTTTAAAAATGGTTTGAAACTTGAAAATAAAAGTATAAAAATTTTAGTTTATAAAAGGAATGACGGGTTTATTACGAGAAGATTGGGACTTATTACGCCGAGAAAAATAGGAACGGCGGTAATAAGAAATAAAACGAAAAGAAGACTGAGAGAAATTTTTAGGCTTAATAAACATTTTTTAGAGCCGGGGCTAGATTTGATTTTTATTTCTAAAATAGAAACTGCGTTATTGGATTATAATACTCTGAAGAAAAATACTTTAGGTTTGCTTAAAGAGGGAAAGTTTTACATAGGGCCGGGGTAAGTGGTGAAAAAGATAGCGCTTTTTTTAACTAAAGGTTATAGATTTATCTCCAAAACACTCCCACCGAGATGTCGTTTCCGACCTAGTTGTTCCATTTACGCTCATCAAGCAATAGAAATTTATGGGTTTTTTAGAGGTTCTTTTTTAGCTTTTAAAAGAATTGCGCGCTGTCACCCTTTCTGTAAAGGCGGTTTTGACCCTGTTCCTTTACCCCGTAAGAAAATTTGACGCTGTTTCAGCGTCATAAGGGAATCATAATGAATAGAAATTCTATTTTATTTATAGTCTTGTCAGTTTTTACGCTTTTTGTCTGGTATTTTTTTCCTCCCCAGAATCAACAGCTTCCTCAAGAGTCGGCACCTGCTCAAAATAACGTCAGTGTTTCAAACACCGGCAAAATCGCGGTTAGGCGCGCAAATAAGTACAGTGAAGAAAATATAAATATTGAAACTGAACGATACAAAGCAGTTTTGACGAACAAAGGTGCGGCGATACTTAGCTGGGTTATTAAAGAGAAAAATGGACAATGTGTGGATTTGGTAGTTCCAGAATCAGCGCCTGTTATGGCGAATTTCCCGGATGAAATTTATAAAATAGTTTCAAAATCCGATAAAGAAGTAGTTTTTGAACACGTTTCCCCATATGGTTGGAAAATCACAAAAACATATAATTTTTCAAATCTTTATATGCACCAATTAAATGTTTCTATTGAAAAAAATACGGGTGCTTGTTTTCCTAAAATAGTTTTTAAGTGGGGCCCCGGTCTTGGTACTGACAAGAAAGAGCTGAAAGAAAATAATTTAGTGACGAGAGTTTCAGCTTATACCGCGTCAGTACCTAGTAAATTTGAAAAACTTAAAAATGCGTCTAAGTCTGCTCCTTTATACAAGTGGGCGGCTATAGACAATAAATACTTTCTGGCGGCGTTTATACCTGAAAAACCTGCGGATTTTGATAAAATAGTATCGTTTAGGCCAGACAATAAGCATCCTTATTTTCTTGCCCTGACAGCGACAGCCGACAAAAATGTCAATAAAAAAGATTACTCTATTAAATTCTATTTAGGTCCAAAAGGTTATAAATTGTTAAAAACTTATAATTTAGGTTTTGAAAAAACTGTGGATTTTGGCTTCTTCGGATTTTTAGGAAAAATTGCTTTTGCAGTTTTGGCGTTTTTCCATAAACTTACCGGCAATTACGGCTGGGCTATTATAATGCTTACCACTGTTATACAGATTTTAGTTTTGCCGCTGACTTTAAAAAGTTTTAAGTCCGCTGCGATGATGAAAAATATACAGCCCGTGGTAAAAGACATTCAAACAAAATACAAAGATAATCCGCAGAGACTTCAAGCTGAAATGCTGAATGTTTACAGATCGCAAAAAGTCAATCCGTTGGGAGGCTGTCTGCCTATGCTTTTGCAGCTTCCTATCTTTTGGGCGTTTTTTACAATGTTGAGAAACGTTTATGAACTGAGAAACGAAGGCTGGATTTTGTGGATAAAAGATTTGTCCGCCGCGGATCATTTTATGCGAGTAGGTTCTTTCAATGTAAATCTTCTCCCTCTAATAATGGGCATAGGAATGTTTTTCCAGCAAAAAATGACGACTGCCACATCGGATCCTACCCAGAGGAAAATAATGTATATAATGCCAATAGCGTTTACTTTTATGTTTTGGTCCTTCCCGTCAGGTCTTGTTGTATACTGGCTTACCAACAGCGTGATTTCAATAATAGAACAATATTTTACAATAAAGAAAGATGCTGTTCGCGTCAAGCGCGTTTGACGACGCTAAACGCGTAATTGTATTGTTCGGTAAAAAAACGGAGTGGAAATACAATAGGGTAAAGTCTGCTTTATTGACGAAAGTTAATAGATAAAAAGGTTAAAAGCGTGACGGAGATAGAGTTTAAAGGTAAAACTATAAATGAGGCTATAAATAACGGTTTGGCGCAGCTTGGCTGTAGCAGGGAAAATATCAAGATAAAAATCATAAGTGAAGGTTCAAAAGGTCTTTTCGGGCTTATGGGAACGAAACCGGCAATTGTTTTAATGTCAATAATTGACGATTCCAAGTGTAGAAATAAAATTCCCACAGCAACAACAACTTGACTTAATATTAACATATTGAATTTACTTTTATAAATATTGGAGAGGGTACAAGGATATAAATCCTAAAATAT
Source organism: Endomicrobium sp. (assembly GCA_031272265.1). GTDB lineage: Bacteria > Elusimicrobiota > Endomicrobiia > Endomicrobiales > Endomicrobiaceae > Endomicrobiellum. The sequence goes on along the minus strand of JAISUD010000017.1, from coordinate 1,381 downwards.
CACTAAATTTTGCAAAAATAAATTAAATAAATTATATGAAGTTAGTTTTTAGATTAGATGTGATTTATTCCTTTTTACTAAGTCATCAGGTTTGTTTTCTGTTGAAATAATAAGAAGGGAAGAGATTATTCTTATTCTATTTATGATGGTATTTTTATTGTGGATTATATAATTTACCTCTGGTGTAAACTAAACTAAAACTATGAACATAGATAATACTAAAATCCAGAATTTACTATATATTTTATATGGGTTTTATATTGCAAAAAATAACATCAGGTTAACACAAGAGTTACCTATGTTGGGGTCATATGGTCGTGTTTTTGTAAAAGTTTTTCTTCATATATGAAAACACAGAGGTTTTACGTTAGAAACGAGAATATATTTAGAAATATAGAGTGTGGTAATAAAAAATTTTTGAGATATTATATCTAATTTTGAAGGAGTTCAATGTTTCTGTATTATCAAACTGGTTACATGAAGAAGATTCGTCTTGGGATAAAACAGAAAAAGATGTCGGTGAAAAATGGGGCGCGTCCATAAAAGATGGATATATAATTGAATATTTTAAAAATCTTAGTCATGAAAAAATTATATTAATGAATTGCAAAATTGAAATATAATGATAGTTATGTGAAATAAAGAATAATCGGCAATAAATTGACGACAAATAGCAAAAATGATATCATCATCAACAAGCGTTGCCAAAGACTATGAAGAGATAGAAGTAAAAAGTAAAACCAACAATAAAAATTTACACTTTACAAAATTCTGTAAAGTGTAAACGTTTTAAGAAGAAGAGAATGAAAGGAATCGCAATAATAGTAATTTTATTCCAGCTAAGCGGATGCGCTACAAAACTACTAGGATGACTATTAATATCAGCAATAATACATCGCCACCACAAAGAAGAAGAGAAAGAGCAGAAAAGAAAGAAATATCAAGGTGAACTAAGCGCAATAAAAGCAGGCTAAGCAACTTAGAAGCAGCAAAAAAAGAATAGAGAAGGAAGCTATCCAAGAATCCAGTAGAATAATAGACTACAATCTAATAAAAAAACAGTAGAATATCTCTCAGACAGGGCAATAGAGGCAGGAAGTATAGGCTCACTAGTTTTATACCTTGGGGCAAAAGCAAAAAGAATAAAACCAGATAACCCTAAACACCCCATTCACTTAAAAGTAGCAGAGGAATCAATAACTAATTATAAAATAGATAAAAGTAAAGAGGGAGAGGCCTGCGAAAATTCTTTTCTTTTTGATTTTTTTTATTTATCAGAGTTTCAGAGAGAAGAGTAAAGAAATAGATGGTTTTTCTTTTTGAGATTTTATAAGCTGTTGTAAACAACTAATCAAAAAAAGAAGAGAATGTGAGACGAAAA
>JAISUD010000006.1 GCA_031272265.1 Endomicrobium sp. | reverse complement strand
TCCCAAAAAATTGCGCTTTTTAGTTTGCTTAGTTCTAGGTCGTTTTCATTTTGGTTTTGCTGTACAGTGATTGCTGGTTGTTTAGCACAGCCGATTAGCTGAGACAAGACTAAGATTATCGCGATTCCTTTTCTTTGTTCGTCTCTCTGTACGGACGGGATTTCTGTACTCTTTTTTTGACACTTTTACTGAGTCTTCTTATACTTATTCCTTGTGAACAAGGCTCCCGACGTAGTCCGTTTTCATATGGTTATAATATGCAAGCTCTGCCAGCAATCTTATGATCGTGTCGCTAGCAGACTGTTTGTTTGAGGGCCGAGCCTTTGTTGGCCCCTGCAAAATCCGCGTCTGCGCCTTGAGGACGGTGAACAGACTGTTTACGAGGTTAGGTACTGCACAGGTTAAGTGCCTTATCAGCATATCTTTCAGAGTTTGGTGGTCAGATAGTATGACCTCCAGCGCCTCGCGGAGAGCCGTGTTCTTCGTGTTTAGGTACTTGACGATATCCGACGCGACCTCATTTCTATCTATTGTGGTCCTTCTCACGGCGCCGCTTGACTAGCTCCTCAGGTCGGCTGACTTGGAATTCGTCCCTAATTTCCTTCTTAGTCTTCTTCCTCGTACTCGTACTCGTCACTAGGTTCCTCCGCCCCTTTCCCTGTGCACCAGTCGGTGAAGAGTAGGAATCCACCGCTGACGCAGACTATGAGTTCACCCAGGGCAATGAAGCCAATAAGGCCGCCTACCATGTAGACTGCTAGTTGCATGAAGCTGTAGTTAGTTATAGGTAGTTGAGGATCCTCTCCTTGATGTGTTTTATCTGCACGGGTGATGCTGGAACGTTGTTGTGTGCAGCCGATTAGCTGCAACAAGACCAATATTATCGCTATCTTTCTCATTGTTTTTCTCTCTCATTTCCTCTGTACAGACGGAATTTCTGTACTCAAATATTCCCCTGCCGCAATCAACGGCGGGATACGATCGGAATATATTTATTTCCTGTTTCCGTGCTATTTCGTTTATTTTAAGCATATATTACTTCTATTTCAAGTTTTTCCTCGCCACTATCTTTAAATTATCTGTCAGGGCAGGTGAGTGGTAATTCTGAATCTGTCCTGCTGCAAGAACTATCTGTAATAGAACAATATCTGTCCTGCTACTAATAGAACAATTTAACAAAAATTTAGCAGATTTGTCTGTTTTGCGCTAGAGTTTCAGTTTGATAGTTTTTTAGAGTTGCAAATGTTTTTCGGAAAACAGAAACGAATTTGCCATAATAATTTTGCCTGATGGGAAAAATTTTGGTAAAATCTCTCTTATTATGAATAAATTATCGGCACAAATCAGAGAGGAATTCCTGAGATTTTTCGGCACTAAGCAATGCGTTATTGTTCCATCCGATTCGCTTGTTCCCAGCGGAGACGAAACACTTCTTTTTACTTCCGCCGGCATGGTGCAGTTTAAACAGCATTTTTTAGGACAGAGCAAAGATTCTTTTACAAGAGCTGCAAGTTGTCAGAAATGTTTCAGGACGTCGGACATTGAGCAGGTGGGTATAACAATAAGGCATCTTACGTTTTTTGAAATGCTGGGTAATTTTTCTTTCGGCGATTACTTTAAAGAGGAAGCAATTGCCTGGGCATGGGAATTTTTAACGAATAATATGTCTTTGCCTGAAAAGAGGTTGTACGCAACGGTTTACAAAGACGATGATGAAGCGGCTGAGATATGGAGCAAAATCCTCCCGCCGGGTAAAATTATCAGAATGGGACGGGAGACGAATTTTTGGAATATGGGAAATACGGGACCATGCGGCCCCTGTTCGGAAATCTTAATGGATTTAGGTAGCAAAACAGGCTGTGGCAGAGCTGCGTGCGGCCCTGAATGCGATTGCGGCAGGTATCTTGAAATATGGAATCTCGTTTTTACCCAGTTTGACAGACAGGCGGATGACTCTCTTAAGAATCTCCCCAAGAAAAATATTGATACCGGTATGGGACTTGAAAGGCTTGTTGCAGCGGTAAACGGCAAGAAGAGTATTTTTGAAACTGATTTATTTATGCCTGCAGTTAAACATGCAGGAGAAATTTTGAAGGTGAAAATCGGAGCTGAAAATATATCAAAACTTAGAATGATTGCAGATCATTCAAGAGCGGCGACATTTTTGATTTCAGATGGCATATTGCCGTCAAATGAGGGCAGAGGGTACGTTTTAAGAAGGATTTTAAGAAGAGCTTTAAGGCAGGGAAAACTTTACGGATATAATAAGCCATTTATAAATGAAATTGTTCCAACAGTGTTTAAAATTATGGGTGCGGCGTATCCTGAGCTTTTATCAAAATTGGAAAGCATACAATCTATTATTAAGGCTGAGGAAAAAAAGTTTTTAGAAACTCTTGAGTCCGGCTCGCGTGTGCTTTCAGATTTTATAAGTATTTGTAAGTCTAAAGGTACTGCCACTGTTGACGGCAAAACGGTATTTAAACTTTATGATACTTACGGATTTCCTTATGACTTGACAAAGGAGATTACTTTTGAAAATGGATTGGTAGTTGACGAAGACGAATTTAGAGTCGAACAAAAGAAAGCGCGAGAAAAATCGCGCGCTGCATGGAGCGGATCAGGGGAAAAGGACACGACTTTTTATTCAATACTTAGTAAAAAAACTGGTGATACTTCGTTTGTCGGATATGATAATTATGCAAACGAAAGCGAAGTTTTAGCTTTGATGAGAGATAGTGAGATGGCAGATGAGCTGGAAGCGGGTGACGACGGTGAGATTATACTTTCAAGTACTTCTTTTTACGCGCGGTCAGGGGGGCAAATAGGTGACAGGGGAAAAATATCAAACGACTATTTTGAGAGTGCCGTTGACGATGTTTTTAGGCCTACGGGAAATTTGTTTGTGCATAAAGTAAAAGTTTTAAAAGGACGGGTGAAAATTGGAGACAAGGTTTCAGCGGCGATTGATCTTGAATTTAGAAAACAAGTTTCAAGACATCACACTGCTACGCATTTGCTCCATAAAGTGCTCCGCGAAACTTTAGGTGGACATATAACACAAGCAGGTTCTTTGGTAGCGGACGGTTATCTTCGTTTTGATTTTACGCATTTTTATGAAATAAAGAAAGACTGCTTGACTAAAATAGAAAAGAAAATAAATTGTATTATAAGATCAGATTTGGACGTCCGCATTGGGAATATGGAGATAGAGAAGGCGCGAAATGTGGGCGCGACTGCGTTGTTCGGCGAAAAGTACGGCGATATAGTCAGGACGGTTTCAATAGAGAACGAAGACAAAAAGAGTAATTATTCAATGGAGTTGTGCGGTGGAACGCATGTTAACCGAACAGGAGAATTAGGTATTTTTAAAATCGTCTCGGAGTTTTCTGTCGCCGCGGGAGTGAGACGCATAGAAGCAGTTGCAGGCACCGCAGCGGAAGAGTATATTTTAAAAAAAGAGGAAGCGATTATTAAAACTTCGGCGGCATTGAACGCTTCCGACAGCGACATGATGGTGAATAAAGCTCTTAAACAAGTTGCCGATTATAAAAGACTTGAAAGCGAAAACGTTTCCCTCAAAAGCAAGTTAATATCGGCTAAAATAGATTCCTGCGCCGAAAAAGTTGAGGAAATCAATGGAGTAAAGTTTTTATCTGCCTTAGTTGACGGTGCAGACGCCAGACTGCTGAGAGAAGCATCCGACCACTTAAAGAAGAAATTAAACTCAGTGGTGTTGCTGCTGGCTTCAAGGAATGAAAATAAGGCGTTATTTGTAGTCTCCGTCACGCTGGACTGCGTGCTGAGAGGAGTAAACGCAGGAGAAATCGCGAAAGAATTTGCCCGGACTATAAACGGTTCAGGCGGTGGAAGACCTGATTTTGCACAGGGTGGTTCAAAAGATTTATCGTGTTTGGAGAATGCTGTAAAAGAATTTATGAAGATGAAGCAAGGAGAATATTTACTAGAGGGAAAACAGCTAGAGTCACCTACTACAACTGCTCCTCACGATCAAGAACGTTTTGCGTGATGTACGGGACGGAATACTTTTTGAACGCGATTAATATTCTCCAACAACGTCAGGCACAAGAAAGCGATATTTTTAGGTGTTTGTAAATACTTTACAATGTGTGAAATAATGTTTTGTATGCCGTGAAAAATGCGTCTACAGAACAAACAGCAAATTTATCGTGCTTAGAGAATACCATTTCGTCTAGATAATGCTCTGAAAAATATAGTAAATTTATTGCAAGTATTGCAACAAAATAATACCGTAAAAAATGCACCTATACGACAAACAATATATTTTCTTCGCTAGAGAATGCCATAACCGTAAAAAATGTAGTAGATTTATCACAAGAGAATACCATAAAATACACCTATAGAACAAACAACATATTTCATATTTGTTGCTAAAGAGAGTTGTAAAAATGCAGAATATTTTGCAAAAGTGTGCCTTAAAAAATGCGTTTGTAAAACAACAAGTGGCATAAGTTATATTTACATATTTATTGCTTAGAGAATTTAGAGAATGTCGTAAAAATGCAGTAGATTTATCGCAATGGGGAACAAGAGCGGTACAGGACATGAAGGGAGTGATATTTTATGCATTGCAATACGTTAAGTGTGTGAAATAATATTTTGTATGCCGTAAAAAACGCGTCTACAAAACAAACAATAGATTTAGAGCTGGAAAATGCTGTTTTATCGCTAAATAATTAAATAATGGTGTGAAAATGTAAGTGTATTTATTGCTGTTATATTTACTTGTCGTTGTAAGGACGTGTCATAAAAAATGTGTTTATAGGATAAGCAGCATATTCCGTTGTGAAGGAAGGTCATAAAAATACAGCATGTTTGGCAAAAGTATACCTTAGAAAATGCATCCATACGGCAAATGGCAGGATAAAAACGGCTTTATTCAAAAATTTCTTAGTCTGCTTCAAATTTAAGTCAGCGTGCCTTAGTTAATGCGCCTATAGCTCAATTGGATAGAGCACTGGTTTCCGGGGCCTGGGATTCCGGTTCAAATCCGGATAGGCGCGGTTTTATAAAGTGAGAATATAGAATCGCGTAATGTTTTAAATTTGTGTCTTTTCTGAAGGTGAGATTTGTTTTAATTATTTGATACAGTTTGGCAACCACATCCGGCTTTATTGTTTAATTTAGCTGTTGATTTACAATTTTGTTGTGCTGACAAATATGACTGATTTTAGAAGTAATGAAAAGGCGCTTTACTCTATGATGAGAAGATGCGTTATCTGCCCTAGAAAATGCGGTGCAAACAGACTTGGCGGACATAGAGGCGTTTGTAAGACTGTGGATAAAATCTTTGTCGCAAGCAGTGTTATTCATAGAGATGAAGAACCGCCGATAAGCGCAAGCGGTGGATCAGGCGCTATATTTTTTTCAAATTGTACTTTAAATTGTGTTTTTTGCCAGAATTATCCTATAAGTCAGTTCGGCAATGGTAGAGAGGTGAGTATTGAGGATTTAGTTGTTGTCATGCTCAATCTTCAAAAGAAAGGCGTTCATAATATAAATTTTGTCAGCCCGACGCATTACAGTGCGCAAGTTGCAAGCGCCGTACTTATTGCACGCAAAAAGGGGTTAATAGTGCCTGTAATATATAATTGCGGTGGATATGAGGAAGTTAAAACTTTAGAACTTCTTGAAGGAATTATTGACATATATCTTCCTGATATAAAATATTCTGATAATGAAACGGCGTTTAAATATTCTGGAATTAAAGATTACGTTGAAGTCAATCGGGCGGCATTAAAAGAAATGAAAAGGCAGGTCGGCAATTTGAAGTTTGACGATAAAGGTGTAGCGCAGAAAGGTTTTATCGTAAGGCACTTAGTTTTGCCGGGAAATATTGAGAATACTAAAAAAGCTTTAGAATTCGTCGCGGAAGAATTGTCTGAAAATACTTTTGTAAGTTTAATGTCACAGTATCAGCCTACTTATAAATCAAATAATTTTAATGAACTGTCGCGTTCTTTAAGAGAGGAAGAATACGAAGAGGCGGTAAGTTATCTTAAATTATTAAATTTAGAAAACGGCTGGATTCAGAATTTTTGAGGTTTAATGGAGACTATTTATTTCGTTTAGCGTTTTAATAATTTAGATTGAGAGTATTTAGCGCTTAAAGAGAGAAAAAGCTTTATTAGCATAGCGTATTATTCAATGTCTTGACAGGTCCGAAAATTGTTTGTTAGAATAACCATGTATGTAATTAATATAAAAGAGATATTTTAAGCGATTTTTAACTTGTTTGGAATTATGTGTATGCGGGAAATAGAGGAGAAAGATGTGTTCTGAAACTTATGGGACTTGAAGGATTGGGAGATTTATATTATAATTTATAATCACTTATTTAGTTAAAATTATGCAAGAATATGAAAAGGAGATTAAGATGAAAAGATTGTTATCAGTATTTTTGGTTACTTGTTTAGTTTTTGGCTTTAGTGGTTGCAGTTTGTTCAAGTCTAAATCTAAAGAAGATAAAGGAGGAGGTAACACAAGCAATCCATCACCATCACCATCACCATCACCTACCAAGTGAAGATTAAAAGTGTGTAAGGGGCTGTAAAAAATGAAAGAAGGGGGAGAGTTGTCTTCAAAGAAAGACGGATATATTCTCCCTTTTCTTGTTTTTAAGCGTTGTCAGCAAAGCGGATATAGATCAAAGAATTTCTAAATGTAAGTACGACGCTGCAAAGAAAGTATTATTTATTTATTGCCTTGTTTTGAAACAATTGTCTAAAAGACTCTTTCGTGCGGTGTTATAATGTTTTCATTCCTGTTTACTTTAAAATTTAAAATGCAATTGTGAACGGAGAAGAGAGGGAGGGGGATAAAATATCGTAGTATATTGATTTTATATAAAAAACGCGAGAAAATTATTTGATAAAAACCGAAGTCGCAGTTATAGAAATAAAAAATATAATTGAAAAAATAAACTGTCTGTCAGAAGGTTTTGAAGTTTACGTGGTCGGTGGGTTTTTAAGAGATCTGCTTTTAAAACGTAAATATAATGATATTGATTTAGCGGTTAATAAGAATGTTTTAAAGTATTCTAAAAAAATTGCAGAAGCGTTTAAATCAAAACTTATAACTTTGGATGACGCAAATGAAACTTACAGAGTAATACTCAGGGATGGTATCATTGCGAATATAGATATTTCTCTCTTTAATGGCGATACTATAGAGCAGGATTTGAAGAGAAGAGATTTTACTGTCAACGCGATAGCTTTTAATTTAAAAGACTTTAAAAGTTTTAGGAGACGAATTATTTTTCCTGCTGAAAACGGTACTTTAAGAGACTTAAAATCAAGGACGATAAATACTGTTTCTGTGGAGTCGTTTGAAGCAGATCCTTTAAGAATGCTGAGGGCGTTTCGTTTCGCGGGGGAATTGAATTTTAAAATCTCCCAAAAAACTTTTAAGCAAATTAAACACAATGCAAAACTTATTCATAATATTGCGTCTGAAAGGATTAAAGATGAAATTTTTAGGGTATTGTCTGTAAAAGACGCTGCAAGTTTGATTAAAGAGATGGATAACTGCGGGTTGATTTCAGAAGTTTTTTATGAAATCAAAGCGATGAAAAAAGCCAGTAAAAGATATTATTATCATCAGGGGGGATTATTTCAGCATTCTTTTGAGACTATGGAATCCGCTGAAAATATCCTTAATGATTTAAAGAAATATTTTCCTGAAAATTATATTGATTTGCGTAAACATTTTGAAAATAATGGGGTATTTTCCCAGAATGTTACCAGGAAAGCTCTGTTGAAATTTGCAGCTTTTTTTCATGATAATGCCAAGCCTGAAACAGCGAAATTTGTAGACGGCAAAATGCACTTTTTCGGGCATGAAATGCTGGGGGCTGAAAAAATAGAGAATATTATGCTTTCTCTTAAATTCGGTAGGAAAGATATTGAAACTGCGGTTTTTTTAATAAAACATCATATGCGAGCGTCAACTTTAACAAGAAACAATCCTGTCACAAAAAAAGCGGCGTTAAAGTTTTTCAGGGATATCGGCTGCAATACACCGGACGCACTTATTCTTTCAATGTCGGACTGGCATTCTTATAAAAAACTAAAAGTTTTTTCTTCTAAAATACTGAAATCGCAGGAGAAATCCGCCAGGGAGCTTTTAAAGTATTATTATGAATTGAAGAATGCAAAACCGCTGTCGAAAATTATTGACGGCAATGTAATAATGGAAAAGTTTAATTTAAAGCCCGGTCCGTGGATAGGCGAGCTTTTGGATTTAGTTTTTGAGTCGCAGCAAGAAGGCAGAATTTCTAACGAGCCAGAAGCTTTAAAGATAATTTCTCTGAAATTGGCGAGCGTCAAGAAAAAGTATAAAATCCAACAGACGCAGGATGTCAGACGACTGGATTAAGTTTAAATTTACTGAAAGCTGTTTTGCGGGCGTAGTTTAGTGGTAAAATTCCAGCTTCCCAAGCTAGAGATGTGGGTTCGATTCCCGTCGCCCGCTTTTCTGTCGCTAAATTTAAGATAAAAGTGTTCTTTTAGTAACGGCACGTGAGTTTATTATACACTCCTGAAGATAAGAAGTTAAATATAGTTTTTTAAAGGAAAAAAGAGAAGAACGCAATTGATTGACAAAAAAAATATAAATATTGTAAAATAAAAAATATATAAATAACGTAACCAATTAATAATTACAATTTAACTTGAACGCGGCAAAATTTAGAAATGTGATACGTTGCTATAGTTTATTTGCTAGTGTATATAAATTAAATATTTTTTTTAGAAAAGCAAAACGTTGAAAGTAGGTAGGGCGTAAAATATAAGATAAAAAAACAAGTCAGTAAAGATTTGAAGAAGTTGACAAATTAAAAAAAATTTGTTTAATTATTATTTCTTAAATAAGTGGTTATTAATGCAGATTGCTAAGCAGTGTACTCAAAAAATAATATAAGCAATTATAATATAAAGTTAAAGTTTAGCTTACTTAGTAAGGAAAAAACTATCTTTAAGAAGTTGAAAATTAACAGACAGCGGAATAGAGAGAAGTTTTTCTCTCTCAAAGTTCTTTGAAAACTAAATAATGCGCAGATGAGCGCCTCGCAAAAAGGCAATTAGTTATTTGTAAAAGTCAATTCTAATGTGAAAATTTAAATATTTTCATTTAAGAAATTAGTATAAGTAATTTTAGAGCTTATAAAAGAACTCTTTATATAATTTATTAATTATGGAGAGTTTGATCTTGGCTCAGAGTGAACGCTGGCGGCGTGCCTAACACATGCAAGTCGAGCGAGATTCTACAGAGTATCGTAGAGTTTAGCGGCAAACGGGTGAGTAATACGTAGGAAATCTTCCTCAAAATGGGGAATATCTTCGGGAAATCGGAGTTAATACCGCATAAGACCACAGTTTGGCATCAAACAGAGGTTAAAGCAGCAATGCGTTTTGAAATGATCCTGCGGCCTATCAGTTAGTTGGCAGGGTAACGGCCTACCAAGACTATGACGGGTATCCGACCTGAAAGGGTGAACGGACACACTGGAACTGAGAAACGGTCCAGACTCCTACGGGAGGCAGCAGTGGGGAATTTTGGACAATGGGGGAAACCCTGATCCAGCGACGCCGCGTGGAGGACGAAGGCTTTAGAGTTGTAAACTCCTTTTAGAGGGGAAGAAAAAAATGACGGTACCCTCAGAAAAAGCCACGGCTAACTACGTGCCAGCAGCCGCGGTAATACGTAGGTGGCGAGCGTTACTCGGAATTACTAGGCGTAAAGCGTACGTAGGCGGTTGAATAAGTCTTTAGTGAAATTTCTTGGCTTAACTGAGAAGGGTCTAAGGATACTGTTCAGCTTGAGTTTGGGAGAGGGAGATGGAATTCCTGGTGTAGCGGTGAAATGCGTAGATATCAGGAGGAACACCAATGGCGAAAGCAGTCTTCTGGTCCAATACTGACGTTAATGTACGAAAGCTAGGGTAGCAAACAGGATTAGATACCCTGGTAGTCCTAGCTGTAAACGATGTTCACTAGATGTGGGAGGTATCGACCCCTTCCGCGTCGTCGCTAACGCATTAAGTGAACCGCCTGGGGAGTACGGCCGCAAGGTTGAAACTCAAAAGAATTGACGGGGGCCCGCACAAGCGGTGGAGTATGTGGTTTAATTCGACGCACCACGAAAAACCTTACCTGGGCTTGAACTGCTAATAGTAAAAGCCGGAAACGGTGATGATCCGCAAGGAAGTTGGCAGAGGTGCTGCATGGCTGTCGTCAGCTCGTGTCGTGAGATGTTGGGTTAAGTCCCGCAACGAGCGCAACCCTTATCCCATGTTACCTGTAGAAATACAGGGTCTCTGAGGAAACTGCCATTGATAAAATGGAGGAAGGTGGGGATGAAGTCAAGTCATCATGGTCCTTATGTCCAGGGCTACACACGTACTACAATGGGCAGTACAGAGGGTAGCAATACTGTAAGGTGGAGCAAATCCCTAAAGCTGTCCTCAGTTCAGATTGTGGGCTGCAATTCGTCCACATGAAGCTGGAATCGCTAGTAATCGCAGATCAGCAGGCTGCGGTGAATACGTTCCCGGGCCTTGTACACACCGCCCGTCACACCACGAAAGTCAGTTATAACAGAAGTCGTTGAGCTAACCGCAAGGAGGCAGGCGCCTAAGTTATGGTTGGTGATTGGGGTGAAGTCGTAACAAGGTAGCCGTACGAGAACGTGCGGCTGGATCACCTCCTTTATAAGGAGTAAACATACATTTTAGATTGTTATTAAAGTGTAATGTTAACGGTCGATCTTGAATATAACATTCAAGGGATTGCCTGATTTTGGGAGGCGTTTGTCAGCGTATTATTTAGATTGTTTTATGCAAAGTATTTTATGCTTTCAGAGTATATCTGTCCTTAAAAAGGGCGTGAGTTGCATGAAGTGGGCCTATAGCTCAGTTAGTTAGAGCGCACTCCTGATAAGAGTGAGGTCTGTGGTGCAACTCCACATAGGCCCATCAGCTAATATTAAGCGTTGCTATAAATACCGTAGCGCGGCATTATTAGCAGATAAAAGAAGAGGGGGGGGATATAGCTCAGCTGGGAGAGCGCCTGCTTTGCAAGCAGGAGGTCGTCGGTTCAAATCCGTCTATCTCCACTTTATAACCTAAAAATATTATATTTCATACTGTGATTTTATAATTATGTAAAAAAATATATAATTATATAATTATAGATAGCAGCAAAGTTCATTGAAAACTTAATAGTCGTAATGTAAAGGTAAATCAAGCGTCTTTAAATTAATTTTTGAATACAATAAATAAGAGTTGTAAAGTTGTATAAAAATGTGATCAAGCTACTAAGTGCATATGGTGGATGCCTTGGCTAAGACTGGCGATGAAGGACGTGGTAAGCTGCGTTAAGCGTCGGGGAGGTGCAAACAACCTTTGAGCCGGCGATTTCCGAATGGGGTAACCCACTGCAGAGTAATCTGCAGTATCCGAAAGGAAGGTAACCCAGGGAAGTGAAACATCTCAGTACCTGGAGGAAAAGAAATCAAACGAGTATGCCGAGAGTAGTGGCGAGCGAAATCGGCGAAGCCTAAACCATTGTGTTTACACAATGGGGTTGCAGGAATCGTATTAAGTAGAGTTATCAATTAAGATACTAATTGAACGGTTTGGAAAAGCCGACTATAAAAGGTGAAAGTCCTGTAGATGAAAGTTTTTTAACTCCAAACGATCTCCTAAGTACCATCGGACACGTGAAATCCAGTGGGAATCTGGGGGGACCACCCTCCAAGGCTAAATACATGTCTTAGACCGATAGTGAACTAGTATCGTGAGAGAAAGGCGAAAAGAACCGCGGAAGCGGAGTGAAATAGAGCCTGAAACCGTATGCATACAAGCAGTTCAAGGCTTATGCTGGAAGCGCAAGTAACCGGAACGGCTGAGAACGTGCCTGTTGAAGAATGATCCGGCGAGTTATTGGTAGGTGCGAGGTTAATTATTATGTTTACGCATATTAAGGAGCCGCAGCGAAAGCAAGTCTGAAAGGGCGAATAGTACCTATCATTAGACCCGAAACCAAGTGATCTATGCCTGGACAGAGTGAGTCCCTTTTAAACGAGGGAGGAGGCTCGAAGCGTCGACCGTAGAAAAGGTCTTGCATGAGCTGGGTATAGGGGTGAAAGGCCAATCTAACTTGGTGATAGCTGGTTCTCCTCGAAATAGTTTTTGGACTAGCCTGGAGTGTTAAATCAGAGAGGTAGAGCACTGGATAGTTTAGTGAGTGTAACCCACTTTGCGACGCTAACCAAACTCCGAATTCTTTGATGTATTTCTCCGGAGTCAGTACGTGTGGGATAAGCTTCACGTGCAAAAGGGAAACAGCCCAGACCATCAATTAAGGTCCCGAAATATATGCTAAGTGGTAAAGGATGTGGAATTTCTCAGACAGCTAGGAAGTTGGCTTAGAAGCAGCCATCCTTTAAAGAGTGCGTAATAGCTCACTAGTCAAGTGATTCTGCGC